>CAZWID010000034.1:0-10958 GCA_964634065.1 uncultured Oscillospiraceae bacterium | reverse complement strand
TATCGGCTTCGGCGGAGTTGACCATGTTCTTGCAAGCGGTGAGGACGTCAACAACTTCGTGTTCAACACCGAGGTCTACTCCAACACCGGCGGTCAGGCATCCAAGGCATCCAACATCGGTCAGGTCGCACAGTTTGCCGCGGCGGGCAAGGAGATAAAGTCCAAGTCCCTTGCGGAGATCGCAATGACCTACGGTTATGTGTATGTCGCACAAATCGCAATGGGCGCAAACACCATCCAGACCCTCAAGGCGATCAGAGAGGCGGAGGCTTATAAGGGTCCCTCCATCATCATCGCATACGCACCCTGTGAGATGCACTCCATCAAGGGCGGCATGACCAACTGCCAGGCAGAGATGAAGAAAGCCGTCGACTGCGGTTACTGGAATCTCTTCCGTTACAATCCGGCTGCCGAGGAAGGCAAGTTCGCACTTGACTCCAAAGCTCCCGCAGGCGGATACAAGGAGTTCCTCATGAACGAGGCACGCTACAGCCGCCTGACCCGTGAGTTCCCCGACCGTGCGGATAATCTGTTTGCCGCATCCGAGGAAAACGCAAAGGCACGCTACGAGCACCTTCAGCGTCTCATCGAGATGTACAAATAATAAAGCCGCAAAAATCGCATAATAATTTGTCTCCCTCAAGCTTCGCTTGAGGGAGACTTTTTGCCAACTTATTTTATATTGCCTTTTATGTCTGAAATTAGTTTCGACAGTGGGCGTACATAGTCTTTCATCCCGACATGTTGAGAACATCTTTGGTATGTTTTGCTACTGTCCATTAAGTAGAAGATTTGTCCCTGCTCTCCTAAGCGAACGATTTTATCATCAGATAAGTCTTTATCATAAGTTATAATATGCCACAATTCTTTGATTTTAAAATGTGACAATGTACCTCGATCTGCTTGACTGACTTGTTTCCATCTTTCTCTCAATGTTCTTTTACAGCTTATGCCAATGCTCCAACCATCTTTGCACTTAAACCACTTGTCAACTTCTAAGTCTTGATCAAAATGATTCGGAGCCTCTGTTGAAGGAAATTTATAATAATCAAAAAGGAAGGAAACAACAGTTTCTAAGGAGTTTCCGCCTCGCGCTTTCCTCTTTTGCCCCAATCTTCTTTCAAATTCTTGAACAAACGCAGTTAATACAAGATTGTCATCTATATTGTCATGCTCTATTTTATCCAACTTGGATAAGTTGTCAATAAGACGAGAAAAAGCTTCTACGACAGCAGTACGCTCTGCATCCAAACAGCCTCTAACCCCTAAGTTATCCCATGTTTCAATTACAAGTCCCGCTTTTTCTTCGCCCAAAGCATCAAGAATATTTGTTGCTGCGGTTTTGCAAAACTTAACATCATCAGATGGAACAGTTAAAATAGCTTGATTAATCGGCGCAACTACATATTTCATCGTAATGCAAAAGATAACGACATCTTCCAACGTTTTGATTTCTCTGTCAAGCGTATCAACTAAATTTAATGCAAGTCTAGCATTTTTGGTTCCTTGCTTTACCATCCCGCATATTTCAGTAGATAGAGTGTTTTTGCACACAAGGAGCTTTTCGACATCGTTCATTTCCGGTTGCGTCATTATATTTTCTATGACAGAAACTGTAGTAAGTAGTTGTGTCTCTTTTGCTTTTCCTAACGCTCCATACTGGTCTGTATTAAGTAAATGTCTTGCAAACCAATAAATGTTTTTAAAAGGCGACCTATCAATTTTCTGGTGAATCGTTTGAGACATTTCTCCAATCTCCTTTACCATCGATTCTCGCTTTTGCCATTTTACAATAATATCTTGATTTCTCAATGAGTATGAAATCTTTGCTGTCTTTTAAACTCGAAACTGCTGTTGTGCCGGAGCCGCCGAACGGATCTAAAACGATTGTTCCCTCAGTACTACTTACAATCCTATCAATAAGTTCTTCAGGAAAAGGAGCGGGATGTGGATTGTTCATTTCTTGTTTTATTTCCCATACATCCGTATGTTTATTAGCACCCTTTCTTAATTTAAAGCCCTTATTGCATATAACATATATTTGTTCAGTAGTAGGTAAAAAGTACCCTGCATTAAAATTTATTGCTCCGCTTCGTTTCCATGTTATAATTTGCCGTAAAGGAAAATCCTTTACGATTTCTCTCCGATCTTGTAATATACCTCCTTGAACTCGGTTTTTGTTGTTATAGAATATTGCCCCATCATCTTTAATAAGGCGATACATTTCGGCAACGCAATCTTTTTGCCACTTAATATATTGAGGATAAGGCATATTGTCGTCATAATCAACATACCCATTTTTGATAGCTGCGTTCTTCCACTTTCCACAGGTAGTGTTTTTCTTTAACCCATTTCCTGTTGAATTAAGGAGATTATATGGCGGGGAAGTAATTATAATGTCGACGGACTTGTCCGGTAGAGCACGCATTACTTCCAAGCAATCTCCATTTATGATTTTGTTTCTTACTTCTTCAATACTTAAAGACTTTATTTTGTTATCAAATAAAAGTATTTCAGTATTCATCATATCTACTCATTTCTTGTTATTGTAGTTGTTTTATTAGCTTAACATATTATAGTTTAAAAATCAATCTTTGAGCTTCGTGCGATTTCAAGTGTGACAGATAAGCAATTATAGAAAATCAGTAATGTATTTTTTGTTATTGCCTTCCTAATTCGCTGAAAAATCATAAGAAATATATGCAGTGATTTCTGGAGAATCAACAAACTCACGGGTGTTGTTATTCAAATTGCGTATCACCATTTTGCCATCGATTGAGGGATAAATGGTATATATAACGTGGTTGGATAAAAGCTCACTGCTTGACAGTTCATCAAAGATTGCACTCAGAATGTCAGTCGCAAATTGCCGTAAAAAACCATTTTCATAGTCGAGCGTGATAGGAAATGGCAAAAAAAGAATAAGGTCTTCGTCTGGCGAAATACGGGAAAGTAGGTTTTTGATTATCCCATAAAGCTTGAGTGAATCAACATTGTGTATGCCTTGCCCTTTCGTGATACAATCTGAAAATTGAGCCGCTTCTTTGAGCATCAGTTTTACCCATTCTGCGAAATTTGCTTTATTACTACAAAGGAGTCTGCCTTGCTTCTCGTCAAAAGGAAGCTTTACATCATACTTGATAAGTTGTTGATCTTCTCCGACAATTGCGTAGAAGTCACACTCACCGTGCGACTGATTGTCATTATGTTGATATTTATATGGGAACAGTCGCACAGAACGATTCATTAGTTCAAGGATAGCTGGCTCATAACGACCGCTTTGAATGAAGTTTTTAATATTGTTAGAAAGAGCAACTTTTACGCTAATAGTTCTCCGATTAGAATTCAAGTTTAGCCTCCCAAAACAGCTTGCTGCTGCAATTTGTGTTCTCATTCACGCTCACACAAGATACCGCAAATCTCATCATGGGTAAGGTTGCAGTAGTAGTCAGCACTTATCTTCGAGCAACAGTTTAAGATTTTTGCCGATGTAGCCCTTACATAGGAATACCTTGCGTTCATCTTTGCCGCCTACATTATATAACGCTTTTCATCTCACCGCAACAAAAAGTGCGCAACGGATAAAAGCGCAGGCTATGGGAAATAATAGCGTCACCAAGGAGAGTGATGCTATGCAGGGCAAGGTAGAGCTGTGCGGAGTCAACACGGCGAAGCTGCCGCTTATTAAAAATTCCGAGGTGAAAGATCTCATCGCCGCCGCTCAAAGCGGTGACGAAAAGGCGAGGGATCGCCTGATATCGGGAAATCTCAGGCTTGTGCTGTCGGTGATTCAGAAGTTTGCCGGCAGAGGCGAGAGCATGGACGACCTGTTTCAGGTTGGGGTCATCGGGCTTATTAAGGCGATAGACTGCTTCGACCTCACGCAGAATGTCCAGTTTTCGACCTACGGTGTGCCTATGATTTCCGGCGAGCTTCGCAGATTTTTGAGAGACCACGGGGCTTTGAGAGTGTCGAGGTCTATGCGTGACACGGCGTACAAGGTGCTTCAGGCAAAGGAGCGGCTCACCGCGCAGCACGGCAGAGAGCCCGATGTCGAGAGCATAGCGAAGGCGATAGGGATAAAGAAAAGCGAGGTCGTGTTCGCAATGGATGCGATTTGCGATCCGGTGTCGCTGTACGATCCGGTGTACAGCGATTCGGGCGAAAGCGTTTGCGTTATGGATCAGATAGGCGACACACGAAACACCGATGAGCATTGGCTTGAGCAGATAGCACTTTCCGATGCGATAGCCCGACTGTCGCAAAGGGAAAAAAGCATACTTGCGCTACGCTTTTACGAGGGCAAGACCCAAATGGAGGTCGCAAAGTCAATAGGCATAAGCCAAGCCCAAGTCTCCCGACTTGAAAAAAACGCCATCACACGAATCAAAAAAGAGCTGCAATAGCTTTTGATTTATAAAACCCCACCCTTTTTGCAAACGAAAGAGGGTGGGGCTGTTTTTGTGGAAAAAACTTTCTCGATTGTATTGCAAATCGACGGTTTTTGGTATACAATAAATTTGCTACACAAATCGAATATCAGCGAATGCTAAGGAGCACCCTCTATTTTTATAGGGGTATTTTGTCCTGCGGTTTCACCGAGCTCACATTTGTTAAAAATGCAGATTCCGCTTGGTGAATTTAGGAGTGTATCCTCATTCGTTGAGATTTGTGTAGCAACAATAGGAGTTTGCATTTTTGTGCACTCTCTTATTGGGGGTGCACTTTTTTTGTCGAAAGGAGGTATATCATGAAATATTGCGGACATTGCGGTAAGCAGATCGACGATCGCGCCGATGTTTGTATTTACTGCAAAACACCGTGCACCAAAGAAGTTTTTTCGGAATCAAAGAATAAGCCGGAGGATAAGGGCTTTTCCGTATTAGCTGTGATTCTGCTGATACTGGTAGTTGGCTGCATAGTGGTGTATTTCGTATCACAATATTTATTTTACGATAAGCTGTTTAATATGTTCTGAGAGAGGGTGAAAAGATGATTTGTAAAAACTGCAACTATGAGATTCCGGACAACTTGGCGGTTTGCCCCGTGTGTGGGTCAAACACAAATGTTGAGACGCAGCTGTACTGCAAGCATTGCGGAGCCGAGCTCAACAAAGACGATGAATTCTGCAGCACTTGCGGAAAGTATACCGAAGCAAAGAAAGAAAAAATCGAAACCGACAAATCCGTAGCAGCATCAATGGTGGCAATAGGCTTTGTAGTTCCGATTATCGGATTCATATATTCGGCAACCAACAGCAAATCAAATCCGGCAACGGCAAAAGCAACACTCGGAGCTTCAATACTTGGTTTTATTATAGAAGCATCGGTGTTTTTGCCGAGCATACTGTTTTTTTAAACTAAAAGAAAAGAGAGAATGACATGGGAATATTTGGAGATTTGAAAAAAGCTATTGAAAGTGAATCGGAAACCGATATTTCAAAGATGAGCTTCAAAAGATGTGACGGTTTTGTCGGTGCAGCTATCCAAAGATTTGCGGATGTGAGCCTTCCGACTTGTCCTATTTGCGGCAACAATCCCCACTGGTTATTACATACAGCACATAAAACAGTAGGGACATTTCCGATAGTAAAGAAAGATGCTTATTACTTTTTACGTTGTGATTCCTGCGGACTGACAATGCACACCGTATACAGAGAGATAGGAGACAGAACTGCTCCTTTCCTGCTTAATCCCTCACCACGTGATAACACAACTATGATGACGATTGACGTCGTAGGTGACAAAGCGGAAAACTTTGATTTAGCCGGAAAAGAGCTGTCTATATGGGAGATAAACCAACTCGCAGAGAAAAAGTAAACTAACTTGCACCGAAGGACTGTGACGCTTTTGCGGCGCAGTCCGCTTTAATAAATACGGCAAAGCTTAAGCTTTATCTTGCAATAACATTTCCATTGTGATACATTGAAATCGGCGTAAGCCGAAATGCTTATTCAGGAGAGTGCTTTTTGACTAAGTACAACACCTCGGAGATTGTAGGCTGATCGGGAGATCGGCTGCAATCCGACCTCCCACATTGATGTCAACAATCTTCAGGAGGTTAAAAACAATGAACAAAAATGACATTGAAATTCGTTTGGAACGCAAGGAAGAAAGAGCCGAGGTCGAAAACCTCGTTCGTGAAAGCTTTTGGAATGTGTACCGCCCCGGTTGCTTGGAGCACTATGTGCTGCACTGCATGAGAAGCAGCCCCGACTTTGTGCCGGAGCTTGACTTTGTTATGCTCAAAGGCGGTGTCCTCATCGGGCAGAATGTTTTTGTCAGGGCACATATCACGACCGACGAGGGCACCGAGATGCCCATCATGACCATGGGACCGATATGCATAGCACCCGAATACAAAAGGATGGGCTACGGTAAGCTGCTGCTTGACTATTCGCTCGAAAAGGCGAAAGAGGCAGGCTGCAAGGCACTTTGCTTTGAGGGCAACATCGACTTTTACGGCAAGAGCGGCTTTGACTATGCATCGAAGTTCGGCATCCGCTATCACGGCTTACCCGAGGGTGCGGACGCATCGTTCTTTCTTTGCAAGGAGCTTGAGGAGCATTACCTCGACGGCGTTTCCGGTGAATACGCACCGCCGCAGTGCTACTTTGTCGATGAAGCCGAAACGGAAAAATTCGACGAAGCCTTTCCGCCGAAGCAAAAGCTGAAGCTCCCGACGCAAATCTTCTGAGCCAAACGCAAAATGCACGGTCACAAATGACCGTGCATTCCAGCTTGTCAAAAAAGTCCCTTCGGGCTTTTTTGACAAGCTGAAACAGCCGCCGGTCATTTTGAATACTCAAAATGACGCTTCGCCCAAAAGCCTTGATTCTCAAGCCTTTTTTGCGGCGGCAATCCAATTCGAGGTGGGTCTTTTCTCGCTGCGGCTCGGTCACGCTGCGGCTCTAATGTGCCACCGGCACATTATTCACTTCCGCAGCGTCGCTTCGCTACCCCTCGAGCTCCCCCGCTACTCTGTTGTCTTATCTGCGTAGCATAGTTTTTTGACAATCTCAAATGCACGGTCACAAATGACCGTGCATTCTCTTGAAGGCACAAAATCTTTCGATCCAAGCAGCAGATTCAACTGCCTACAGCTTGTTATGCATTCCGGTGAATAACGGGTTCGCACCTTTAAACAATAGAACGGAGGTCGCAAAGTGACCGTATTCAAAGAAAAAATTCTATATGCGGGACGCTACTTCCGCACCTTCTACCGTTGGCTCATCGTAGCGACGATAACCGGTGCGATCTGCGGTCTTGTCGGCGTTGCGTTCAACCTTGCTGTTTCTTACGCGACGGAGCTTCGAGGCGAAAATCTTTGGCTCGTTTTCCTGCTTCCCGTCGGCGGTCTGCTCATTGCGGGGCTTTATCGCATTACGGGTATGGAGGGCGAAGGCACCAACAACATTATCGACTCGATACATGAGGGAGAGCGTTTGCCGATATTGCTTGTCCCCGCGATATTCATTGCCACTGCGGTCACGCATCTGTTCGGCGGCTCCGCCGGCAGAGAGGGTGCGGCACTGCAGATAGGCGGCAGCATCGGCTACAACGTGGGTCACATCATGAAGCTCGACGAAAAGGATATGCGCATAATGACGCTGTGCGGCATGAGCGCGGTCTTTTCCGCACTGTTCGGGACGCCCTTGACCGCGGCAATATTCGCACTTGAGGTCATATCCGTCGGAGTCATCTACTATGTGGCGTTTATTCCCTGCCTCGTTTCGGCTCTCGTCGCATATGCGCTGACCCGTATCTGCGGCATAATGCCGCTGCAATTCGAGCTTGCCTTCGCACCCATGGAGGTCACGACGACGATAGAGGTCGTCGTCATAGGCGTAGTCTGTGCCGCTGTCAGCATCGTGTTTTGCGTTGTCATGCACAGGGGAGAGCGTTTCGCGAAGGAGCACGTTAAAAATCCCTTCGTGAGAGCCGCGGTCGGCGGCTGCATCATCGTCGCGCTGACGCTGCTGTGCGGCAGCTATGACTACAACGGTGCGGGCATCGACGTCATAGAAAACGCCTTGACAAACGGCAGCGCATCGGGAACGGCGTTCCTGTGGAAGATAGTGTTCACGGCGGTGACGATAGGCTGCGGCTTCAAGGGCGGCGAGATAGTCCCCACCTTTTTCATCGGCGCGACCTTGGGCTGCGTCGTGGGGCCTATCATCGGACTGTCGGCACAGTTTGCGGCAGCCTTGGGACTTGTCGCGGTGTTCTGCGGTGCGGTCAATTGCCCCATCGCATCGATCATTCTGAGCGTCGAGCTGTTCGGCTCGGCAAACCTCATATACTTTGCGCTTGCCTGCGGAATATCCTATATGCTGTCGGGCTATTACGGACTCTACAGCAGCCAGAAAATCATGTACTCGAAAACACGGGCGGAGTTTATAAACCGCCACGCATCGTAAGTCTAAGCTAAAGGCAATGGTACGAACTTTTCCAATCTCAATTGTCGCACCGCAGTCATTAAAACTGTCGGAACCATGTAGGGCGAGGTCATGACCTCGCCGCAAAACCTGCACTGAACTGTTGCGCGGTTTGAAAAAGACAAATCAGCACCGTGTTCTTTCTTTTCGACATTTTGCAAATCGCAGAGCGCAGCAGGCGGCGGACTCATGAGTCCGCCCTACAGTGGATTGGCAGTGGGTTTAACTTCCGACGGTCGATTTTTCCTCCGTAGCATAAAATGGGTTTTAAGGCGGGGCACAAAGCTACGATTTTTGACAAGCTGAAACGGAGCGTATCGACATCGATACGCTCCGTTTTTTGCTTTATGGAATTTATCGCCGCGCTTGTCAGGCGAGGGCTCTGTAGATAAAGGTCACGACATGAGCTCTGGTGCAGGTGCTGTTCGGACGGAATGTGCCGTCGGGGTAGCCTGTTGTAACGCCACTTTCCGCTGCCCAGAGTATCGCCGTATAGAACGGGCTGTCCGATTTGACATCCGTAAACGGGTTGCCTCCGCTGACAGCAGGCTGACCTTCAAATCTCCACAAGAAGGTCACAAACTGCGCTCTGGTGCAGACCGCATTGGGGCGGAAAGTGCCGTCGGGATAGCCTGAGGTTATGCCGTTTTCGACTGCCCAGAGGATGGCCTTGTAGTACGGTGCCATTGCGCCGCTGTTCGAAACATCACCGAACGGATTCGAGTAACTTGTCGGTTCGGGAGAACCTGCCGCACGCCAGAGGAATGTGACGACCTGCGCTCTTGTGCAGCCCTGATCGGGCTTGAAGAGTCCGCCGGAGTAGCCGGTCGTGATTCCGGTGTTGGATGCCCAGAGAATTGCGGTCGCAAACGGAGCGTGACTGCCGTTTACATTGACATCCTTGAACGGATATCCGTTTGAGTTGTAGTGGATGTTTGCTCCGGTCAGACACTCGTTACCGGAAGCGATGCTTATCTGATTCCATTTACTCGAGCTTCCGCCGTAATTAACGGTTGAGAGTGCGGAGCAGCCGGAGAATGCATTTCGCTCTATTTGAAGCACACTAACGGGAATATCTATGCTTTTCAGTGAAGAACAACTTCTGAAGGCGGATAAGCCGATAGACTTTACCCCACTTGGAATGCTGATTTTTTCGATTCCCGAAAGAGAGAATGCATAGTCTTCGATAGAAGTAAGTGTACTCGGGAGAACGACATTTTTGAGCTTGGTGCAGTATAGGAATGCGTTTTCGGGCAATGCTGTAATTCCGCTTTCGATGGTGACATCGACAAGGTCTGTACATGAGCCGAAAACAAACTTTCCGAGACTCTTTACGGTTCCGGGCACTTTCACACTCGTAAGTCCGGTTAAGTAGAACGCTCTGTCTCCGATGGAAGTAACGCTGCTCGGGATTTTCACATAAGTAAGGGCGGTACAACCTTGGAACGCACCTTTGCCGATGACAGTCACGCTGTCGGGGATCGTAACGGTCGAAATCCCCGAGCAAGCATTAAACGCTTTCTCGCCTATACTAGTAATGCCGTTTGCGATTACAAGCTTTGTGACCGCGCTTGCTTCAAATGTATCCATCCATGCCGAGGTGCAAGTACCGCTGCCGGAAACGGTCAATGTGTCGCCGTCAAAGGTGTAAGTAACTCCGTTGTCGGTCAAGGTGTTGGAGCCGGTGCTCAGGTGCAGTGTTGCATTGAACAGCGGAGCATTTTGACCGTCGGAATTGTCTACCGTAATGGCATCCCACTGCGCCTGTGTTCCAGCGTAGTAAACATCCTTAAGACCCGTGCAGCCGCCGAATACGCTTTGTTCCACGACATTAAGACTTGCGGGGAGAACAATGCGTTCAAGGCTTGTGCAATTTCCGAACGCAGCATATGCGAGTGTTGTGACATTTTCGGGAACGGTTATCGTTTTGAGACTATTGCAACCGTCGAATGCATTCCACTGAATTACGGTAAGACTGTCGGGCAGTGTTACACTTGTAAGGCTTCTGCAATAAGCGAATGTGAAACCCTGTAATTTGCTGATGCCGTTTTCAATGACAACACTCGTAAGGCTTTTGCAACCTATGAAAGCACCGTCGCCAAGTGTTTTAACGGTGCTCGGTATCGTTACGCTCTTGATGCCCGACATATAAAAGGCATAGTCACCTATCTGCTCAAGCCCGTTTTTGAAGCTTATGTCCTCGAGCTTTTCGGCGTTGGCGAATGCGTGGTTGCCGATATTTTTCAGGCTGTCCGGAAGCGAAACATCGCAGAGATTCTTACAATCGTAAAACGCTTTCTCACCTATACTCGTAATGCCGTTTGCGATTACAAGCTTTGTGACCGCGCTTGCTTCAAATGTATCCATCCATGCCGAGGTGCAAGTACCGCTGCCGGAAACGGTCAATGTGTCGCCGTCAAAGGTGTAAGTAACTCCGTTGTCGGTCAAGGTGTTGGAGCCGGTGCTCAGGTGCAGCGTTGCGTTGAGTAGAGGAGCATTTTTGCTGTCGGAATTATCTACC
>CAZWID010000033.1:0-11469 GCA_964634065.1 uncultured Oscillospiraceae bacterium | reverse complement strand
TTTGCGCACGAAAAAAGACCTCTCATCCGACAGGTAATGATAAATATACCATACCGCAAGATGGAGGTCAAGTGTTTTTTGCTGAAAATTTCGGTGTTTTTTCGCTCAGTCTCTGAAATCGAAAAGCTCCTTCGGGCTTACCTCCAAGACCTCACACAGCTTGAACACAAGATCGAAGGACACTCCGACATTCCCCAACTCTATCGCGCTTATATGGCTTCTGTCAATATCGGCAAGCTCCGCAAGCTGAAGCTGCGTGAGCTTCTTTCTTTTTCTGTAGTAAACCACGTTTAAACCGAATTTCTCATACAGCTTCTTGTATTCCGCCTTCATGCGTATCACCTCATGACAATAATAAGGTGTGCTATACACTTCATAAACCTTGTGAGAATAGCGAAATGTTGTTGACACAAGTCATTTTGCGGTAGTATACTGTGGATAAGGCAGGCAAAAAAATCGATACGGAGGATATGATATGAACAAAACGAAAAATCAAGCACTGAAACGCCCGCTTATCGTAAGTGCCGCGGCAATATTGTTGGCGATGATCTCCTTGTTCTTGCCGTACCTGACTGCGACAGGCAGTTTGGAGGAGTACATTGACCGGCATCCGAACAGAACGGAGAACGAAGCCTTGGAGCTGAAGGCGGAGGATTTCGAGGCCCCCTCTCTGCTTTCCGTGAGCAAGATCGTACACGGTATATACGGAGAGGATGACGCTATGATAGTCGGGATCGTGGTAGCGGTGTTTGGCGGCTTTTTGGCGTTGACTGCCCTGTTCGTATTGCTTAAAAAGCCGATAGCGACTATGATATTCGACCTGTTTACAAGCGGAGCCTTCTTTTTGCTCGGTACATCTTTGGCCGATAGCTTTATTTCGGAGGACAAGTATGCGTGGGGAATAGGTACCTACACAGTGACGATAGCTCTTATCGCCGTTTTTGTCGGTGCCGTTATGATGCTTGTTGCAAAAAAGAAAGCGAAAAAAGAAAGGGCGGTTTGAGAATGAAAAGAGTATTTGCATTGCTGCTGTCTCTTGCGATGATAGTTTCTTTGGTCGCCTGCGCCGCGGAAAACGGGATAGAGACGACCGAAAGAGAGTATGACGAAAGCGACCCCGAAGCCGTTTTAGGAGAAATAAAAAACGACTTCACCGACATCACGGCAAAGCTGACCGAAAAGCTGTCCGAAACCTTCTCCGAGGTCGGAAGCACATATGAGGATTATGCGGAGAACAAAGAGTTGATCGGTGATTGGATAGAGCTTGCACTTTCCGAATCCGACAAGCTGTTCGAGAGAACAAGAGAAAACTCGATCGCATATTTTAAGCTCATTGCGAAAGACCCCGACCACAAGTACAGCGAGTTCTGCGCCGATGCCATGGACGACTATTACGACGAAATTTACGAGGACGCCATGGACATATACTACGAGACCTTGTATGAGGATGCGATGGAGGATATTTACGATCAATACTATGACGGTATAATCGATGACGCCGAAGGTGAGATAGAACGTGACGAATGGCGTGACGCAAGAAGTGATGCTCACGATGTTTGGTCGGAGGGGCGGTCTGCCATACACGAAAAGTGGAGAGAGGAAAGGTCATATGTTTACGGACTGCGTTCCGCAATGCGAAGTGCTTTCTGCTATGATGACAACTTTGATGTCGATTCGATCGTTGCCGAGTACGAGACGCAAAAAGCGGAGGACGATGCCAAGGAGTACAATTACTTCGATGTCGTTTACGAGATAAACGCCGACGGCGATGCCGAAGTCGTCGGATTTTCCGGAGAAGGCAACACGGTCTCGATAAGCTCCGAATACGAGGGAGCGGATGTCGTCCGCATTGCCGACAGTGCCTTTGCTGACTGCACGATGTTGGAGAGTATAACGGTATGGGCGGATATTGTCGAAATAGGAGACCATGCCTTCGAGGGCTGCACCGGACTGACGGAATTTAGTATCCCGAGTACCGCCGAATACATCGGAGCTCACGCGTTTGAGGGCTGTGTGAATATGGAAACTCTGTGGCTTTGGGGCTCACCGAATATCGGAGAATACGCATTCGCAAATTGCGTTGCCTTGACCGACGTGAGCATAAGCAGCGGCACGGAATATATCGGTGCTCATGCCTTTGAGGGCTGTACCGGAATTGCGACTTTGTATATTTGGGGCGTCGAAATCATCGAAGACTATGCCTTTGCCGGCTGTACCGCATTGACCGAGATAAGCATCCCGAGCGAAGTGCTGTCGGTGGGAAATCACGCTTTCGACGGCTGCACCCTGCTTTCGTCCGTGACCGTGTGGGGTTACGATACTGCCATCGGTGAGGATGCTTTTGCAAATTGCCCGAGCCTGTCCGACCCTCCGACTGCCCGAGAATAAGCAAACGGGACGTATACGAATCCGTTTTATGCTCCGAAAGAAAACATCAATCGTCGGCAGTTAAAATCACTGCCGACGATTGTTTTTACATTCCGAAATATACAATGAGCTTTAATCCTTTATGCTTGACATAAGCTGAGCATAGAGGGCATTTCTGTTTTCGGGTGTTATGATATACAGCTCACAGTCGGGGTGCTTGCGCACGGTGCGAAGAAAATCGGTGTTCTGCGCCTTCACCGCGGCAAGGACATCGTAATTGCCGGAGAGGATATTCAGTACCGCCGACTGGAACTCCGGCGACGCACTCTCGAGCGTCCCGATCTCGTCCATGACGACAAGGCTGCCTTCGGGGATCCTCGCGAGATAATCGGAGCCGGGGTGGTCCATAAGCTCCGGATGCCCGACATAGCCCTTCTCTGACAGCTCGATTATAAGGCTGCCGTCGCGCTCCGCCGTCTTTTCCGCGGCATTATAAAGATAGACCCTCGACACACCGTCGGGATCCTCGGGAAGCCGCTTCGTTATGAAGCCGAATATCGGTCGGCGCATACCGTCGGCAAGGCGGCGAATCAGCGTGCTTTTTCCCGCATGAACGTCGCCGCAGATAAGAATTTTCATTTTTTGTTCGCTCCTGTTGCACGGGCACTTGAATATATGCCGAAAATGCTGTAAAATAATTCACAAGAAAATAATAAAACAAATACGGCTCCCTGTCAACTGGAGCACGAAAGGACGACAGACTATGGCAGAAATGATCAATGTAACAAGACTCAAAGCCGTGCTTTTCTCCGAAAAGCCCGTAAGTGCGTGCAACAAGGCACTGTCCGAAAAGGACGCGGAATACGGTATCGGCTCTGCGGCGGCGGAGGCTGCCGCGAATGCGACGGCTCTCGCACTGCGTGCGGTGAACAGCAGCGACCTCTCCGATCCCGCAATCGCAAAGGCGGCAAGCGACCTCGAAACCCTGAGGACATACTTCCTGCGTCTCATCGACGAGGAAATAAAATGCAAGGAGCCGCTTGAAAAGAGACTTCTCGAGGGCGCGTCCGCAGCGGAGATCGAAGGCGGCTATCGCACCGCCTGCGTCATCATCGACGAGGTGCTGTATTCAAGCGTCATGATGCTCGAGCAGCTTGACAAGGTCGCGTGCAAGATATCGCCCGAGGGTGCACCTGCCGCAGCCGCCGCGGTGTTTTTTGTCAAGACCGCGATGCATGGCGTGAGACTTCTCAAGGCGCAGTATTCGACCAAGATGAATGAGGAGGTCTTTGCCCGCACAACGCGCCGTGAGCCCGAGATCGCGATCGAGAGCAGTGAGGATTTCATGAACGAGCTCATCATAAAGCTCGAAGCACTCATCCGCTGAACCGCATTGTAAAAATTCAGCCGCAGGACGCGAAAGCGTCCTGCGGTTTTACTATTTCACTATAACGTTTGCGTCGCCCAAAAGCTCTTTGAGCTCCGCGATGAGAGACGGATGGATGAGGCAGGGTGCGGAGAGCTTTTTGTTCTCGCGCTGACCGTAGATGATAAGCTTTTGATTGCCGGGGAACATCGTCAGAATAAGCTCTATTCTCTCCCTTGCGGGGTCGTTTATGCTGCCAAGCTTTACCCATAGCCTTTGCTCCGTCGGCTGCTTTTCCTCGGTCTTTTCCTCCGTCGACGTCAGCGGTCGCACGCGCTCGACGGTGAGCTGCGGCTCCTTTTCGTCTCGAAGCGACAGCCTGCCGCTCACCGCGACCGCCGCGTTTTCCTCAATGTATTTGCCGTAGCTTTCGAGTGCGCGCGAGAACGCGATAAGCTCTATGCTGCCGCTGTCGTCCTCAAGGACGATGTAGCTCATGAGACTGTTATTCTTCGTCGTGCGGCTGCGTACCGACTGCACCACGCCTGCGACCGTGAGAAGCTGCCCGTCACGGAAGGGACTTTGCGAATCCTCCTTGCCGGCTTCGAGTATCTCCGCCGTCGGAACGGCACCGGCTTTGCGTGCTGCGGCACGGTACTCGTCCATGGGATGTCCGCTGAGGTATATCCCCGTCGTTTCCTTCTCTATCGCAAGCAGCTCACGCCGAGTGTATTCCTCGAGGTCGGGAATATCGACCGTGTTGACGGAGCCCGTGAGCTCGGGATCACCGAAAAGGTTCATCTGCCCGTCGATGTTGTTGCGGTTCTCATGCGACATGGACTCTATCATAAGTCCCGCGACCTGAAGCAGCGACCTTCTGCTCTTGCCGAAGCGGTCAAACGCTCCCGCACGGATGAGATTTTCGGCTGCACGGCGGTTTAGATCCCGTGTGCTCAGTCTGCGGCAGAAATCCTCGAAATCGCGGAAATCGCCGTCGCGCTCACGGTTTGCGATAAGCTCGTTTATAAAGCCTCTGCCTATGCTCTTTATCGCGACAAGACCGAAGCGTATGTTGTCTCCCTCGACGGTGAAGTCGGCACCCGAACGGTTTATGTCCGGCGGCAGCAGTGCGATGCCCATGTTGCGGCACTCGGCTATATACTCCGCGACATGGGTGCTCGAATCCAGAACCGACGACAAAAGTGCCGCCATGTACTGCCTCGGATAGTGCCGCTTCATGTAGGCGGTGCGGTAGGCGACTATCGCATAGCTCACCGCGTGCGCCTTGTTGAAGGCGTAGGACGCAAAGTCGAGAATCTCGTCGTAAATACTGTTTGCGACACCCTCCGGCACACCGCGCTTTATCGCACCGTCGATACCGCGAGTCTCGTCACCGTGCACGAAGGCGACTCTTTCGGCGTCGATGACCTTGTGCTTTTTCTTGCTCATGGCGCGGCGTATCATATCCGCCTGACCGAGTGAAAAGCCCGCAAGCTTTCTGAATATTTCGATGACCTGCTCCTGATAGACGATGCAGCCGTAGGTGACCTCGAGTATCGGACGGAGCAGCTCATGCTTATAGCTTATCTTCTCGGGATGCGTCGAGCACTCGATAAACCGCGGTATGCTGTCCATGGGTCCCGGGCGGTACAGCGATATGATGGCGGTGATATCCTCGATGCTTTTGGGCTTGAGTCCCGTGCACACTCCGGTCATGCCCGAGCTTTCGAGCTGGAACACGCCGCTTGTTTTACCTGCGGACAGCATATCGAATACGGCTTTGTCGCCGTCGGGTATTGTCTCGACCCTGAAATCGGGCTCATGCTCACGCACAAGCTGCGCCGCCGCCTCGAGCACCGTCAGGTTTCGCAGACCGAGAAAGTCCATCTTCAGAAGTCCCAACTCCTCGAGCGTCGTCATCTGATACTGCGTGACGACGTTTTCGTCGTTTTTCGAGAGCGGGACATATTCGTAAACGGGTCTGTCGGTGATGACGACTCCGGCGGCGTGCATGGATGCGTGCCTCGGCATACCCTCGACCGCCTTTGCCCTGTCTATGAGACGGTGCACCGTCTCGTCCGATTCGTACATATCGCGCAGAGGCTTCGATACCTTGAGCGCGTTATCCAGGGTCATACCGACGGAAAAGGGTATCTGCTTTGCGACGGCATCCGTTTCGCCGTAGGGGATATCCATAACCCTGCCGACGTCGCGTATCGCGCCTCGTGCCGCCATGGTGCCGAAGGTGACTATCTGCGCAACGTGGTCGCTGCCGTATTTGCGGTTGACGTAGTCGATGACCTCGCCTCTGCGATTGACGCAGAAGTCAATATCGATATCGGGCATACTCACGCGCTCGGGATTTAAAAAGCGTTCAAAATACAGGCTGTATTTTATCGGATCGACGTCGGTTATTCCCAGTGTATACGACGCGACGGAGCCTGCCGCACTGCCTCTGCCGGGACCTACGGGTATGCCCTTGCTCTTGGCATAGGCGATGAAGTCCGATACTATGAGGAAGTAGTCCACAAAGCCCATTTTCTTTATCATGTCAAGCTCGTAATCAAGCTGAGCCGCGACCGCACCGTCGTCCTTCGGATATCGCACCGAAAGTCCCTCGACGCACTTTTTGCGCAGGTACGAAAAGCTGTCGCTCTCACCGTCGGGAAGCTTGAAGCGCGGTAGCTTATAGTGCCCGAACTCGAAGTCGTAGTCGCACATTTCCGCGATCTTCGCCGTGTTCTCGACGGCCTCGGGATATTCGGGGAAAAGGCGCGACATTTCCGCCTCGCTCTTTATGTAAAACTCATCCGTTTCAAAGCGCAGTCTTGCGGGGTCGGAGAGACTTTTCTGCATCGAAATGCACATGAGAACGTCCTGATTCGGAGCGTCCTTTTTGTCGATATAATGCGCATCGTTCGTCACCGCAAGGGGGATACCCGTTTCACGGTGGATGCGCAAAAGCCCGTCGGCGGCTCTGCGCTCCGACGGTATACCGTGGTCCTGAAGCTCGAGATAAAACGAATCGGCTCCGAAAATGTCCCTCAGCTCGAGAGCCTTCGCCTTGGCAGCCTCATAGTCGCCTCGGAGCAGCAGCTTCGGTATCGCTCCGGCAACGCAGCCGGAAAGACACACAAGCCCCTCCGCCTTTTCCGCAAGCAGCCGCCAATCGACACGCGGCTTTACATAGAAGCCCTCCGTGAAGGAGCGGGACACGATGTCGCAAAGATTTTTGTACCCCGTCTCGTTTTTGCACAGCAGTATGAGATGACTGTAATCGCCGTCGGCGGCGTTGTGATCCTTGTCGAAGCGACTGCGCGGCGCAACGTATACCTCGCAGCCGATGATCGGTTTTATGCCCTCGGCTTTGCACGCCTTGTAAAAGGCGACCGCACCGTACATTACGCCGTGGTCGGTTATCGCGACGGCGGTCTGACCCAGCTCCTTAACGCGTCGCGGCAGCTCATCAATGCGGCAGGCACCGTCAAGCAGCGAATACTCCGTATGCAAATGAAGATGTACAAAGCTCAAGACTCACACCGCCCTTCGATTTTATTGTTCGGCTTCCTTTTCGGCAAGCTCGACGATTTTTTTCAGTCTGTGGCTCAGGCAGCTTTTGCTCACCGAGGGGAAGCTGAGCTGCGCAAGGTCGGCAAGCGACGCCTCGGGATTCGCAATGCGTAAAAGTGCCGCCTCCTGAAGCTTTTCGGGGAGCGTCGAAAGTCCCCGGCTCTGCTCGATAAAGCGTATCGCCGCCATTTGCTCCGCCGCCGCGGCAACGACCTTGTCCGCATTTGCGGAGTCGCAATTGACCTTGCGGTTTATCGTGTTGCGCATATCGCGCTCCACCTTTGCCGCGGCGATCTCCATCGATGCGACGGGTGCGCCGAGAACGGTCAGAAAATCGGCAACGGCGTCCGCCTGCTTGAGGTAGAGAAGGCAGTTGCCCTTGCGCTGCGCCGAACGCAGCGGATGTCCCATATCGTCCGCGACCGCAGCCGCCTCTCTGGATACGGAGTAGTGCGAGGTCGCAAGCTCGAAATGGAAGCTCTTTTCCGGATCCGTTACGGAGCCTCCCGCAAGAAAGGCACCGCGCAAAAACGCCGCCTTGTCGCACGGCTCCTCGAGTATGCCCAGATTTATGTGCAGCGACAGCGTGCTAACGTCGAGTCCGAAGGCATCGTATATGCCGCGAATCTTATCCGCGTCGTTTATGGTAAAGCTCCGCTTGCCGACGGCGTCCTCCGGGGGCAAAACGTCGAATTTAACGCCGAGTGCTTTTTTGAAAAGTCTCGGCAAACGATGGGCGAACTCATCGCTTGCCGTTACTATGCATATTTCCCTGGGTGAAAAGCCGCGGCAAAACAGCAGCACACCGTATGCCTCGGCTGCGGCGCAGCAGCGTTTGTCGAGTCTTGCCTCGCAAAGCTCCGCCTTGACCCTTGACGAAAAGCTCATTTCTTATCCGCCCTTGTTTAAGTCTCTGTTTATGTTTGCCGCATTGTAATCCATGCAGCGAAGATGCTCGCCGAGTGCCGTCGCAACGGCAACGGAGCGGTGCCGTCCTCCCGTGCAGCCTATGGCGATGGTGAGGCTGTACTTGCCTTCCTCAATGTACAGCGGTATGAGAAACTCTATCATATCGACAAGCTTTTCCATGAAGTGCGTCGTCTGCTCGAAGGCAAAAACATAGTCTCTGACGTCGGCATCGAGACCCGAATGCAGGCGCAGCTCATCGACGTAGTAGGGGTTGGGGAGAAATCTCACGTCGAACACAAGGTCCGCGTCGAGCGGCATACCGTACTTGAAGCCGAAGGACATGACGTTGACCGTTATGCCGCGTTGCTGATCGCTTTCGGCAAAGAGGGTGTACAGCTCGTTTCGGAGCTGACCGAGCGTAAGGTGGGAGGTGTTCACGATATAGTCCGCCATATCGCGAATGGGACGGATGAGCTCCTTCTCCGCCTCGATGGATGTCTCGATGGACGCGCCGCGCTTTGCAAGCGGATGCGGTCTGCGCGACTCCTTGTACCGCTTTATGATGGTCTTGTCGTTTGCCTCCATAAAGAGTATCTTGTAGCCGAAGTCCATTTCGGTCAGAGCCTTGAGCGCACCGAGAATGTCCTTAAATCCGTTCTTCTCGCGAACGTCGGCAACGAGCGCCACCTTTTCGTAGCGACCCTTGGTCGCCGCGCAAAGCTCCGCGAACTTGGGAATAAGCGCGGCGGGCATATTGTCGACACAGTAAAAGTCGAGATCCTCGATGATGTCCGCGGCTTGGCTTTTGCCGCCGCCGGACAAGCCCGTTATTATCAAAAACTCCATATCTCCGTATCCCCTCTTTATCTCATGCCCGATCCCGAATTATGAATTTTCCTCCGATTTTGCTTTTGCGGAGGCTGACATCTGATCCATTATCGACTGACGGCGCATACGCCAATCGTCGACCAAAAGCATCCCTTTGGGATATATCCTTATCTCCGGCTCAAGCGTTACGCCCGACTTCTCGTACACTCTGCGGCGCACGGTGTCCAAAAGTTCAACCACATCGTCGTAGGTCGCGTTGCCTGTGTTGACGGCAAAGCCGGCGTGCTTTTCGCTGATCTGCGCACCGCCGACGGAAAAGCCCTTGAGCCCCGCTTCGTCGATGAGTGCGGCGGCATAGGCTCCCTCGGGACGCTTGAACGCGCTTCCCGCGGACGGCATATCGAGCGGCTGACTTTTTCTGCGCTTTTCGTTCAGTTCGTTCATTCTCGCACCTATTGCCTCGGGCTCGTCGGGTGTGAGCTTGAACACCGCAGAAAGTATCGTGCAGTTTATGCCCTCGAAATTACTGTGCCTGTACGAAAAGCCGCAGTCGGAGCCCTTTACCTCGGTCAGTGCCTGATCGGGCAGATAGTAGACGACGACACTGTCCGTCACGTCCTTCATTTCGCCGCCGTAGGCTCCCGCGTTCATGAGCAGCGCACCACCGACGGTGCCGGGGATGCCCGACGCAAATTCGAGACCCGACAGCCCGTTTTGCATGGCAAAGCGCGCCAGTGACGCAAGCGTAACGCCCGCCTCGGCATATATCGTGTTTCCTTCACCGAGACGCAGCTTCGTGAGCTTTTCGGTGGATATGACGCAAATGTCAAGTCCCTCGTCGGGAATTATCATATTGGTGCCGTTGCCGAGCATAAGCGGTGCGACGTTATGCATATGCAAAATAAACGCCAGCTTTGAAAACTCAAAAACATCGCGCGGAACGGCAAAGAGGCGAACCTTGCCGCCCACCTTGAATGAGCAGTGACCGCTCATCGGCTCGTCTTCGTAATACTCGAGCTTCGGCATATGCTCCATTATTTCGACTATGGCTTTTTCGAGATCTTCCATGCTTAAACTCCTATCAAATCATTCCGAGATCTATCGCTCGGTCGTGGTCGGCTGCAAGCGTCTCCGCCGCATTGTAGCCCATCTTCTTCTGGCGGTTGTTCATCGCGGCAAGCTCCAGTATGACCGCAAGGTTTCTGCCGGGCGAGACCGGTATCGTCAGACTCGGTATCGTGACACCGAGAATATCCTGCGTTTCGTTTGCAAGTCCGAGGCGGTCGTACGCCTTGTTGTCGTCCCACGCTTCCATGTTGACGACAAGGTCGATCGCGCTCTCGGGCTTGACCGCACCGACACCGTAAAGATGGCGGACGTCGACAACGCCTATGCCGCGAAGCTCCATGTAATAGCGTATGAGTGCGGGTGCGGAGCCGATGAGACTGTTTTTGCTGAGCTTGCGAATGTCGACCGCATCGTCGGCAATGAGTCTGTGCCCTCTTTTTATGAGCTCGAGAGCCGTTTCGCTCTTGCCTATGCCGGAGTCGCCGCAAAGGAGCAGTCCCTCGCCGTGCACCTCGACCAAAACGCCGTGCATCGTCGTTCTCGGTGCAAGGTGAAAGTGCAAGGAGCTTATGACCTTTGCCATGAAGTCCGAGGTGTCCTCCGTTGTGAGGAACACGTTGCGGTCGTATTTCTCCGCCATTTCGATGCACTCGGGGAAGGCTGCCGCCCCGTGACATATAACGAGTGCGGAAACGTCCCAACGGAACAGGTTTTCAAAGCATTCCCTGCGCTCCGATTCCGACTTCAGCTCAAGGTAGGTGCTTTCGACTCTGCCTATGATCTGGAGACGCTGAGGGTCGAAGTAATTATAAAAGCCCGCAAGCTGCAAAGCCGGTCGGTTGACGTCGGCGGTCGTTAAAAGTCTTGTGTCGTAATCCTCGGAAGTATGCAAAGGCGTAAGGTTGTTTTCCTCCGCCAGGGTTTTCAGCAAAACGGAATATTTTCCCGCCATAAGAGTACAGTCCTCCTATGATACAATTTTACGATTATATTATAACCGTGCGCGCAACCCGCGTCAAGCAAGCACTTTCGCATTCTTCGATTTTTCGGTAAAAAAACCGAGACGCAAAATGCATCTCGGTTTTGGTATAACGTATTATATTACGCTTCTCCTCTTTCGCGGAGGGCGTCCTTGCGGGAGAGATCAATGCGACCTCTGTCGTCGATGTTCATGACCTTGACCCAGGTCATGTCGCCTATCTTGAGTACGTCCTCGACCTTTTCGGTGCGCTTGAACTCGAGGTCTTTTATCTTAACGAGACCGTCCTTGCCGGGGGCAAGCTCTACCCATGCGCCGAACTCGGAACGGATGTTGGAAACCTTACCGTAGTACAGTGCGCCGACTTCGGGCTCGAAAACGA
>CAZWID010000032.1:0-11748 GCA_964634065.1 uncultured Oscillospiraceae bacterium | reverse complement strand
AGCCGAAGGCGTTGACCTTTCCGCCGACAAAGTGGCAATGTCCCGTCTGCGTGAAGCTGCGGAAAAGGCAAAGATCGAGCTGAGCGGTGTCACCACCTCCAACATCAACCTGCCTTACATCACCGCAGACGCAACCGGTCCCAAGCACCTTGACATCACTCTCACCCGTGCAAAGTTCAATGAGCTGACTCATCACCTTGTCGAAAAGACCGCAGGTCCCGTAAAGCAGGCTCTTTCCGACTCTGGTCTTTCCGCAGGCGAGATATCCAAGGTTTTGATGGTCGGCGGCTCCTCCCGTATCCCCGCCGTTCAGGAGATGGTAAAGCAGCTCACAGGCAAGGAAGGCTTCAAGGGCATTAACCCCGACGAATGTGTCGCGGTCGGTGCGGCTATCCAGGGCGGCGTTCTCGGCGGCGACGTTGAAGGCATTCTCCTTCTCGACGTTGCACCTCTCTCCCTCGGCATCGAGACTCTCGGCGGCGTATGCACCCGTCTTATCGACCGCAACACCACCATCCCCACCAAAAAGAGTCAGGTATTCTCCACCGCAGCCGACAATCAGACCTCCGTTGAGATAAACGTTCTCCAGGGTGAACGTGAGATGGCACAGTACAACAAGAGCCTCGGTCGCTTCCACCTTGACGGCATCGCTCCGGCACGCAGAGGCGTTCCTCAGATTGAAGTCTCCTTCGATATCGACGCAAACGGCATAGTCAATGTCTCCGCAAAGGACCTCGGCACAGGCAAGGAGCAGCACATCACCATCACCTCCTCCACCAATATGTCCAAGGAGGACATCGAGAAGGCAGTCAAGGAAGCGGAAATGTACGCAGCCGAAGACGCAAAGCGCAAGGAGGAGATCGACGTTCGCAATCAGGGCGATCAGATCGTATATCAGACCGAGAAGGCACTCGAGGATGCGGGCGACAAGCTCGATCCCACTCTCAAGGGCGAGATCGAGAGCAAGCTCCAGAGCCTCAAGACCGCACTCACCGGCACCGATACCGAAGCCATCAAGAAGGCGACAAACGAGCTCACCGACGTATTCGGCAAGATTTACGAGCAGGCTCAGGCAGCGGGCTTCGATCCTTCTCAGGCAGGCGGCTGCGACCCCAACTGCGGCGGTGACTGCGGCAACGGTCAGGATTACTATGATGCGGACTACACTGTAGTCGACGATGACGACAAGAAGTGATCTTTAAGGCGAAATATCATGTGGGCGTACCCTGTACGCCCACATTTTGAGGTACGGTTATGGCAGAAAAAAGAGATTACTATGAGGTTCTCGGCGTCAGCAAGAGTGCGACCGAGGACGAGCTCAAAAAAGCATACAGAAAGCTTGCCAAGGCAAACCACCCCGACCTTCACCCCGGTGATAAGGAATGTGAAGCCCGCTTCAAGGAGATAAACGAGGCATATGAGATCCTCTCCGATGCCGACAAGCGCGCCAAGTACGATCAGTTCGGTCATGCGGCATTCGACCCGTCGCAGGGCTTTGGTGGCGGCGGCTTCGGCGGCTTCGGTGACTTCGGCGGTTTCGGCGGCTTCGGTGATATATTCGGTGACATATTCGGCTTCGGCGGCGGTGCTCGAAACAGTAACGCCCCCCGCAAGGGTGACAACATAAGAGCATCCGTGAACGTCAAATTCGAGGAGGCGGCATTCGGCACCGTCAAGGAGATATTCATCGGCAGAGTCGAGCAGTGCAACGACTGTAAGGGCACAGGCTGCATGGAGGGCACAACGCCCGAGACCTGTAAGGAGTGCGGCGGCAGCGGTATGGTCAAGACCACCCAGCGCACCCCCTTCGGCGCGATGCAATCCAGCTCACCCTGTCCCAAGTGCGGCGGCAGAGGCAAGGTCATTCATTCCCCCTGTAAGACCTGTAAGGGTGCGGGCAGTGTTCGCAAGCAGATAAAAGAGGAAGTCAAGGTTCCCGCCGGTATCGACGACGGGCAGACGCTTTCCAAGCGCGGCAAGGGCAATGCCGGCGTAAACGGCGGTCCCGCAGGCGACCTTCTTGTGACGGTCATCGTTCAGCCGCACTCCGTATTTGAGCGTGAAGGCAGCTCTGTTCTTTTGGAGCAAGGTATATCCTTCACACAGGCGGCACTGGGTGCCGAGATAGAGGTTCCGACGCTTGACGGTAAGGTGAAGCTCACTATCCCCGAAGGCACGCAAACGGGAAGCACCTTCCGTCTCAAGGGTAAGGGCATCCCCTTCCTCAGAGGCAGCGGCAGAGGTGACCAGTTTGTCACGGTTCGTGTCACCGTTCCCAAGAATCTGACGGCATCGCAAAAAGAGCTTTTGCGTCAGTTTGCCGCAGAGCGCGGTGAGCATACCGACTCCAAGGGCATCTTCGGCAAGAAAAAGCGTTGACATATCCGATTATAAATCGCAGGAATTGCTTCCTGCGATTTTTCAATAGTTTCGAAACTTGTCATTGAATAATATTCGCCGTATCCGAATTTAAATCCAAAACATTTTGCTTGTTATTTGTACGATATCGGGACAGTTTTGCAATGAATTGTCTAAAGAAAATGATTGATTTTTAATAAACTATGTTTTTTAAGTTATTAAATAATTTTTCACTTGACAGTGTCGGTCGAATTTGGTAATATGCAAGTGGAAATAGTCAAACACACCTTTAGGAGGAAAAAACAATGTTTACCGATCTCTATAAGTTCATCCGCGACATCATTCTCAAGTACGAGCCCAACGCAGACGACGAATTTGAAGTTCTCGATAAGATCTTCCTTCCCAACCCCTGAGATAAGAAATTTTTAAGCGACGGCTTTCGCCGTCGCTTTTCTTTTTAAACATTTTTTCTCATTTTGTTTACGCATTTAGATTTGTTATTTAATAAACTGATTTTTTAAAGTTATTAAATAATTTTTCTCTTGACATATGTGGTCGCATTTGGTAATATGCAATCGGAAATAGTCAAACACACTTTTAGGAGGAAAAACAATGTACGGTATTTACGATTTCATCAAGAGCATCATTTCCGAGCACGAGCCCAACTCCAAGGACGAGTTTGAAGTTCTCGACAAGATCTTCGACATCTTCAAGCCCTGAGATCGGAATTATTTAAGCGACGGCTTTCGCCGTCGCTTTTCTTATTTTCTATCGCCGTTTTTCAAAAAAGCTTTTCAGCAATGCCGCACTTTCATCGGCTTTCACACTGCCGTATATCGCCGGGCGGTGCCCGTAGCGTTCCTCGAAAAGATTTATCACGCTGCCGCATGAGCCCGTGTTCTCGTCCTTTGCGCCGAACACTACCTTCGGTATGCGTGAGTTTATTATCGCTCCGGCGCACATCGGGCAGGGCTCAAGCGTTACAAACAGTGTGCAGCCGCAAAGCCGCCAGTCACCGACGCTTTCGCACGCCTGCCGTATTGCTTCAACCTCTGCATGAGCGGTGGCGTCGCCGCTTTCCTCTCTGCGGTTGCGACCTTTTCCTATTATATTGCCCTCCGCATCGACCACAACGCAGCCGACGGGTATCTCTCCCCTGTCGCTTGCCTCATGCGCAAGCTCAAGGGCAATGTCCATGTAATTTTCTTTGTTCATAATTCTTCACCGTTTTTTCAATTCACGCCTACGCATTGTGGCGAACATACTACCATTTTGGCAGTATGTCAAGCACTTTTTGTTTCAATTCACGCCTCCGTATGGAAGCGAACAGCAAAATCCCACATTTTTGTATGCGGTTTTTGCCGGATTTATGCCGAATATGTCAATTTTTCCGCTTTACGTATTTAAATGCACCAACATTCTTCAACACATTCGGTATAAGTGTTGTTTATCGTCGCGCCAACCTTTCGGTGTTTTTTGTGCCGCTTAGGTCGGCGCAGTTCATTTTACAGCAAAAGAGGCTCACCCTGTTCTATCGGAGAGCTTCTTCCGATAACTTCGATTTTGTTGCTGTAGTTGCTTCCGAGACGGTATATCCGCACCGAATCGGTCTCGACTTTGATAACTTTCGCAAGCTCCGCTTTCAGTGCCGCCAATTGTGCGGGATTAAGTAATACCTCAAACACGGAGTTTTGCACACGGCTGCCGTAGCGTTCACAAAGCTGCGCGGCCTTTCTCAGCCGCTTTGCGCCCGCACTATCTCTCGTATCAACATCATACGTCACAAGCAAAAGCATAGGCACTACCTCCAAACGAACGGCGGATAAGCATCCAAATCACCGCGCAGAACTTTGGCAAAAAGCATCGCCTGCACATAGGGAATCATTCCTATCTGCGCCTTTTCCTCGAGGAACGGATGCATTATTTCCTCCTGCTTCCTTTTTTGCCAACTCGACAGTAAGGTTCTTCTGCCTCTCTCGTTCAACAATGTGGCTTCTTCGTCTTTAATAAAATCCTTATCCGACAGCTGCCCTCTGTTAAAGAGCGAAACCACAAACCTGTCGCACAGCGGGGTCCTAAGCTCCTCCAACATATCCAATGCAAATGACGGTCGTCCGGGGCGCAAGCTGTGCAGATATCCCGCTGCGGGATCGAGTCCCACCGTTTCCAATGCCGATTGCACTTCACGGGTCAGCAGCATATAAGTAAACGACAACGCGCCATTGACTTCGTTTCTCGGCGGACGGCGACTCCTGACTTCAAACCTATAGCCGTTCGGATTGCCTTCAAGCAACCTGTCGAATCGGGCAAAACAGACCGTTGCCGCCGCACCTTCTATCCCACGCATGGAATCGACGCTTTCACATTCAAGCAGCCTTTCGGCAGCATCGCTTAACATTTCCGCACCGGAGCGCAAATCCGATTTCCCTTCTTCGGTCTTGCTTCCCCTTGCTGCACGGGTAAGCACAAGCTTGCTGTTTCTGAGCTTTGCAAGCAGTATCGAGCGAACGGTTTCAAGAGCAAACGCATCATCGTTCATACTCTCATACTGGCGTTTTCGCAAAAGGACGTTGCCGCTTACCGGACCGTAAAACCGCCCCATAAAGTGCCCGCTAGTACTCACAAATGTTACGCTTATGCCATGCTGTGCGCAAAATTCAAGCAACGGTGTGGAGACGGTCATTTTCCCGAAGCAGACTATAGCCTCGACCGTGATTGCCGGAACGGCAAGTTTTTCTTCTCCGCCTATTCGGACACAAATATTGTCGTTCCTGCAAAACAGATAGCTGTCCGGAGTGAGGACATACAAGGTATTTAAAAGCTTCTTCATTCCTCATCCTCCTCGACAGTCTCAATCGCTTCCGTGCGCAGCATATTCAAATATTCGGCGGCAGAGGACTTCAACTTCGGCAAACACAGCTCATTTAGTGAGCAGCGGCGGCACTTTGTGTCAAAGCTTGCCCGAGGCACGGTGAGTGACCGGCGCATTTCATGCAGCTTTGCGGCTGTCTCCTCCGTTTTTTCCCTGAGCTCATCATCAAACGAAACCGTCACTCTCCTGTGAGAGGAAATGTAAAATATCGCGCCCTCCGAAACGGCGGTGTCGAACATTTCCTCAAGGCACATCGCCTGTGCGCAAAGTTGGAGCTTATACTCCTCCTCATCACGCACCTTGCCGTGCTTGTATTCAACGGGATACAGCCTTACCGGAAAATCCACAGCCGGTACGGTGCAGCCTTTTTCGTCGTATTCGGCTTCTATGCAGTCGCATTTGCCGAGCAAGCCGAGGCGATCGGAAAAGACGGTGTATTCGTAGAGTTTTAATGATTTGCCCCGTTTTTCGACTCTTTCGCTATGCACTCGCTCATGCTCCGCTCTACCCTTTGCGGTATCGGCATTTTCCGCCCAAAGCCGCTCATTCAGTAAGAGTCCCGCTCTGCGTGGACAGTAGCACATTTGGGACAGATAGGATAGAGGAAGCCTCTCCCTATCATCCATTTTTGTTGGTAAGCCAAGTCTCACCCTGCGGGAGCTTTCCCCAACTTACGGCACTGTAGGCATCGGACTTAAAGCCTATCTCCACTCCTGCGGGAACTCCGTCCATATCTACGGTGGCGTTGTAATCACGGTAGCTTCTGGGCGTTGAGACCTCGCTCTTGCGCTCGACATTCACAAGCTCAAACAGCTTATGCGCAGGCGCACAACCGAGCTTTGCCTGCTTTTCGCGCTGTTTTTCATTGCTGTCCGTACCGACGTGTTTGAAAATAATAAGCGGAGAGACAACTGCCATTTCGCCCTTACTGGAGCTGCGGTCATGCTCATACATATTCATTATCGCTTCAAACAAAAGCTCGAGATCATAATCGTCAAAGCCTGTTTCGGCAGCGAAGTTTGCGCTTATGAACCCTCTGATCTCATACAGTCCGAAGGGAATGAGCTGCTTGCGTCCCATAGTTCGAAGCTTATCCTCACTCTTGGCTTCTTCATCCTTTATATAATCCTCAAGTGTTTCGCTTTTTACGTCGTCCGCGCTCGCCATTCTCGTTATCGAGATATCCATCGGCAAAACGGGATCGACGCTCTTGCCGAAGGGTATCTGTACCGCACCTCTGACCTGCCCCGCATTGGGTCCCGTTGACATGACCGCGCCGAAAGTCCTGACGTCGTAAAACAACTCGCACGCTTTTTTTCTTCCCGCATACACTGCGTTTTTGTTCTTTTCGCCTTCAACTCCCGCTTCCTTTTTGGCTCTGGCAATATGGCGGTTTATGTTGGTCGACTGCTCAATCAAAAGCCCCATACCGGCTTCATCGCCGTGGGCAAGGCTGATATAGTTGCGTATGCGGCGTTTGGTCGCGACATCACTTATAAAGCCCTGCATCGTCTCGGGATCGACTCTCGGAGTATTGCCCATATCGGGATCACCGTTCGGATTTGAATTGGTGCAGGAAAGGTAATATACAAATTCGTATCTGTTCTTGATTGCGGACATATTATTCTTCCTCCTCATTTTTGCCGTTCGATTTTTTGTCGTGTGATATTTGGGCACTCATTTGGCGGTAGCCCAAAGCGAAATAGCTTTGCCCTTCGAGATCCAAGGTTTTCGGCAAGCTGCGATCCCCCACGGAATCGAAGAATGCGTAAGTGTCGTTCAGCCTGTTTTCATAAATGCGCTGCAACCAATCCTTCAGCTTCGGTCTATATATGCTTGCCATTCTCTCCAACGTTCCGAGCACAAGTGCGGGTGTGGTGCTTGCCGACGCATAGTAGCGTTGAACAACGCCCGTGTTCAGCTTACCCATTGCGTCATATTGAAGCGAAGCATACACTGCCATAAGTGCACCGCAATGATATGCCGCATTCGGGAAATCGGGCTTATAATATTCCATATCGGAAACCTCCTCGTTTCTTTTTCTTCCCCTGCGTACAAGCCAGACCTTCAGCCATTGACAGGCTATACCGTCCGGTATGGGCAAGTATTTATCTTCTTCCGACGTGAGCATTTGCGAACGTATATAAAGCAAAGCTTTTGCGGCAACGGAATCGGGCAGTGCCGTGCCGTTTATGATTGCCGTCACGATACTCGGCGTTATGCCCGCAAGCTCTTTTTTGAGTTGATCGTTGAGCTTACCCCGATCACCGCTTTTGCCTCTGTACTTCGAAAGCCTCGTCAGTCTTGCTTTGAGAGAGCGTGGGCGTATCGTTCCTCTGCCGAAGTCATCGCAAAGCGAAAGGTCCTTATACCACAGCTTGAGCTTTTCACAAAGCTCCTCATAGCTTCCGTGCTCATAGCTGCGTACCATCGCTCTGCCGTTTGCACCCGATATCAGCATTATGTAATAGCTGCTGTCAAGACTATTTGACTTTTCTCCGGTTTTGATGCTTTCTACAAGAGCATCGGCAGCGGTTTTCGCCCTGAGAGCGTTTTGCTTTTCCTCAAGCTCCTTATCTCGCGGCGTCTCCTCGTCGTCATCTCCGTCGTCCTCCTCAAATCCCGCAAAGCCGCCGAACAAGGGTGGGAGCGGATCGTCCTCTGGCGAAAGCGATTTGTCGTACCAGTGGACAAATTTCATACCCGAAAACACCGGTGCAAACGGATTGAAGTCGCGGTTCCTGTCTCTATTGTACATTGCAGGAGAGCCTCGGAGCAAATCGTTCATGGCATCCTTTATAACGGAAAAAGCTTCCTCCGACACGGGCGCATTTGTCGATTTTTTCAGACCGTAAGAGCAAAATGCGGCTTTGTCAAAACAGATAAGAGCCTCGCCCTTTGAATGCCCTCCTACGACCTGTAGCCCGCTCACCGTCGGTACGGTGTCTATCGGCGTTATAAGTTCACCGGTTATGAGGCAGCGGACATTGTTGTCCGCACCTTTTTTCGTCTGTTTTTTTGTGAGACGCCGGCGATAATCTTGCCACCATTCCTCAACACCCTCTGCTTTCACTATGGGAACGCCGTCGACCTTGAAGCTTATTCGATCCATTCCTTTTAGCTTACGCTTCCGCGTCTCATCGCTTATCACATGAAAAAGCTCTTTGCTTTCAAGTGCGTTCAGGCAAAGCCCGAGCTGCGGTATTTTTTTCGCTCCGTCCCTCAGCACTTCTTTGAAAAAGTCCGGTTTCTTACCGTCCGTGCCGAGAACTATATCAACTTTTTCCGCAAGAGGATTGCACTTATCCGGTCCCTGCGCCATTGAACCTATATCCGGACATATTTGCTCATCGTTTTCAACCGATTCTATCCCGAGGTAATCTCCCCGCTGCGTGAGGACTATGTAGGCTTTGATCGGCTTCTTCATAAATCCCGCAGGTATCGCAAGCTTGTTTGCGATACCGTAATCGTAAAGAGCTTTCAGCATTGAAGCATCCCTCCTTTAAGCACCTCATCGCTGTCATAGTCCGGCACTTCAACGACTCCGTGCTTCATAACGGCGCGGTAGAGCGAAAGACTGTACTCCGCTTTTTTCGTAACCTCGTATTTGTGCAGATTGAAAACATCGTAGACCATAAGTCCGAGATCCATGTCAAGGTCTATCGGTTCGCGCTTGCCGTCACTTTCTTCGTAGTAGCAAACAAGCTCTCTCATACCGAGTGACGGTTGATAAAAATTTTTGCCGCCGCGAATACGGCGTATTGCCTGACAGTAAAGCTGCTCCGCCGTTCCCGTGAAGTCCTTCCTTGGGCATATTTTTGCCGTTATGCGATATCGCACGTCTTTGAGCATTTTCGTCTGACGTTGGGTTCTGTCCTCGTCGGCATAAATAACCGCCGATGATACGTCACCCGATATGCTTGCCTTGGATTTTACCTCATTGCGCATAAAGCTGACATAGCGTATGGGGTTTAATACCTCTATGCGAGTGACCTGCCAGTAAAACTCTTTCGGCTTTGAATATATGGCAGACAGGATGCCTCTTGCGGCAGACGGCGTCGGTATCGGATATGTCAGGCGTTCCACCTTTGCATAAGGCGGCGTAAAGCAGGCGAGGTCTCCCCAGACCTCCAAACATATCTCCGGGTTCATTTTTTCACCTCCGTGTTTCTCCGCGTCTCAAGAGACGCAGATTTATAATAACCTTTTTTCAATTCTCACCGTGTCTGATCATCGGTGTTAAGGTAATTATATTGCCCCCCTTATTTTGTCAACAACTACCTCCGAAAATGCGCAAAATCGGCATAATGCACCATTCAGTTGTATCGCTTTCGTGCATTATGCCTAATCCTGTTTAATTTTCGAAAAATCGCGCAAACTATTTGCAAAGGATGTGATTGTTTGAAGGCGATAGTGATGGCAGGTGGAATGGGTACAAGGCTAAAGCCCGTCAGCGGCGATACGCCGAAGCCTATGGTCCCTCTCTGCGGCAGACCCGTGATGGAATATGTGTTGTTGCAGCTCAAAAAGCACGGCATCACCGAGGTATGCGCGACACTAAAATACCGTCCCGATGTAATACGGGACTATTTCGGTGACGGAAAAGAGCTCGGCATGAGCCTCAGCTACCGCATCGAAACCGAAGCACTCGGCACCGCAGGCAGTGTAAAGAACTGTGAGGATTTTTACGGCAATGAGGATTTTCTCGTCGTCAGCGGCGATGCGATATGCGACCTCGACCTCTCTGCGTTTATCGCTGAGCACGAAAGCAAAAAGCCCGCCGTGTCGATCGCGCTCTCAAGATGCTCTGCGCCGCTGCGCTACGGGCTCGCTCTCTGCGGCGACGACGGCTGCGTGCGCTCCTTTGTCGAGAAGCCCGATTGGGCTCATGTGGTGACCGATCTCGTGAACACCGGAATCTACATCGTTTCCCCCACCGCAATGAGCCTTGTTCCCGAAAACGACGTTTTCGATTTTGCCGGCGATCTTTTCCCGCTGCTGCTGCATGAAAAGAAAAAGCTTCTCGGTGTACCGCTCCGTGGCTATTGGTGCGATATCGGTACGCCGAAAAGCTATTATGAGTGTTGCGCCGATGCGATAAGCGGTAGGGTGCGCCTTCCCATCCGTGACGATTTTGTCGAAAACTCGGAGGATTGCGGCTGCGACGGTGAAGGCGACGGCTGCCCATGCCGCGACAGAGCACGGCTCATGGATATGCTGTCCCGCGGCTTCATCGAGCTCGGCGGCGATTTTTCCGACGGGCTGAGCTTTGAGCTTGGCGGTGTTAAACTCCGCATTGCTCCGATGGCGAAAAGCAGCGCAGTCAAAATCAGTGCGCAAAGCAGCGATCTCGAGACGGCAAAGGAGCTGATATCCTCCGTCGAACAGCTCATAGCTGACATCGAAAAACGTCTTGCCAATGAGGAAAAATGATAATATAATGTTTTCATATCATAAGCATTGGAGGACATTATATGGACTTGGAAAAAACCGTGAAAAGTCTCAAGGCAAGGCATTTTGATGTCAGCGTATTCGACAGCGGCAACGCTGCGGTCGATTATCTTTGCTCCGAGATAGGCGTCACCGAGGTCGGCATAGGCGGCTGCAAGACAGCAGATCAACTCGGCATTTACGACAAATTGACGGATAACGGCTGCACCGTGCATTGGCATTGGCGCACTCCCGGATGGGAAACTCTCGAGAAAGCAAATGCCTCGCCGGTGTACATAAGCTCCGCAAACGCGATAACCGAGGACGGTCAGATTCTCAACATCGACGGCAGAGGCAACCGCGTATCCTCGCTCCTGTTCGGCAAAAAGCGTGTGTATATCATTGCGGGAACAAACAAGATATGCCCCGACTTCGACTCCGCACTTTACCGTGCGCGCAACACCGCAGCGGTGCAGAATCTTGCACGCTTCGATTGCAAGACGCCCTGCAAATTCGACGGCAAATGCCACGACTGCCGCAGTCCCGAGCGCGCCTGCAACGCTCTGACCGTAATGTGGGGTCCCATGTGGGATATGGAAAAGGTTGAAATAATTCTTATAAAGGAGGATCTCGGATTATGATAAAAAGAGCAAATGAGCACAAGCATGATGTCGCAGCTAATATGTTCGGCGGTGCCGGTGAGGTGCACTTCGACCGCATCATCGAAACTCCCGAGGAGCTTATGGGTAAAGGCAGAGTTTTTTCGGTAACTACCCTTCCCGTAGGCAGTGAGCTCGGTTGGCACGTTCACAACGGCGACTGCGAATTTTACCACATAATAAGCGGCAGTGCCGAATATAATGACAACGGCAATATCTGCACGCTTTCCGCCGGAGACAGCAGCTTCACTCCCGCAGGCGAAGGTCATTCGATTAAAAACATCGGCACCGAGCCCTGCGTCTTCATCGCACTGATAGTTTACTGCTGAAATGTGGATTTTGTGTCAGTGAAGCATTCGGCTACAGCCGAATGTGAAGCAGCACTTCACGTGCCGCAATGCACACTTAGTTGAAAAAAGGACTTCACTT
>CAZWID010000031.1:0-12080 GCA_964634065.1 uncultured Oscillospiraceae bacterium | reverse complement strand
GGCGGAGTAGGCACATGAGGTTTTCGCAAAAGCTGAAAAGTAAAATAAGAGAAGGCTACTTCAAAGAAATGCTGCACGAGACAAGGTGGATGCTGAAGTATTTCCGCCGCTACCGTGCCGCCGTTGTCATACACGTTCTTTTGGGCGTATTCGGAACGCTGATGTCTTTGCTGTCGGGTCTTGCGATGAAAAAGCTTATCGATGCCGTCACGGGATTTGAAACGGGCGGCATAGCGAGTGCTGCCGCACTTATGATCGGGCTGATGCTCGGCAGTGTGCTTATGCAGGCTGCCGCATCACGCATAGCCGCCGTTATAAATATCAGAGTGCAAAACGGGATTCAGGCTGAGGTCTATGACCGTATGCTCCGCACCGATTGGGAATCGCTTGAAGCATTCCGCAGCGGTGACCTCATAAATCGCGTGAACGGTGATGTCAATACCGTCGCATCGGGCGTTACGAGTCTTTTACCGTCACTTGTATCGGGCAGTGTTCAGTTTTTCGGCGCACTTGTGATCATCCTGTTTTACGACAGCACAATGGCACTGATCGCACTTATCGGCGTTCCGCTTTCCGTCATCTGCTCAAGAGCGATAGTTTCGAGAATGCGCGAATACAGTGCGAAAATGAAGGAGATAGGCAGTCAGGTCATGTCCTTCCATGAGGACTCCTTCCGCAATCTCGCGTCGATAAAATCCTTCGGTGTCATGGACGGCTTCCGTGACAGGATGAAGGCGATGCAGGAGAGCTACCGCAAGGCACTTTTGGAGTACAACAGATTTTCCGTTATCGCGAGCATGGTCATGTCCGTGCTCGGACTGTGCATATCCGTCGGCTGCTTCGGCTGGGGAGTGTACAGACTTTGGACGGGTTTCATATCCTTCGGTACGCTGACGATGTTTTTGCAGCTTACGAATATGCTCCGTTCGTCGTTTACGACGCTTATCGGACTTGTGCCATCGGCAATATCCGTCACGACCTCTGCAGGCAGAATAATGGCAGTCACGGAGCTCCCCGAGGAGGAGGGCGCAAGAGAAAGCATGGACGTACCCGAAAGCTGCGACGTTGAGCTGAGAAACGTCGGCTTTGCGTATGCAAACGGCGAGACGGTGCTTGAAGGCATAGATTTTACTGCGAAGATGGGCGACACGGTCGCCCTTACCGGTGCCTCCGGTGAGGGCAAGACGACGATGATTCGTCTGATCTTGGGACTCATTAAGCCCCAAAACGGTGAAGCGGTGCTCATCGCAAACGGCACGGAGAAACGCCTTTCCGCCGCAACGAGGTCGGCGTTTGCCTATGTTCCGCAGGGAAACACGGTGCTTGCCGGTACGGTGGCGGACAATCTGCGAATGGTGCGACCCGATGCAACGGATGCGATGATAGAGGATGCACTTCGCCTTGCCTGTGCCTTTGACTTCGTGTCGAAGCTGCCCAAGGGCATAAACAGCGATATCGGTGAGTTGGGCAGAGGCTTCTCCGAGGGTCAGGCACAGCGCATTGCGATAGCGCGAGCTCTGCTGCTTGACGCTCCCGTTCTGCTTTTGGACGAGGCAACGAGTGCACTCGATGAGGAAACGGAGCTCAAGCTTTTGAACAACCTCAAGCAAAGCGGCAAATGCCGAACCATCATGATCATAACCCACAGACCGCAGACTGCCGATTTTTGCGACAGACGCTATAAGCTCTGCGGAACGAGACTCACGGAGGAAACGCGATGAACAGAAGAACGCTTTCCGCCGAGGAGCTTATGCCGGAATATGAGGAGCTTTTGGCAGCGGGAGCAAAGCTTCCGCTTGTGGTGAGCGGAGCGAGTATGCTGCCGTTTCTGTATCCGGGACGGGATACGGTGATTCTTAACAAAGCGGACACTGCGGCAAAGCGCGGTGATATTTTGCTCTACCGCCGCACGAACGGACGCTACATAATGCACCGAGTGCGCAAGCTTGACGGTGACGGACTCTGGTTTGCGGGTGACGCTCAGGATGAGCTTGAGGGTCCCGTATCGCCGGAGCAGGTAAAAGCAAAGGTCACCGAAGTGCTCCGAAAGGGCAAAACGGTCAAAAAGGGCAGTGCTCTGTGGCGGTTTTACGAAAAACCGTGGTCAATGACCTTCGGTCACAGAAAGAAGCTTCTTGCTCTTGCTTCACGGATAAGAAAGCTTTTCGGGAGAAAAAAATGATCGACATACATTCACATATCCTTCCCGCACTGGACGACGGCTCCGGCGATATGCTGACCTCGCTTGCGATGGCTGAGCTTGCTGCCGAATGCGGAACGGAGATAATGATAGCGACGCCGCACTGCAATCAGCGCGGGCAATTTGAAAATTACGCGTCGGACAAGCTGCTGCGCTCCTTCGAGGAGCTCAAAAGCGAGGTCGAGGCGGCGGAGATTCCTCTCGAACTGTACCTCGGTGCGGAGGTGTTCGGCACCGCCGACGTTCCGAAGCTTTACAGGGAAGGCAGACTGCCGACTCTGAACGGCGGTCGGTATATGCTCATCGAGTTTGACTTTTACGAGGGCTCGGTATTCATGCAAAGCGTGCTGTACAGATTGCTTGACGACGGAGTAGTCCCGATACTTGCGCATCCCGAACGTTACTTTGCCTTGCAGGACAGACCGGAGACAGCAATGGCGTGGTTTGACGACGGTGTCGGGATACAGCTCAACAAGGGCAGCCTTTTCGGACGCTTCGGAAGAAGGGCGGCAAAGCTTGCGGACATACTGCTTTCCGAAGGAACGGTTAGCTGCATAGCGAGTGACGCACACGGTGCGGGAGTCAGAACGCCGGACATGACCGACGCTTACGGATACATAAGTGCGAATTTCACGGAGGAGCTTGCGGAGCTTCTCATGAACGAAAATCCCCGAAGGACAGTCGAAAATAAGGAACTCCTTCGGATAGACAGATTTCAGATATACTGAAAAGAGGCAGGCAAATGAAAAAACACGGAACCGCGATAATAATGCTCATACTCGTGCTGCTTTCGGTCGGTGCGGTAGTGGGCTACGAATACTACGAAAGAACCACGTCAAGTCCTTCGCTCCCGACCATAGCCTTTGAGAGCGACACCGTCACCGTCGGAATAAATTACACGGATGCGGAGCTGCTTGCGGGAGTGACGGCGACGGATCCCGAGGACGGCGACGTTACGGCTTCGCTTATAGTCGAGGGCATCTCCCGCTATGTGGGAGACGGAACGGCGACGGTCAGCTATGCCGCCTTCGATTCCTGCGACCACATGGTAAGAGCGGAGCGCAAGGTGCATTTTAAAGATTATGAGTCTCCGAGCTTTAAGCTCACCGCACCGCTTGTTTTCAAGAGCGGCGGCGAGGTCAACATACTTTCGTATATCAAGGCGAGTGATGTTTTCGACGGCGATATTTCCGACAGCGTCAAGTATACGTTGCTTGGCAAGAGCCTGACTCTTTCGGAGGTCGGAGAACACAGAGTACAGCTTCGTGTTACAAGCAAGTTGGGCGACTCCGTGAGTATAGAGCTTCCCGTGACGGTGACGGAGCGTGAGCCGAACTCGGCGGGAATTACACTGACGGATTATCTGGTATTCGTCAAAAAAGGCGCGGAATTTGACGCGGAAAGCTATGTGGACGGGTATACGGTGAATGAGGAATACCGCAGCGGCGCAAGCGGACTGACCGTTGAGAGCAATGTCGATGCGCAGACCGAAGGCGTATATACCGTCGACTATACCTACGGCTACGGTGACGGAAAGAGCATGACAAGACTGATAGTCGTCGTCGGGTGAGGAGGTCGAAAACATGGATGAAAAGAAATCGGCAGGCGCAGCCCGCGAGAATATTCAGGGCTTCCACCCGCTGCTTATAGTCAGAGAGCTTGCCGCTAAGCTTTGGCTCATAGTCGCCGTCGCGATAGTCGCCGGCTGCTGTGCGTATATAGTGAGCTCCCTTATGTACACTCCGCAGTATCGGACGAATACGACCTTTGTCGTATCGGTTAAGGAGGGCAGCGGTTCGGTGTATTCCAATCTTGCCGCGGCACAAAGTCTGGCAAACTCCTTCTCCGAGATCGTCGACAGTGACGTTATGAAAAAGCGTGTTGCGCAGGAATTGGGCACAGACAGAGTGTACGGTGAGATCGATGCCGCGGTTATCGAGGAAACGAATCTCATCGAAATGACCGTTACGGCAGACAGTCCGAGAGAGGCATATCTCATAACGCAGGCGGTGCTGCACAATTACGGCGACCTTGCGGAAAAGACCCTCAGCACCGTGACGCTCGACATACTCCGTCAGCCGACGATACCGACCACGGCGGTCAATCCCTCAAGTGCGATGAGCATCGCAAAGCTTGCGGCACTTGCCGCGGCGGTGCTTGCGATATGTTGGCTGTGCATCCGCTCATATTTCAGAGATACCGTTAAGGTCACGGAGGACGTTGAGGCAAAGCTTGATACGAAGCTGCTTGCGACGGTGTATCACGAGCGTAAGTATAAAACATTGAAGGAACGCTTTTCGAGAGGAAAGCGCAGCATACTTATCACGAATCCGACAACGGGCTTTGCCTTTGCGGAGACCTTCAGGAAGCTCCGCACGAGAGTCGACTATCATATGCGCAGAGACGGTGCGAAGGTGCTCATGGTGACCTCGGTGTACGAAAACGAGGGCAAGAGCACGGTCGCGGCAAATCTTGCGCTTGCGATGAACAGAAAGCGCAAGAACGTTATCCTCATTGACGGCGATATGAAAAAGCCCGCACTGCACAAGATAATGAACTATCAGGATAAGAAGTACGCAAGCATCGTCGAGTATCTCGACGGTAAGGCGGCACTGAAGGATACGCTCATATCCGATAGAGGCTATCAGATGGGTCTGATCTTCGGCAGACAGGGCACCGACCGTTCGACGGAGCTTGTCAGCAGTGCGAAGATGAAGGATCTCATCCGTCAGGCAAAGGAAAACGTCGACTGTATTATAATCGATACGCCGCCCATGTCGGTCAGCCCCGATGCGGAGTGCATAGCGGAGCTTGCCGATGCGGCGATACTGGTCGTTCGGCAGGATACCGCACCGGTCAAGGTGATAAACGATTCGATAGACGTTCTGACAGCCGCCTGCGGAAAGCTCATAGGCTGTGTGTTCAATAATGTAAGAGCTGGCGATCTGAGCGATAATTACAGCTACGGCAGCGGCGGCAAATACGGTTACGGAAGCAGCCGCAGCTACGGTAAATACGGCTACGGCAAGTACGGCTACGGAAACCGCAGTCGAAGAAAGTCGGAAAACGGCGGAGAGGAGAACGGCGATGAATAACGAAGGCGTGGTAAAAAGCTTTTCTCCCGCACGGATACTCGACGTGTTTTTCTGCGGCTTAAAGCGGCTTTGGTGGCTTGTGCTGCTGCTCACTTTCATCGGCGGAGCGGGTATGGGCTACCGTTCGTGGACAAGCTATGTCCCGTCGTACAGTGCGTCGGTGACCTTCAGCGTGTATACGGTCAACGAGAATCAGTCAAGCGTTTCGACCTTTAATCAGGCTGCCGCACAGCAGATGGAAAAGACCTTTCCATATATCCTCACAAGCGGCGTCTTGAGCGATCTCGTAAAAGAGGATGTCGGCGTTGCTGCACTGCCGTCTATAAGTGCGACAGCCGTCGAGGGTGCGAATATGATAGTGCTTTCCGTTAAGGGAAGCGATGCGAGACTTTGCTATGACGTGCTGCAATCGGTGATAAAAAATTATCCGCAGGTCGCGGAGCTTGTCGTCGGTCCGACGTATATGAGCATAGTCGACGAGACCGGAATACCCGATGAGCCGGACAATCAGCGCAATTGGACGGATGCCGCAAAGAAGGGCGTCGTCGTGGGATTTGCGCTCGGTCTTGTGCTTGCATTTGTGTACGGCTATACGAAGGCGACCGTTATGGGCAGAGAGGATCTTCAGAATCGAAGCAATGTGCGCTATCTCGGAACCTTGCCTGTCGTAACGGTAAAAAAGCGCAGCAAGATGAAGGAAAGGGTGCTCCGACTCTCGACGACGACGGACAGAAACTACAGGGAAGCCTTCCGCACGCTTGCCGTAAGGCTCGATAAGCGTATGCGTGACAGGGATCAGAAAACGCTGCTCATATGCAGTGCCGCCTCCGGTGAAGGCAAGACGACGGTCGCCTTCAACCTCGCGTATTCCTTCGCAAAGCTTCACAGAACCGTGCTGCTTATAGACGCAGACCTTCGCAATCCGTCCGTGTTCAAGATGACGGGAGCGGGAGAATGTGCCGGACTTGCCGAGATACTTGACGGTACTGCGACACTTTCCGATACGCTGCAAAGCTGTTCCGACGGCTTCGATATTCTCTATGCCGGAGAGGATGCGGGAGAGACGGATGAGCTTATGCGCGGCGGCGTATTTACCGAGCTTGTCGATGCTTTGAGAGAGAAATACGACTATGTTCTGATCGACACACCGCCCTGCTCACTGCTCACCGATGCCGAGGATGTTGCGGAAATATGCGATGCGGCGATCATGGTCATAAAGCAAAATTACGCAAGCAGAGGCTCCGTCATCGAGAGCATGGCAAGACTCAGCGAAAGCGGTACCGAGGTCGCGGGGTATATCTTAAACTCCGTTTCCGGCGGCACCATGAAAAAGAACGGTTACGGCTACGGTTACGGTTATAAGTACGGCTACGGCTACGGTAAGGATTACGCCGATGCCGACGGTGAAGCTTAAAGCATAAATGGGGAACTGTTATGGGGAGATTAAAAAACGAATGGAGTAGGGAAAAGCTCATAAGAGTGCTTTTCCTCATTGCGGCGGATGCCGTGCTGATAAACCTTGCGGCGGTAGCGACACTGTTTATCAGGTTTTCCGTTGACGGAATGACGGTCGCAAATTCGGCGTTTACCTATTATCTCGGGCGATATCTGCGGTACGCGCTCATCAATACCGCCGTGACGGTTCTGATATACTCGGGACTGAATCTGTACAACAGCCTGTGGGAGTTCGCGGGATACAATGAGCTGCTGCGCATAGGCGCGGCAGCCGTAGTGTCGGCTCTGCTGAATTTCTTCATGATGCTGCTTATCATGAACACTCGGATGCCGCTGAGCTTCCCGATAATCTATGCAATGCTGCTTGCCGCGGCAACGGGACTGCTGCGCCTTGCCTACAGAGCGATACGCCGCAAGAGATCTCGGATGGCACCGAGTGCAAAGCGGCAAAAGCGCACAATGCTCATAGGCGGCGGTCAGGCAGGCTCTATGCTGCTCCGTGAGTTCAGGTACAGCAATCATTCCGAGAACAAGGTCGTCTGCGTCATAGACGACGATCCGTCAAAGCGCGGCAGCTATATACACGGTGTTAAGATAGTAGGAGGCAAGGAATCGATAATCGACGCCGCAAGCAGATACGGCGTCGAGGAGATCATCCTTGCCATGCCTTCGGCAAGTCGCAGACAGAAGTTGGACTTTTTGGAAATATGTCACGCGACGGGCTGTAAGCTCAGAAGTCTGCCGGGTCTGTACCAGCTTGCAAACGGCGAGGTCAGCATACAAAAAATACGTGAGGTCGATATCGAGGACCTGCTCGGCAGAGACATTGTCAGGATAGACATCGACGAGGTCGCGGGATACATAAAAGGCAAGACCGTTCTTGTGACGGGTGGCGGCGGAAGCATTGGCAGTGAGCTGTGCCGTCAGGCTGCGACGCAGCAGCCGAAGGAGCTCATAATCTTCGATATTTACGAAAACAACGCCTATGAGCTGCAAATGGAGCTCAGGAAAAAGCATCCGGAGCTGAAGCTGACGGTGCTCATAGGTTCCGTTCGCGATAAGGCGAGAGTGGAGTACATATTCGAGAACTACCGTCCCGACCTCGTTTGCCATGCCGCGGCGCATAAGCACGTTCCGCTTATGGAGGATTCGCCGCTTGAGGCGATAAAAAACAACGTGTTCGGCACATATAATGTTGCCGCGGCAGCCGACAAGTACGGTGCAAGTCGCATGATACTCGTTTCGACGGACAAGGCGGTAAATCCGACCAACGTCATGGGCGCATCGAAGCGCATATGCGAAATGATAGTGCAGATGTGGAACGACAGAAGCGAGACGGAATACGTCGCCGTCAGATTCGGCAACGTTCTGGGCTCCGCAGGCAGCGTTATCCCGCTGTTCCGCCGCCAGATAAGAGACGGCGGTCCCGTGACGGTCACGGACAAGAACGTCATTCGGTATTTCATGACCATCCCCGAGGCGGTGCAGCTCATCTTTCAGGCGGGAGCCTATGCCAAGGGCGGCGAGATATTTGTGCTCGACATGGGCGAGCCCGTGCGCATAGACGATCTTGCACGCAATATGATTCGACTCTCGGGGCTTGAGCCCGATGTCGACATTCCCGTTGTTTACACGGGACTGAGACCCGGTGAAAAGCTTTATGAGGAGCTCTTGCTCTCGGGCGAGGGTATGCAAAAGACCGCAAACGACCTCATATACATAGGCGGCGAAACGGATTTCGATGCCGCACTTCTCGACGAAAAGCTTCTTGAGCTGAAGGAGCTGCATGAGGGTGAGGACGAAAAGCTGCGCCGCAAGATAGCGGAGATAGTTCCGACGTATCACAGATCGCAGAGCGGAGTTAAAGCCAAGGTGTAAAGGAGATAATTATGGACAGAATTTTTCTTGCAAGTCCTCATATGTCCGATGAAGGCTATGAGCTCGAATATGTCAACGATGCGTTCAAAAAGAATTGGATAGCACCTCTGGGCGAAAACGTTAACGAGTTTGAAAATGCGATGAAGGACTTTGTCGGCGCACCCTGTGCCGTCGCACTTTCGTCGGGAACCGCGGCACTGCATCTTGCGCTCATTCTTGCGGGTGTCGGAGCGGGAGACACGGTGTTTTGCCAGAGCCTGACCTTCTCGGCGTCGGCAAATCCCATAGTCTACTGCGGCGCAAAGCCCGTATATATCGACTCCGAGTCGGAGAGCTGGAACATAGACCCCGATGCGGTACGCAAAGCGATCGAGCTGCACGGTGCACCTAAGGCGATGATCGCCGTCCATCTTTACGGTACGCCCGCGAAAACGGACGAGCTTTGCGCAATATGCGATGAGCACGGCATAGTGCTTATTGAGGACGCCGCCGAAGCTCTGGGTTCGACCTACAAGGGCAGATATTGCGGCACTCTCGGTGCCTTCGGTGCGCTGTCGTTTAACGGCAATAAGATAATCACGACCTCCGGCGGCGGTATGCTGCTGTGCGAAAGCAAGGCGGATGCCGCTCACGCGCTGAAGCTTGCGACTCAGGCAAGAGAGCCGTTTCCGTGGTATCAGCATGAGGAGATAGGATATAACTACAGACTGAGCAATATCAGTGCGGGCATAGGCAGAGGGCAGATGAAGGTGCTGCCGCAGCGTATCGAGAAAAAGCGCGCTATATTCAAAGCATATAAAGAGCAGCTTGCCTCCCTGCCGCTTACGTTTCCGACGGAGCCGGAGTGCTGCACAGCCAATCGTTGGCTGAGCACCGCGCTTATAGCGAAGGATTGCGGAGTTGCGCCGAGCGACATTATAAATGCGCTGAAGGAGAAAAGCATTGAGGCACGTCATGTGTGGAAGCCGATGCATATGCAGCCCGTTTTCTCCGATTGCCCATTCGTCGCGTTGAGCGACAAGCCGGTAAGCGAGGAGCTGTTCGAGCGCGGCATATGCCTCCCGTGTGACACCAAAATGACCGCGGAGGATATTAAACGGGTCACCGACGTGATACGTTCGCTGTTTTGAATAAGAAATTAAGAAATTTAGAAATAGAAATAGAAATACAATACGGCAAAACCGCTCCGGTGAAACGGAGCGGTTTTGCCGTGAGACTGTCAAAAAACTATGCTATGCAGAAAAGACAACAGAGTAGCGGGGGAGCTCGAGGGGGTTAAGACCCACCTCGAATTGGATTGCCGCCGCGAAAAAGGCTTGAGAATCAAGACTTTTGGGCGAAGCGTCATTTTGAGTATTCAAAATGACCGGCGGCTGTTTCAGCTTGCAAAAAAGCCCGAAGGGACTTTTTTGCAAGCTGACGGCAAAACCGCTCCGGTGAAACGGAGCGGTTTTGCCGTATTGATTATATCAAATTTCCCACCGAGATGACACCCAAGGTGACGGCGATGACGATAAGACCGGCGATCATGACGCCGAGACATATCGACGGCAGTGCGCTTTTCAGGCGCATATTGAGGAGCGACGCAACAAGTGCACCCGTCCATGCGCCGGTGCCCGGAAGCGGTATCGCAACGAGAATGAGAAGTCCCCAAAACGAATACGTCTGCACGACCTTGCCCTTTTCCTCACCCTTGCGCTGAAGCCAATTTGAAAAGCCGGTGAGTATATTGTGCTTATTCATCCACAAAAGAACACGTCTTGTAAGCAGAATCAGCAACGGGATGGGTATCATGTTGCCGATGACGCCTATCACATAGGCAAGCCACGGCTCCACACCGTTTGCAATGCCGACGGGTATCGCGCCTCTTATCTCGGAAACGGGAACCATTGCCCAAAACAGAGTTTTAAGTATGCCTTCCATCGCGCCTCCGTTAATCCTCGGGATCTATGTCGGGAGAGGGGGAGGGACTCGGAGAAGGTTCAGGCTCTTTTTCGAAGGTGACCATGACGGTGTGATCCTCTCTGACGTTCGAAAGAGTATAGCTTGTCTTTGCACCCATATCCTGACCGTCAACCGTGACCGATTTCACCTGATAGCCTTCGTCCGGCGTGAAGCCTATGGTTATCGCGCCGTTTTCCTCGACGCTTACATTGCCCTCGGGACTTGCCGTGCCGCCGTTGCCTGCGGATACGAGCACCGTGTATTTCTTCGACTGGGGGACGACGCTGCCGTCGTCGTTTACCACGGGCGATTCGGATACGTCCGCAGGTTCGTCGTGCGACTGCACGGAGCCCGGTGCAAAGGTCAGTGCACCGGAGCCCAATGTGAGCACGACCGTTATCACCGCAATCAGCAGCGTTACGAGCGTTATCGTCACCTTGACGCTCATTTTCATCGGCTTATGCAGCTTCTTCGGCTTCTTTTCTTTTTTCGGCTTTTCCGTTTTTACGCTCATATCGGACACCTCCGTTACTGCTTTGCACCGTCACCGCCCTGTTTGTTTTTCGGCTTGCCGTGGCGGTAATAACGGCGTCTGTTGTTTTTCTTGGGAGCGGCTTCCTTCGCTGCGGGAACCTCTGCGGGCTTTGCCTCGTGCGCCGTGACTGGTTTCGCGGTTTTTTCCTTTGCGGCATCGGGCTTTTTTTGCTTTTTGCTTCCCGAGTGTTTTGGCTTTGCACGCACGGTCTGCTTTTCGCGAGTCTCGGCGGGAGCCTTCGGCTGCTGCTCCTTCTTCTCGGATGGCTTTTTCTCCGTCGGCTGCTTTTTGTCTCCCGTTTTGGGCTTTTGACGGTGCCTGCGATTGCGGCGATTCTTTGCCGACTTTTCTTCGGGCTGCGGCTCCTCGGGAGAGTATTCCTCGGAGAAAAGCTGAGGCAGTGCCCATTCGTTTTCAATCTCCGGTTCCGGCTCGGGCTCGGGAACATATTTGAGCACCGAGGGCGGCGTCTCACCGTCCTTGGGTCTGCCGCCGGGGACGGTCGCGACCTCGACGGAGCGGAAGGTCTTGACGGTATCGTCACCTTCACCGTCAAGCTTGACCTTGACAAGCTGACGTAGGAGATTTATCTGCGTGACGTTGCCGTAGCCGTCGGGCGTTTCGACAAACGCGCCCTGCTTCGGAACGTTTTTCACAAGCTCCTCATACGCCTCCTGCTCATAGCGCAGACAGCACATAAGTCTGCCGCAGGTACCCGATATTTTGCCGGGGTTTAAGGACATTGACTGCACCTTCGCCATTTTGGTGGAGACAGGCTGAAAATCGTCCAAAAAGCGGCTGTAGCAGAAGGGCCTGCCGCATATACCGAGACCGCCGAGCATCTTCGCCTCATCGCGAACGCCGATCTGACGCAGCTCGATGCGATTGCGGAAGATGCCCGCAAGATCCTTTACAAGCTCTCTGAAATCGACTCTGCCGTCGGAGGTGAAGAAGAACATCGTCTTGCTGCCCT
>CAZWID010000030.1:0-12664 GCA_964634065.1 uncultured Oscillospiraceae bacterium | reverse complement strand
GGAGGGCATATCCTGTGATGTCATAAACGTGCACACGATAAAGCCCATAGACCGTGAGACGGTCATCGCATCCGCACGAAAGACCGGTAATGTACTCACCGTAGAAAACCACAATATCATCGGCGGACTTTATTCGGCAGTCACCGAGGCATTGGCGACAGAGTGCATCCCCGTCCATGCGATCGGAGTACCGGACCGCTTCGGTGAAGTCGGCAAAATGCCGTATCTGCGTAAGCTCATGGGACTGACGGAGGAAAATATAATCGAAAAGGTATGGGAGATATTAAAATGAAAATTGCAATCGGAAGCGATAAATCGGGCTTTGCCGCAAAGGAAGCAATAAAGGCATATCTAAAAAGCATAGATGCGGACTTTGAGGATCTCGGAACGGTAACGGAGGAAGACGTCCATCCTTATTACGAGGTGGCATCTGCCGTTGCACCCAAGGTGCAGAGCGGTGTGTATGACCGTGCGATACTCATATGCGGCACCGGAGCGGGAATGTGCATCGTTGCCAATAAGTACAAGGGCGTGCACGCCGTTGCCTGTGAGGGAGTTTATTCCGCAAAAATGGCAAGAGCGATAAACGGTGCAAACGTTCTGTGCATGGGCGGTTGGATAGTAGGTCCCGAGATGGCGATAGAGATGGTAAAGGCGTTTTTAAATACCGAATGGCTCGAGGGGCTTGAGGATTGGCGTCAGGCAAACCTCAAACGCTTTAATGCCTGTGTCGAGAGCATAGAGGATGAAATCTATGGCTGAGTTTATCTTTTCCCAGCCCGTCAAGATATACTTCGGAGAGGGAGAACTTGAAAGACTTTCGGAGATACTCTCCGATGCCGATATAAAACGCTGCGTTTTGGTATGCGGAAGGCATTTTGCGGACAAAGCAGCCGAACTGCAAAAAAGCATACCTTCCGTATGTGCCGTGTATTCGCAGGTCGAGGCAAATCCGCAGCTTTCCGGTGTTGCGGAAACGGTGAGACTTGCAAGAGAGCATGACGCGGATGCAGTCATGGGCATCGGCGGCGGCAGCTCGATTGATACCGCAAAATTTGCGGCAGCCTGCGCCTGCGGAGAAGGGAGCGCAGAGCAGTGCTATGATACGGCAAAGTTTCCGAATAAACGTCTGCGCATCATTGCCGTACCGACTACTGCCGGTACCGGCAGCGAAGTAACGCAGGTGTCGGTGATAAGCCATGGCAATGAGAAAAAGACGATAAATCATCCGTCGTTTATGCCGAGCATAGCCGTCGTCGACCCGACGCTCACATATTCCGTTCCGCCTAAAACGACAATGAACACGGGGCTTGACGCATTGGCTCACGCTCTTGAAGGCTTTTGGAGCAAAAATCATCAGCCCATTTGCGATATTTATGCGGAAAAATCCGTCGCACTGGTGCTTCAAAATCTTGAAGCGGCATACAGAGACGGCAGCGACAAAACCGCAAGACGCAATATGTCAATGGCGTCGCTCCTTGCCGGACTTGCCTTTGCGCAACCGAAGACCGCAGCCTGTCACGCTTGCAGCTATCCTCTTTCCGCGGATTATCATCTGCCGCACGGTGAAGCCTGCGCCTTCACACTGGACAGCTTTGTGCGCATAAACGCCGATGAGCGGCTTGAGAGTCTTTGCAAAAGGGTGGGACTTACAGATACCTCCGCTCTTGCGGAGAAGATAGCGGAGCTGAAAGCACTTGCGGGACTAAAGACAAAGCTCAATGAACTCGGAAGGGTTGATATCGAAAAGCTTGCAAAAGATTGCGCCGAGCATCCGCTTATGGCGAACAATCCCGTTTCCATGGATGCTGCGGCACTGCAAACGATGCTTGAAGGACTCAAGTGATGGCAAAAGCAAAAGCTGCGTTTATGATCGGCGGCATGATAGTTGCATGGGCCGTCTATTATGCCGTGTCGAAGGCAATGGTGTCGATGACGGGTTCGCCCTACATGGCAGGCTTTTTGCTCAGAAGTGCGGCACTCCTGTTTTTGACCGTCGAGGTTATTGCCGACGGTGCGTTTAAAAATCTGCCGAAGCAAAAGCACGGATTAAAAATACTGCTGCTCATCGGCTTTTTCGGTTTTCTGCTCGACCTGTTTGCAAATCTCGGATACACAAAGGGCTCACTGAGCACCGGAACGGCACTGCTCAAGACCGATGTTTTGATGGTAAACCTTGCAACGGTCATCATTTACAAAAAGCGGCTCTATTTGTCCGATTGGCTGGGAACGGCGATAATGCTCATCGGCGTTCTGACGGTTTTGGGCATAAACCTCAAAAGCATAGAGTTTAACGCATATGACCTGTTTTTCCTTGCCAGTGCACTGTGCGTCACGGCAAATGCCTTTATCATCAAGACGGCGCAGGAGAAATACGGCAAGGATGCCGACACCATATCTTATTACAACAATTTTATCGTGCTGACCCTGTTTGCGGCATCGGCTGCACTCGGCGGCGATTTTAGATTGCCGACCGTTGCGCCGCTGCACTTTTGGGGACTGGTTTTGCTCGGCGGCTTGGGTCAGACCTTTATCTACTTTTTCTATTATCGAAATCTCAAGCACTATGAGGTCTGGACGGTAAAGCTCTATCTTCTTCTCATGCCGATACTGAGCTGCTTTATCGGTGTGCTGTTTTTGAATGAAACACTTACGGTGACGAAGGTCATCGGCATATTTATCGTGCTTGCCGGAGCCGCGGTAATACTGCTGCGCGGCAAGCTGCATCACGAAGGAGGTGCCAAAGGTGCCCACAACGGGTGATAATATGGCGGACGTAAGACGCACGAACCGAAGTGCCGCACTCAAGCTGCTGCATGAAAACGGTGCAATGAGCAGAAAGCGTCTTGCAACGCTCATGAAGCTGACCCCTGCGGCGATAAGCAAGATCGTTGCCGAGCTTATGTCGGAAAGCCTTGTTGTCGAAGGTGACGTTCTCTCCTGCGGCAAAGCGGGTAGACGCGAAATACTCATCGAGCTTGACAGGCAATCACGCTGCGCACTCGGTATATTTATAAATCTCCGACAGGCGATCATATCCGCCGTGTGGCTTGACGGCAGTGTGATATTCTCGGAGGAGATAGCAATAAGCGAAAAAGCACCTGCCGATGCAACGGTGAAAATGCTTTGCGAAAGACTTCTGAAGCGGGCAAATACCGTTCCGAGAGAAAAAATAATCGGTGTCGGCATTGCCATAAGAGGCATAACCGACGAAGCGGGACGCATCTCGCGCAACAACATGGGTGCATTGGATTCCGCCGACTATCCGCTCACGGAGCGAGTTTGCGAGTATACCGGACTGCCTGCCGTTATGACGAACAATGTCCGCGCTCTGTTTTCGGCACATATGTTTATGTCGAAGGACAGGGAGATTAGCTCTCAGTTCTTTCTCCGCTGCGAATACGGCATCGGTGCGGCACTGTCCGCAAACGGTGGCATATGGGCAGGCGGTAGCGGGCAGTGCTCCGAGATCGGGCATATTCCCATAGTACGTCGCGGCGGAAAGCCCTGCTCCTGCGGAAAAAGCGGCTGCCTCGAAACGATAGCGTCACCGATGGCACTGTGCGACGATGCACTGCGTTTGCTTGATGAAAGCAAAGCTCCGCTGCTTTGGCGCATAATGAGTGCGAAGCCGGACAAAAAGCCCGATATCGACGATGTTTTGCTTGCCGCAAGGAGCGGCGACGAAGCTGTCGCAGAGTTATGTGACCGTGCGGTCAAAGCTCTCGGCAGTGCGCTCAAGTCCGTGATATATATCGTCGATCCGGAAAAAATAGTCCTATACGGCAGAGTTTTCGATAACGCCTATTTTCTTTCCGCCTTGCTTGCCGATATGAACGAAGGCGTTGATCCGAGCCGCAGCGTTAAAATAGAAAAAAGCCCGTATAACGGACTTTTGGAGGATAAGGCGGCGGGACTTATCGCCGTTCTGAATTTCATCGAAAGGGGAGGACTTGCATGACGGAGCTTGAAAAGCTCAGAGCTTTAAACCCGAAGCTTCCGCTTTACAGCGTGTACGATGCGGAATTTCAGCTCTATGGCAGAGTACTCGATTTGGGCGATACCGAGGAGCTTTTCGCAGCACTTTCGGAGACAAAGATACCCGAAAGCGGCAACTGCTATGTCGCATCGGATAAAGCACTTGAAAGCGTCTTTGCGATGCGGAGAATAAAAAACGTGTTCGGCGGGATGGAGATACAGGCGGGATACTGCAACGGTCACGGCTATACGCTCAATGCACTTGAATATCACAAATGCTCCGAAGTGAATTTTACCACAAGCGGACTTGTCCTGCTTCTTGCGCTGCCGCAGGATATGAACGGCGGTGCGGTAGATTCCGCATCCGTAAAGGGCTTTTATCTTCCGAAGGGCACTGCAATCGAAGTATACCCAAAGGTGCTGCATTTCGCACCGTGCCGCATATCAAACGACGGCTTCAGATGCCTTGTCGTACTCGAAAAAGGTGTAAACTCACCGCTTGGCGAAACCTGCGCTCCCGCTTCCGATGAGGATAGGCTCCTTTTCATGCGCGGAAAATGGCTTCTTTGTCATCCCGATTCCCCGCAGGCAAAGCAGGGTGCGTTTTGCGGTATAAGCGGTAAAAACATAAAACTGAACATAGGAGGCGAATGAATGAAGAAAATGCTTACGACCCCATACTTTGTCACGGCGGTACGTTGTGAGAAGGAGTACAAAGCATCCCACGGCACCGTTACCGTGACGGAGGTCGAAGCGGAGCGCATCCCGCTGACGGAGATTTCCGAGAACGGCAACGTGCTGCGCTTTTCCTCAAACGGGCACAGTCTCACGGCTACACTCACCGAGACAAAAGACGGCATAAGCGCGGCACTTCAGGGTGAGGAAGGATGGGGCTATGAGTTTCGGATACCGGCACTCCCCAATGAAGCGGTATTCGGCGGCGGTGAGCAATACAGGAAGCTCGACTTAAAAGGCGAAAGAGTCGTAAACTTCGTATCCGAGCACATAAAGGCGTCGACGATAATCGAAAAGGCACTAATTCCCAAACCTTTTTACAGGGAAAAGGAACATAAGGACATAGGCAGCTATGCGCCGATGCCCGTATTCGTGACAAGCGAAAAGCGACTGATAAAATTCGACACCGCCTCCGACGGCTATTCCGACTTCGGTACGGAAAGCTATCTGTTTAAATTCGACTCATGCCCCGAAAGACTCACCGTTTTGAAGGCGGAAAGCTTTGAAGAACTCTCGAGAAGACTTGCGGAGCTTGTCCCCAACAGGCAGTATTTGCCCGATTGGTGCCATGACGGTATGATACTCGGTGTTCAGGGCGGGACAAAGACGGTGCTCGAAAAGACCTTTGCCATGTTGGACGCAGGCGCAAAGATATGCGGCGTATGGAGTCAGGACTGGTCGGGTGAAAACCGAACGATAATGGGCAAGCAGGTGTGGTGGAATTGGGAAGTCGACGAAAAGCTGTACCCCGACCTGTCGGGCGCGATAAAAAAGCTCAACGACCGCGGCGTTGCCTTCCTCGGCTACATAAATCCGTATCTTGTGAAAAACAGTGAGCTGTACAACTACTGTAAAAAGAAGGGCTATTTAATACTGCGCTCCGACGGCAGTGTGTATCACATAAAATCAACGACCTTCGATGCCGGTATGCTCGACCTCACGAATCCCGACGCGGTGCGGTATACCAAGGACGTACTTATAAAGCACAATATGCTTGATCTCGGCATGAGCGGTTGGATGGCGGACTTCGGAGAATACCTTCCGTCGGACTGCATCCTGCACGACGGCGACCCCAAAAAGCTGCACAATCTGTGGCCCGTTATGTGGGCAAAGCTGAACCGTGAAGCGATAGAGGAATACGGCAGAGACGACGTTTTCTTCTTCACACGCTCAGGGTATACGGGGATTCAGACCTATGCACCCATCATGTGGAACGGCGATCAGCACACCGATACGACGCATGACTACGGTATGCCGACCGTTATGCCCGCAAGCTTTTCACTGGGCTTTTCCGGAGTAAGCCTTGTGCACTGCGATATCGGCGGCTTCTTCTCCTTTATGAAGCTGAAGCGTAACGATGAGCTTTTCATCCGTTGGATGGAGATGAGCACATTTTCGCCGCTTATGCGCAGTCATGAGTCAATAAGACCGTGGGCAAACAGTCAGTTTGACGCGGAGAAGGTATTGCCGCATACCGTACGCCTTACAAGACTTCATACGGCGATAAAGCCGTACATTGTCGGTTGTGTAAAAAATGCCCAAGCGGGCGTACCCGTACTGCGACCGGACTTTTGGGCGGCAAACGACTTTGCGGCGCATAAAGAGGAATACGCATATTTCTTCGGTGACGATGTTTTTGTCGCTCCGGTCATAAAGCTCGGAGCGAAAAGCCGGAATGTTGAGCTTCCCGAGGGCACATGGGTGCATCTTTGGAGCGGCAAGACCTATATCGGCGGAAAAAAGTACAAGGTCAAGGCACCGTTGGGAGAATGTCCCGTATTTTACAGGGCGGACAGCAAATACGCGGAGCTTTTCCGCGCCGCTGCCGCAAAATAATAAACAGAGGTGGAAATATGGAAAACAAATCGTATATCTCCAAAACCAGCGGCATAGGCACGCGTGACAAGATAGCTTACGCAATGGGTGATGCCGCATCCCTGCTGCTGTTCGGTCTTGTTCAGAGTGTCCTGCAAAAATACTATACCGACATTCTCGGCATAAGCATCGTCAGCATCATGGTCATGTTCATCATTGCCCGCATATGGGATGCGATAAACGACCCCATTTGGGGACGTATTGTCGACTCCGCAAAGAACACCTCCGGCGGCAGATACCGCCGTTGGCTGAAAATTCTCGCCGTTCCCGTTGCGGTGTCCGCTGTTCTTATGTTTGTGAAGATCCCGGGACTTACGCAGAATCAGTATCTCATTTACGCATATGTGACATACATTCTGTTCGGCATGATGTACACCGCAATAAACATTCCCTACGGTTCACTTGCACAGGTCATAACCTCCGACGATAAGGAGCGTTCCTCGCTTTCGGTGTTCCGTTCGATAGGCTCCACCGTCGGCGCACTTCCCGCCATGCTGCTCATAAGCTTTGCCTATACGACGAATGAGGACGGTACCTCCGTTATGTCGTACAAAAAAATACTTATAGGCGTTATAGCCATTGCAATCGCCGCGGTATTCCTTTTCATTTTAAGTCATAACGGGACAAAGGAGAGAGTAGTGACCAAGCCCGCCGCAAGACAAAAGGGACAGACGGTCAAGGTCATAAAAACTCTTTTAAAGAGCCGCCCGTATATGGCGGTCTGCATTGTCGGTATGCTTTTCCTTGCGGCACAGATGTTCAGCCAAAGCTACTATCCCTATCTGTTTAATTACTACTTCAATGCTCCGGGACTTACCATGCTGCCCACGGTGTGCCAGTACCTTCCCGTCGCCGTCATAATGCTCTTTGCGGGCAAGATGGGCACGAAATACGGTCGCCGTGAGATTTGCGCCTACGGTATGCTGTTTGCGGGCGTCTGCAATCTTGCGCTCTATCTCACCGGCACCTCTAATGTTTGGATATATCTTGCGGTCTGCCTGCTGTCGGGTATAGGCAATGCCTTCATCTTCCTGCTTGTATGGGCAATTGCAACCGATGCCATCGACTACAACGAGGTCACCTACGGTCTGCATGATGAAGCAACAAGCTACGCCTTCTTCACATTTATGCGCAAGCTCGGTCAGACCGTTGCCGCGATATTGGTAAACCTTGCGCTTCTGCGTATCGGCTATACCGACAATGTACTCAATTCGGATAATATAAACGAAGCGACGCTTGACAGTATGTTTGCCGATTCCGTACTGATCCCCGCAATACTGTTTATTCTAATCTTTGTCGTTTTGAGATTCATGTATCCTCTCGGTAAAAAGAAAATCGCGGAGCTTCAGGTCAAAAAGGAAGAAACCCTCAAAAAGCTCTGCGAAGAATGATTGCATGAAAAATCGCTTACCTTTTCAGGTAAGCGATTTTTTCGTATAGGTTTAAGTTTGATTACTTCTGGAGATCCGCCCAGTTGGGAGTATCGGTGCGGATGTTGGTCCAAACCTCGTGGATGAGGTTGTCGTCACCGAAGACCTCACCTGCGTCGGTAGACCAATTGTAATTGTGGGAGTTGGTAGCCTCAAGGATGTCGGCGTAGCACCACATGGTCTTGGGGCAGTCGCTCCATGTCTTGACATAACCGGTGCAGCTGTCTGCGCTGTCGGAAGCGGGCTGACGACCGAGCAGACGGTTAAGGATGGTAGCGGCTTCCGCACGGGTAATGTTGTCGGTGGGATTTGCATTGCCGTTTACGTCACCCTTCAGGATGCCGAGGGAGGCAAGGAGGTTGATGTAATCGTCGGCAAAGCCGCCATTGAGGTCACCGAACATGGGGCTGCCTACATATTCGACGGAGAACATACGACCGATGAGAGCGGAGAACTGCTCACGGGTGATGGGGGCGTCGGGACGGAAGGTGCCGTCACTGTAGCCGTTGATGATGCCAGCGGAGGCAAGACTGGAGATGGCGTTGTTGTGAGGATTCTTTTTGGTGACATCGGAGAAGGAATTGGTCTTGGTGAAGATTTTATCTCTCTCGGAGTCGGTCAAGAGACGGAAGATCATGGACGCAGCTTCCGCTCTGGTAATGGTGGCGTTGGGACGTACGGTACCGTCATTGTAGCCGATCATGTAGGAGAAGTGGTCGGAGTAGTTAAGTGCGATATTGAGTACGGGGTAGAGAACGAGAGTCTCCGCATCGAGCTTTGCACTGAAGGTCCAGTTGATACCGGCAACGGTGCTGTACTTCAGACCGGTGATCATGCCGTCACAGGTAGCGGAAACATTGTAAACACCGAGGATGTTCTTGGGGATAAGAGCAAGACCGAGAGCGTTTGCAGTGTAGGTCTTGGACTCACCGGTGAGCTGATTGGTGAGAGTGATCTGTGCGTTGCTTGCAGGCAGCTTATTGCTCAGCTTGCAGTAGACCAAATAAGAGGGTATCTCAAGACCGGTAACGGTATCGATAATACCGCCGACATCGAGATCGGCGTCATCGCTGCTTGCATCGTCGGCAAGTGCCATTGCGGGCAGAAGCGTAGCGAGCATCATAACAACGAGAAGTGCACTAAGGATTCTGGTGAAGTTTTTCATAGTAACTCCTTTCAAATTTTATGCTTTGGTGATCCATCCCAATATACTGTGCCGTCACCGACACAGATAAAGTTCTAAAATATAATATAAATACATTTATCGAAATTTGCAAGAGAAAAGTTTCAATTTTGTAACAATTTTTCAATACAATTTCAGCGTTTTTGTATGATATTTATACATTTCACTGCAATTGTCTGATTATTTCGCGTTTAAGTCTCACGATAATTCGCTTTTCAAGTCGACTTATATAGCTCTGCGATATACCCATCATGTCGGCAAGCTCCTTTTGAGTGCATTCGCGGTTGCCGTATAGCCCGAAGCGCATCACGATAATTTCGCGGTCGCGCTCTCCGAGAGAGGCTATCGCCGCTTTGAGCATTTGTCTGTCTGCCGCTTCTTCGAGAGGACGGCATACCTCATCGTCATCGGTGCCCAAAACATCGGAGAGCAGAAGCTCGTTGCCGTCCCAATCGGTGTTTAAGGGCTCATCGAAGCTCAGCTCGGTACGCTGATTCGATGCCTTGCGCAGATACATGAGGATTTCGTTTTCAATGCAGCGTGAGGCATAAGTCGCAAGCTTTATATTTTTTTCGGAATTGAAGGTGTTTATCGCTTTGATAAGCCCTATCGTACCTATTGAAATAAGATCCTCAAGATTTATTCCGGTATTTTCAAAACGCTTGGAAATATAGACGACAAGACGCAAATTGTGCTCGATAAGCAGCTTTTTTGCCGTCTCGTCGCCGTTTTCCATAGCACATATTGCGGCATCTTCACGCTCTTTGGAGAGCGGCGGCGGCAAAACGTCGCTGCCGCCTATGTAATAGATATCGGGCGGTGCGGGAGTAAGGTGCTCAATAAGCCACCTTTTAACGGTTTTAAACAGATTCATTTTTCCTCCTGTGTGACGGCGGTGTAGCCGTCTCCGTTTATTTCGACGGGCGATATCGCAACGATAAGATCGTCGCGCTTCTTGCCGTCAAGCTCAATACTTTCGGGTTTGAAGGCTGCCATAAGACCGCTTTGGGTACCGACGGCGGAATAAGGAACGAGCCGCATACCGTCGCACTTTATTGCGGCTTCGGCAGGATCGCCCCAATCGACTTCACCGAAAAACGAAGTCCCTATTTCCGGTGAAACGATGACGACTCCGGCACCGCTTATCGGATCGAAAAGAGAGTTGCCGCTGTCGTGCAGTGCGGAGAATGATACCTCCTTTGAGCGGTGCTGCAGCGTAATGCGCGAAAGACGCTTTGCCGCTGCCTTGGCACTTCCTCTGAATATCAGACTCAATACTGCATAAATTGCAAGAAAGGCAAAGAGCAGAGTCGGAAACGAGAGCGGGAGATAAAGCGCACCGTCGTTTTGCATCGACAGTGCCCAGATCGCACCGCCGAACAGAGCGGACACTGCAAAGAATACGAGAGTACAGCGCAAGAGCTTTTTCTCACCGCAAAAGGCTATGAGCGACATAAGAATACCCGAAAGCAGCTTTAGGGGAAATGCAGAAAGGACACTGAGGTCGGGCAATACGTACAAAACGGCATATGCGGCACCGAAGGCGGCGGAGAGAGCATATCTCACACGACGCATATAGATTCCGCATATACGGGCAGAGCCGATCAGTATGAGATAGTCGATGATGAAATTCAAAACGAACAGGCGGTCTATGTAGATTGTCTCCATGAACAAATTATACGCCGTCAATCGCCGCATATTTTGTCATTTGGCAATTGTCAAATATGCGTCTTTGTGGTAGAATGCTTTAGATAATAATGTAGGAGGGTGTTTACCATGTGGTTTATATTTGCCGTTGTGGCACTTTTGTGTTGGAGCGGCTCCGATCTGTTTTCCAAGATAGGCTGTCAGGATGCAAAGGATAAGTACAGTCATTTGAAGATGGTCATGGCGGTGGGACTCGTAATGGGTATCCATGCCGCATACGAAGTGTTTGTCGGCGGAACCGAGATAAACGGTGATATAATACTGACTTATCTGCCTGTTTCTATGCTGTACATAGTTTCGATGGCGATAGGCTATCTCGGTCTGCGTTACATAGAGCTGTCGATATCGTCACCGATATGCAATTCCTCCGGTGCGATAGTCGCAATACTTATATTCGCAACAAAGGGCTTCGGAGAGCTTCCTCCTGCGGCGATCGCAGCCGTTGCACTGGTCTGCCTCGGCGTCATCGCGCTCGGAATAACCGAGTCGAGTGAGGATGAGGAGCTTCGCCGTGCAAGACAGGATGCGTCGAATCACCATTACGCAAAGAGCTGGATAGCGATATTGCTGCCCATAATCTACTGCCTGCTTGATGCAATGGGCACCTTTGCGGATACGATCGTGCTCGAGACTCTGGATGAGGATTCGGCAAACGTCGCATATGAGCTGACCTTCCTTGCCGTCGGCATAGTCTGTGCGATTTATGTTCTCGGTATTAAGAAACAAAAGCTTTTCTTCAAGCAGGAGGTACCCAAATATACGGGTGCGATATTCGAGACGGCGGGTCAGTTTGCCTATATCTACGCACTTGCGGATACGGCTCATGCCGCACTTGCAGCTCCGATCATATCATCCTACTGTGTGGCTTCCGTCCTTTGGAGCAGAATATTCTTAAAGGAAAAGCTTTCGTTAAAGCACTATCTGTCGATACTTCTTGTTGTTGCCGGTATAGTGATTTTGGGTATACTTGATATATAAGCGGAGGAGCGTATGGAACCGATATATAAGCGTGTACTTATTAAAATAAGCGGTGAGGCACTTGCGGGAGATAAAAAGACGGGCTTTGACTTTGACTTTGTGACCCGTGTGTGCGAGACGGTTAAGCGTTGCACCGAGATGGGAGTCGAGGTCGGCATCGTCATCGGAGCGGGCAACTTCTGGAGAGGCGTTAAGGACGGAGCGGGCAAGGTCGAGAGAGTGTCGGCGGACAAGATGGGTATGCTCGGCACGGCGATGAACTGCCTTGCCGTTGCCGACGTGTTCCGCCAGGTAGGAGCAAAAGCGAGCATCCAAACGGCGATAGACATTCAGGGCGTCGGTGAAAGATACAGTACGACGGAATCCGTGAAGCTTCTTTCCGAGGGAAATATAGTCCTTTTCGGTTGCGGAACGGGCTGCCCCTTCTTCTCAACGGATACGGCTGCGGTGCTCCGCGCAGCGGAGATAAACGCAGATGCGATACTCCTTGCCAAGAACATAGACGGAGTGTATTCCGCAGACCCGAGAATTGACCCCACCGCCGTCAAGTTTGACAGTATAAGCTATGACGAGGTGCTGTCCCGCCACCTTGCCGTCATGGATACGACGGCAACGAGTCTTGCAATGGACAATTCCATCCCCGTCATCGTGTTCGCACTTGCAGATCCCGAAAACATAGTCCGTGTGCTTTCCGGCGAAGCCGTCGGCACAACGGTAACGAAATAACAGAAAACACTGAAAAATCAGGAGGTAATATCATGTCAGACTATCCCGAATT
>CAZWID010000029.1:0-12744 GCA_964634065.1 uncultured Oscillospiraceae bacterium | reverse complement strand
TGATACCGGTGGTGGAAAGCATACCGACCGCTGCGAGAGCGATACCGTAAAGACCGGCAAAGTGGTATGCAACGAAGATTGCAACACAGATAAGAACTACGGGGATCCAAGTGGACATCATGCCGACTGCGATACCGGAGATGATGGTGGTTGCGGAGCCGGTCTCGGACTGCTTTGCGATCTTCTTAACGGACTTATAGTCGCCGGAGGTGTAAACCTCGGTGATGATACCGATAACGAGACCGACCGCAAGACCTGCGATGATTGCCCATGCAGCATCGAGGGTACCGAGCATCATTCTGCTGAAGATGATGGATGCGATGACGACGAGCAGAGCGGAAACGTAAGAGCCCATCTTGAGTGCGGTGTGGGGGTTGGAGCCGTCCTTGCCGCGAACGAAGAATGTGGCGATGATGGAAGCGAAGATGCCGCAGGCGGAGATGACGAGCGGGAACATAACATTCATAGTCTCGTTCGTGAAGATTTTGAGTGTGCTGCCTGCAATGCCGAGAGTCATTGCGGAAATAATAGCACCGACATAGCTCTCGAAGAGGTCTGCGCCCATACCGGCAACGTCACCGACGTTGTCACCGACGTTGTCTGCGATAACGGCGGGGTTACGGGGGTCGTCCTCGGGGATGCCCGCTTCGACCTTGCCGACGAGGTCTGCGCCGACGTCGGCCGCCTTGGTGTATATACCGCCGCCGACACGTGCAAACAGTGCGATGGAGGAAGCACCGAGGGAGAAGCCGAAGAGAACGTCGGTGTCATCGGTGATAATGTAAAGCACACTTGCACCGAGAAGACCGAGACCGACGACGCACATACCCATAACGGAGCCGCCGGAGAAGGCAATGGCAAGAGCCTTGTTCATTCCGTGCTGAGCTGCGTTTGCGGTGCGGACGTTAGCCTTGGTGGCGACGTTCATGCCGATGTAGCCTGCGAGAATGGAGAACAGTGCACCGCAAAGGAAGCACACTGCGGTGATCCAGTTGCCGAGACCGAGACCGATAGCGACGAACAGAACTACGATAAATATTGCAAGGATCTTGTATTCGGCATACAGGAAGGCACGCGCACCGTCACTGATATTGCCTGCAATTTCCTTCATGCGGTCGTTGCCGGCATCCTGCTTACCTACATAGACGATCTTGTAGAAAGCAAAGAGCAGAGCGAGAACCGCCATAACGGGGGCAAGATAGATAAGCTTATCCATCAAAAAGTTCACTCCTATTTCTTCAGGTTGGATTTTTGCTTCAATAGCAATTATGTATTTTATACTATGAACGGATTAAAAGCAATTCAATTTTTGTTCGTTTTAGTGCAGATTTTACAAATTTATCACATTTAACGAAAGAAACGCATTTTACGCTGCCAAAGTGTGCAAAAACAACAAAAGCCAAAACATTAACGATAATTCTTTGACAGAGATAGTCGGTATTCATTACGAATTTACAATTGATTAAAATATTTGTTGGATTATAGATTGAAATTTGAGGCGACACCTTATATAATAGAAACAATGTCATTGATTTGAGGGACAAGGGAATGTTTATACTTATATATGTCTTCGTCGGACTCAGCGTTGTCTCGACTGCGCTGACGGTTTTTCTGACTTCGCTTGCAAGTGCCGGACTGTCGCTTTTGTGGATAGTGCCGCTGTTGCTCTTGGGATACTACCTTGCGTGGCACATTGTCTATGCGACGTTTATGTATCTCGGTACGCAGCTTTTTGTGGATCTCAATAAGCCGCAGTCGAAGCCGTCGAAGTTTTGCCGTTGGCATCTTGACCAAATAGCCAAGGTCGCCTGCCTTTACATGGGCGCGAGGATCCATGTGACGGGAGAGGAGCTTATTCCGAAGAACGAGCGTTTTCTCATAGTCTGCAATCACAGGTCGTTTTTCGACCCTGCGGTCATGGTGGCGGCACTGGACAAGCACGGAATAATCTATATATCAAAGCCGAGTAATTTCAGAATTTTTGTCGGTGGCAGACTGATGCACAAAAGCGGTTGCCTTGCACTTGAACGTGAGAATAACAGACAGGCACTCGGAGTCATCAAACGTGCCGTTGAGATAATCAACCAGGACGTCGGCTCGATATGCATTTATCCCGAGGGCACTCGCAGCAGAACGGATGAGCTGAATCCCTTCCATGCAGGCTCATTTAAGATAGCGCAGAAGGCAGGGGTTCCCGTTGTGCTTGCCGCAGTGAGAAATACCGAAATGGTGATGAAAAACGCAGGGCGCAGAGCAACTCAGGTGTATCTTGATATAATCGGCGTTATCGATGCCGAATACGCAAAGACGCACACCACAAGAGAGACGGCTGACCTTGCAAGCCGAAGGATAGATGAGCACTTGAAGAAGGTCAGGAAGGAGACCGAAATCGGCGGATGCTGAAGCTTTTAAAATACCTTAAAAAAACCGAATGGCTGTTTTTCGCACTGAGCCTTGTTTTTATCATGGCTCAGGTTTGGCTTGACTTAAAGCTCCCCGACTATATGTCGGAGATAACGAAGCTTGTCGAAACGGAAGGCAGCGCGATGAGTGATATATGGACTGCCGGCGGTATGATGCTGCTTTGCTCTTTTGGGAGCCTTGCATCGTCTGTGGCAGTCTGCTTTTTTGCGTCTAAAATCGCAGCGGGCTTTTCGAGAAGATTGCGCAGAGCGGTATATTATAAAGTACAGTCCTTCTCCGAGGCTGAGATGAGCGGATTTTCGACCGCAAGCTTGATAACACGCTCCACAAACGATGTCATGCAGGTGCAGATGCTTGTCGTTATGGGGATGCAGGTGGTCATAAAGGCACCGCTTATGGCGGTATGGGCAATTACAAAAATAGCGGGCAAGGCGTGGCAGTGGTCACTTGCTACGGGAATAACCGTAACGGTGCTGATATTGCTTATGGCACTGATCCTTGTGATAACCTTCCCCCGTATGCGTAAGGTGCAGTGGTTACAGGATGGACTCAACCGCTCCGCAAGAGAAAATCTGACCGGCATCAGAGTGGTGAGAGCCTTTAACGCTGAGCGTTATCAGCATAAAAAGTTCCAAAAAATCAATACCGAGTTTATGGAGAATCAGCTTTTCGCAAACAGGGCACTTGTATTCATAAGCCCGTTTATGACCCTTGCGATGAATCTTCTCAATATGTCGATATATTGGATAGGAGCAATGCTCATTAACTCCGTTGTCGCAAACGGTGCGGCAGCTATAGCGGAAAGAGTCGATATATTTGCCGATATGATAGTGTTCATGTCTTATGCGATGCAGGTGATAGGCTCCTTTCTCATGATGGCGGCGGTGTTCGTTATAGCACCGAGAGCACTCATATCCGCAAACAGAATAAACGAAGTTTTGAATACCTCACCCTCAGTCAAAGAGGGGAGCGGTACTGCTGCGGCTGATGAGCTTGTCGATATGTGTCTCCTTGACCGTGACGGCGATGCCAATGCGGTTATCGATCTTAAAAACAGCACTTTGTTTTGGAGCGGGGACTCCGTGTTTACGATACGAAGTGAAAAAGACTCAAAGCGTATGCTTGAGTTTGAAAACGTAAGCTTCCGCTATAAGGGCGGCAGCGGTGATGCCATAAGCAATATCAGCTTCACCGTTGATAAAGGGGAGACCCTTGCGATTATCGGATCGACGGGCTCCGGCAAATCAACACTTGTGAATCTCATCCCGAGGTTTGCCGATCCTACCGAAGGCAGAGTGCTGATAGACGGCGTTGATGCAAGAGAGTACAGTTTTGACCAACTGAGTCAAAGGATAGCCTTTGTTTCGCAAAAGCCCGTAATGTTCAGCGGGACGGTAAAGTCCAATGTCGCAATGGGCTCGACGACGGACCCCGAGCTTTTGCCGAAGGCACTGAGAATATCGCAAGCCGAAGAATTTGTAAACGCCTTGCCGGACGGCACCGATTCAGCCGTCGCAAGAGGCGGCACGAATCTTTCCGGCGGTCAGCGTCAGCGACTTGCGATAGCAAGAGCACTGTGCCGTCGCTCGGATATACTTGTGCTTGACGATTCCTTTTCCGCGCTTGACTTTAAGACCGACAGAGAGCTCAGAGCGGCACTCAAAAAGGAGCTTCGGGATACAACGGTGGTTATCGTCGCACAGCGTATAGGAACGATAATGGGTGCGGATAAAATCATGGTTTTGGACGAGGGAAGGATAGTCGGAGCGGGCACTCATAAGGAACTTATGGAAAGCTGCACCGTTTATAAGCAGATTGCTCTCTCTCAACTTTCGGAGGAGGAGCTTGCCATATGAGTAATCCCACACCGAAAGCAAAAGCGGCACAGAAGCCGAAAAATTTCAAGTCCGCCATAAGAGACATATACGAATATTGCAGACCGTGGTACATACCCATAGTAATTTCCCTTGTGTTTGCGATAGGAACCACCGCACTGTCGATCATTGCACCGGATAAAATGGCAGACCTCACAAACTCGATAAGCGAAGGCTTGGTCACGGGTGTCGATACCGACGGTGTCAAAAGCGCGATAATCGCTATACTTATAATATACATTGCCTCCGGTTTGCTTAGCTGCATTTCAAACTATCTGATGATCAGTGTGATGCAGAGACTGTCATGGAGTCTCAGAAAGAATATTTCCGAGAAAATAAACCGAATACCGCTCAGCTACTTTGACAAGGTCAGTGTCGGAGACGTTATGAGCCGCATAACGAACGATGTCGATACCCTGTCATCCACCTTAAACTCGAGCGTGACCGGCTTCACACAGGGCTTAGCGCAGTTTTTGGGCGTTACCGCCGCAATGCTGATTTGCAATTTCACGCTTGCGGCAACGGCAATAGGTTCGTCGGTGCTGGGCTTTGTGTTTATGTTTGCGGTCATAATGCGTTCGCAGAAGTATTTCAGAAGTCAGCAGAAAAACCTCGGTGCGATAAACGGCTATATAGAGGAAACCTATACCGGTCATGATACGCTTCGTATTTACGGAGCACAAAAGCAGATAAATAGGGGCTTTGACAAGATCAATAATGAGCTGTATTCGACGGCATGGAGATCTCAGTTCTTCTCCGGACTCATGAGCCCGTTTATGAGCTTCATCGGCAACTTCGGCTATGTTGCGGTATGCGTTGTCGGTGCGGTGCTGACGATGGACGGCAGCATTGAGTTCGGCACCATTGTTGCGTTTATCGCCTATGTAAAACTTTTCACGAGCCCGCTGTCGCAAATATCCTCGGCAGCTACCCAACTGCAATCCGCCGCAGCGGCAGGAGAGCGAATATTCGAGTTCTTAAACGAATCCGAGCTCAAGGACGATTCCAAGCTCGACAAAGCACCGCACAATGTGTCGGGAAGGGTGGAGTTTGACCATGTATGCTACGGCTATGAGGAAGGTAAAGAGATAGTACACGACTTTACCGCCGATATCAAACCGGGGCAAAAGGTGGCTATTGTAGGTCATACCGGAGCGGGAAAGACAACGATAGTAAATCTCCTAATGAACTTCTATGAGCTGTGGAGCGGCGAGATACGAATAGACGGAGTGCCGATATCCACACTCAAACGCCGTGAGATACATTCACTGTTCGGTATGGTACTCCAGGATGCATGGCTTTTTGAGGGCACATATAAGGAGAATATAGGCTATGGGAAGTCTAATATCTCCGATGAAGACATCGTTAAAGCCTGCAAGGCGGTAGGCATGGATCGCTATATAAGCACACTGCCCAAGGCTTACGATACAACGATAGGCGAAAGCGCAAGCCTCTCCGAGGGTCAGAAGCAGCTTCTCACAATAGCCAGAGCGATGGTTGAAAATGCTCCGATGATAATACTCGACGAGGCAACGAGTGCCGTTGATACGAGAACCGAGCTTCTTGTTCAACAGGCGATGGCGAAGCTCACCGAAGGCAGAACTTCGTTTGTCATAGCGCACAGGCTGTCGACGATAAAGGACGCAGACATTATACTTGTCATGGACAAAGGTAACGTCGTGGAGCAGGGAACGCATGATGAACTGCTGAGAAAAAACGGCTTATATGCCGAATTGTACAACAGTCAATTTGAAAGGGCTTAACAATGAAAAAGGTAGCACTCATAACGGGCTCCTCCAGAGGAATAGGCAGAGCGGAAGCGATAGCACTTGCCGAGAAGGGCTATGCGGTTTGCATAAATTATATTGAAAACGATGCCGCGGCAGATGAAACACTCTCCGTGATACGCAACATGGGCTGCGAGGCAATAAGTGTGAGAGCCGACGTAGCGGACAGAGCGGCAGTTAATGCCATGGTGCGTGAGATAGAGGATACGCTCGGTCACGTTACGCTGCTTGTGAACAATGCGGGAATAGCGGGACAGTGCCTTTTTCAGGACATCAGCGAGGAATACTGGCACCGTATGTTGGACGTAAACCTCACAGGCGCGTATAACACGGTGCAGGCGGTGCTGCCGCATATGCTGCATGAGCATTCGGGCTGCATTGTAAACACCTCATCCATATGGGGTCAGCACGGTGCATCGTGCGAGGTGGCGTATTCCGCGACAAAGCACGCAATAATCGGACTTACGCGTTCACTTGCGATGGAGCTTGCACCGTCAAACATAAGGGTAAATTGTGTCGCACCGGGTGTTATCGATACAGACATGGTAAAGGTCTTGGGCAAAGAAACTCTCGATATACTTGCGGAGGATACGCCGATGGGTCGCCTCGGCAAACCCGAGGAAATTGCGTCCGTTGTTGCCTTTCTTGCATCGGATGAGGCAAGCTTCATAACGGGACAGGTCATAACCGCAGACGGAGGTTTCATAAAATGAAGGATTACGGGGAAAAGGTATCGAAGGAATGGCTCGATGCTCACAGACATTATACTGCCGCACTGCTCATATCCTACGGCGGCACGGCACTCAACGCGCTTGTCACTTGGTTTTTAAGTGAGGAGAGCAGCTTGGGAATGCTGCTTGCGGCGGTGATTTTTGCGGGGTTTGCGGTTTGGTCGCTGAATGACAAACGCTATAAAAGCAGATGCCTTTCGGCGGTGATCGGCGCGGTGCTTGTGCTGCTGTGCGTAACGCTGTACTTCTTTATGTATAAATACGGCTGCTATCAGGTGCTGCTGCCGCTTGCAGCCGAATGTTCGGTTATGCTTGCATATGCGATAGTATTTAAAAATTTAGGAAATTGAAAAACGACGGCAACAACCGAAACCTGCAAAAACTCCTTGACAGCCCGTGACATAATGTGGCAGAATAGTAATCGAAAAACAAATCGGGAAATTACATATATGTCAAAGGAGAAGAAAAAGGATGAAAGTGCTGATTTGGGCAGGGTGCATAGTGCTCGGAGTGGTTTTGAACTATATGCTGATGCAAGTGATAGGCTTCGGACTCGGGCAGGCATTGCTTTTTGTCGTGATAGTCTTTGTGGCAAAAAAACTGTGCGCTGAATATGATAAGCAAAAAGCTGCGGATTCGGCAAGGAAAACCGAAGCAACGGGACATGAAACGACAGTGTATGAGACAACGGGATATTATACTCCCACAGCTATATCTTCCGATGATGCGGCTCCGCTGCAAAACAGTGCTTGTGTTTGCCCGATATGCGGAGAGCAGTTCAATAACAATATTTTTTGCCCAAAATGCGGAGCAAAGGTGAGGTAAAAAGGTGAGGTAAATTAAAGAAGTAGGACAAACGGTTTCCTGTTTGTCCTACTTCTTTGAGACTGTCAAAAAACTATGCTACATAGGAAAGACGACAGAGTAGCGGGGGAGCTCGAGGGGGTTAAGACCCACCTCGAATTGGATCGCCGCCGCAAAAAAGTGTTGATTTATCAAGGCTTTTGGCGAAGCGTCATTTTGAGTATTCAAAATGACCGGCGGCTTTTTCGGCTTGCAAAAAAGTCCGAAGGGACTTTTTTGACAAGCCGAAAGAAGTAGGACAAACGGTTTCCTGTTTGTCCTACTTCTTTGTATATCGGTATATTGACTTTTATCAGAACGGGAAGTTCATCGGGGTGAGCTTGGACATTGCCTGATTGGTCGCATCCTCACTCTTTGTCATCGCCTCGTTGACCGCCGCAACGATCATATCCTGAAGCATCTCGATATCATCGGGATCGACGGCTTCGGGGTCTATCTCAATGCTCTTGAGAGCTCTGGTGCCTATCATGGTAGCTTTGACCGCGCCGCCGCCTGCGGATGCGGTAAACTCTCTGCTTTCAAGCTCCTCCTGCATCTTTCTGATTTCTTCCTGCATTTTCTGCGCCTGCTTCATCATGTTGCCGCCGGGCATACCGCCGCGGAAACCGCCTTTTGCCATTTTATGTTCCTCCTGTGTTAATTAGTTTCAGATAAATCTTGTTTCTTTGAATTTTTTTAGCTCCTCGATATCGCGAACGGGCTTTTTCGAGACCTCGGCTCCGAGCTCCGAGACGTTTATCGCAAGAGAGCGACCCGTGATCTCCGACGCTGCGGAGCGTAAACGGATGATAACATCCTGATTGTTGACCATGTTGAAGTAAAATCCCACTGCCACAAGCAGCGTCATCGAGTTGCCGTCAATCCTGCACACGGTCTTTGAAGGATCCGAAAGGATGGGGATTAGTCCCCTTGGGAGAGAGGCTTCCGCTTTTTCCAAAATGAGCTTCCACAGCTCCGCACCGTCTGTCGGGGCATCCTCGGCACTTTGCGGTGCATCGGGATTGAGCTCAACGGGGGAGCGGTCTATGAAATCGTCCTCCGGCTGATACTCGTCGAACTGCTCAAGGTCGATATCATCGTCGAAATCGGCATAATCCGCCGTCGGCTTAGGCATCGGCTCCGGCTCGAAATCGCGTTCGTCATCGGCATAAAAGCAGCCGTTTTCAAGCTTCTCCTCGAGTCTTGCCACTCTCGCTCTGAGTGCGCCGATGTCCTCGGTGAGGGTCGGATCGCAGAGTGCGATAATGCATAGCTCCGCGATAAATCTCGGATTCTTCGAATCTTTAATTTTAATAATGTAGGAAGCGACGGTGTCTATTCTCAGTATGAGCTCCGCCTTTGTCAGCTTTGAGGACAGCGAACGCAAAAGCTCCAAGCTGTACGCACCGGAAATAAGGTCGACTCCCGCCTTCGGCGCGACGGACAGCATAAGGCAGTCACGCTGCAAGGTGTTGAGCTCACCCAAAGCCGTCACCGGATCCTTACCGTCCTGCCAAAGCTCCGAGAAAAGCTTCAGCGCGGCATCGGTGTCCTTTTTAATGGTATAATCCATGAGCTGTGCCGTGCGGCGATTTCCCGTGAGTCCCATGACGGAATAGACGGTGTCGGTGTCAATGCGCTCTCTGCCGGAGCACTGATCCAAAAGCGACAGTGCATCGCGCATACCGCCTTCCGAAAGTCCCGCAATAAGTGCGGCGGCATTTTCACTCAGCTCAAAGTGCTCCGCCGAAGCGACATACAAAAGATGCTGCGCTATGAGCGACGCATCGAGTCTCTTGAAGCTGTGCCTTTGACAGCGCGAAAGAATCGTTGCGGGGACCTTGTTGAGCTCCGTTGTAGCCAAAATGAAGGTCAGATGCTCGGGCGGCTCCTCAAGTATTTTGAGCAGAGCATTGAAGGCGGACGGGGAGAGCATATGAACCTCGTCGACGATATACACGCGGTGCTTAACGGATACCGGAGAAAAGACGGCTTCGTCTCGAAGCTGACGTATGTTTTCAACACTGTTGTTCGATGCGGCATCGATCTCCACAACATCCAAAACGGTGCCGTCGTCTATACCGCGGCAAGACGGGCATTTTCCGCAGGGGTTACCGTCAACCGGTGCTTCACAGTTGAGAGCCTTGGCAAGTATTCGCGCACAGGTGGTCTTACCGGTACCTCTTGTGCCGATAAAAAGGTAGGCGTGGGAGAGTCTCCCGCTTCGTATCTGATTTTTTAGAGTGTCCGTTATGTGCTGCTGCCCGACGACCTCGTCGAAGGTCTTGGGACGCCACTTGCGGTATAGAGCCTGATACATAGTTACCACCAATATAACGATTGCGGCTTTTGACAAGACTGCACACCCAACCTCGAATAATGCCATATGCCCGCCCCACCGGTAGCCGGCTCAGAACCGGCACCCTCACGGCACACGAAAAGCACCGCTTAATGCTGCTCGGTTCCCCGCCTGACATGGTTCACGGGTTCCCGTTGCGTGAGACCGATTCGTCAACGCTGCTTGCCGGGGTCAGACGACACATAACATATCCTAAGTTGGGAATTCATTCCTGCTGTAGCGGATTGCAGGTTACAGGGCACCGCTGGCTCCCCAACTAGTGCAGCCTTGTCAAAAGCCGCAAGAATATTATAACTCAGAAATAAAATATAATCAACAAATATTTTCTTTACAAATCGAAAAAACGTGTTATAATAAGCAAGTAACCGATTTGGGCCATTAGCTCAGCTGGGAGAGCGCAAGGTTCGCAATCTTGAGGTCAGGGGTTCGATCCCCCTATGGTCCACCAGAAAAAAGCACGCTTTGGCGTGCTTTTTTTAATGAAGACTTATTACTGATCATGTATCACGCTGACGACCTTGGCGGGAGTGGGATTGCCCTTGTGCTGCCTTCCGCTGAGAAATGCGGCAATTCCGATGCCGACCAATACTCCGACGATAGCGCAGACGATGCAGCCGTCCTCCGACATTCCGGCAAAATACCCTACGAAATAGCCGACAAAGAGCATGACAAGCGGAATGATGTAAATATATATCGCACCTTTAAGGACACCGGAGGTCGGCATTTCGATATAGACGTGCTGACCTCTGTGCGCTTCTATGGGATTCTGTACGACTGTTTTCATAAGCTTTTCATAGCGGCACGAATTACATTCGTCGCAGTCACCGCCGCAAATACCCGAACGTTCGACAACCACCTCCGCAAGACCGTCCTCGCGTATTTTTGTTATAATGGCTTCCTGTAGCATGGCAATATCTCCGTTGTTTTGTAATAAAGCAATTATACTATTTACAAAAATAATTGTCAACTTTGCGCATTTTCCTTGTTAGAGCTTTACAAATATGTTATTATTAAAGTATCAAGCTCGGAGGTAATGCATATGCCAAGTGTTCTGAAGCTGAAAAAATCGAATTGCAAGAACTGCCACCGCTGTATACGCCGCTGCCCTGTCAAGGCGATACGCTTTACGGGGAATCAGGCACGAATCATCGAGGATGAGTGCATACTTTGCGGTCAGTGCTTTGTCGTGTGCCCGCAAAACGCCAAGGAGATAGTTGACGATACCGAGCGCGTAAGGGTAATGCTGCAAGGCAATGCTCCCGTTATAGCGAGTGTCGAGGCGTCGTTTTATGCCTGTTGGGAGGGCTGCGGAATAAATTCCGTTACGAAGGCTCTCAAGGAGCTCGGATTTACCGATGCCGAAGAAACCGCAAGAGGAGCGACACAGGTCAAGTGGGAGTATGAGCGTATTTTGGAGCAGGGTGAGCAGGATATCGTCATATCATCCGCCTGTCCGTCGGTGAATTTGCTGATAGAGAAGCATTTCCCCGATGTCAAGCAGTACCTTGCACCCGTTGTTTTGCCGATGGTTGCCCATGCGATGGATATTAAAAAGCGTATTCCCGATGCCAAGGTCGTGTTCATCGGTCCCTGCGTTGCGGCAAAGGAGGCGGCATACGGCTCATGCGTCGATGCCGTGCTCACGTTTGAGGAGCTTGACCAGATGCGACTTGCCGCAAATATCGAGATAGAACCCGAATTCGGAGAGAGCGAAGCGGGCAGAGCAAGAAGCTTTCCCGTTACGGGAGGTATGCTGCGGTGCATGGATAAGCCGGAGGGGTATCAGTATATATCCGTCAACGGTCCCAAAAGCTGCATGAATGCCTTGAGTGACATTCAAAAGGGCGGTATTCACAAATGCTTTATCGAGATGGCAGCCTGTGACGGTAGCTGTATTGACGGTCCCATAATGGAAAAATATATCAACTCACCGATACGGCATATCTGCTCCGTGCTTGTAAATGCAGGCAAGGAAGACTTCGCCGTTGCAAGACCGCAGGAGGGTGAGCTTTACACGGCACACACCGTGTCACCCGTAAAGCTTCCGATGCCCACCGAGAGCGAGATAAGGACGATACTTTTAAAACTCGGCAAGAACTCGAAGGAGGACGAATTAAACTGCGGCTCCTGCGGCTACGATACCTGCCGTGACAAGGCGATAGCGATATACAGAGGCATAGCGGATTACACAATGTGTCTGCCGTCGATAAAGGAGCGTTCGGAGCGAATAAGCAGCAAGGTGCTGAACAATATGCCGTCGGGTGTCGTTGTCGTCAACGAGGATCTTGAGGTGCAGGAATTAAACCGTCCGGCACTGAAGCTTTTGAATATCGGTCACGAATCCGATGTTTTGGGCGAAAGCGTCGTCAGAATACTCGACACGGGACCGTTCTTTACGGTTATGGAGACCGGAAAATCAATCAAGAAGCTTCGCAGCTATTTCTCCGATTACAACAAATATTTTGAACAGACAATAGTGCATGACCGTTCCTCCAAGATGCTTATAGATATCATAAGCGACGTTACGGAGGAGGAAGAAGAAGCGATAAGAAAGCATGAGACCGCGGCAAAAACGGCGGAGGTAGCGAATCGGGTTATTGAAAATCAGATGCGCATAGTGCAGGAGATTGCGTCGTTACTCGGAGAGACCACTGCCGAAACCAAGATCGCACTGACAAAGCTGAAGGAGTCGATGAGCTTAGATGAAGATGAATAATCTCTGCGCC
>CAZWID010000028.1:0-12970 GCA_964634065.1 uncultured Oscillospiraceae bacterium | reverse complement strand
CGGACTTGCGGCATCGATGGGTGCGTTTCTGCTGTCAAGCGGCGCAAAAGGCAAGCGTCTTGCACTGCCAAACTCCGAGATCATGATACATCAACCCTCCGGCGGCAGTCAGGGTCAGTGTACGGATATTCAGATTCAGGCGGAGCAGATACTGAAGATCAAGCACAATCTTAATCGTATACTTGCCGAGAATACCGGCAAGGCGATCGAAACGATCGAGCATGACTGTGAGCGTGACTATTTCATGTCCGCACAGGAAGCTATGGATTACGGTCTAATCGATAAAGTTATAGCCAAGCGTTGAGATGATGGGGGAACAAAGCCTGTTCCCCCATGTTTGGCATAAATATGTTTTTGAGGTGTAAGCATGGCAAAAACCGATGAAAGAAAGAGCATACGCTGTTCGTTTTGCGGTAAAACGCAGTCTCAGGTAAACAGACTTATTGCGGGCAACGGTGCGTTTATATGCGATGAGTGCATCAGGCTTTGCATGAGCATCGTCGGTGACGATGAGGACGATTTGCTGAGTGAATCGGCTACTGCGGAGGTAAGCATAGATGAACTTCCCAAGCCCGCCGAGATCAAAGCACAGCTTGATGAATATATAGTAGGTCAGGACAGGGCGAAGATCGTTCTTTCCGTTGCGGTATACAATCACTATAAGAGGATACTTTACGCTGCTGACGATGATGTCGAACTGCAAAAGAGCAATATTCTGCTTATCGGACCCACAGGCAGCGGCAAAACGCTTTTCGCGCAGTCGCTTGCAAAGATGCTGAACGTTCCGTTTGCAATAGCGGATGCGACAACGCTTACCGAGGCGGGATATGTCGGTGAGGACGTAGAAAACATTTTACTGAGACTTTTGCAGGCTGCGGATTTTGATGTAGAGCGTGCGGAGCGCGGCATAATCTATATCGACGAGATTGATAAGATTGCGCGAAAAAGCGAGAACACCTCGATAACGAGAGACGTATCGGGCGAAGGCGTTCAGCAGGCACTTCTAAAGCTGCTTGAGGGAACCGTTGCAAACGTACCTCCTCAAGGCGGCAGAAAGCACCCGCATCAGGAATTTATAAAGGTCGATACCACCAATATACTTTTCATTTGCGGCGGTGCCTTTGACGGGCTTGATAAAATAATCGAAAAGCGTACGGATAAAAAAAGCATCGGCTTCGGTGCCGAGATAAGAGGCTCTGCCGATTCCGATGCCGGTGATTTGCTTGCACAGGCGCAGCAGCACGATCTGCTCAAATTCGGCATAATTCCGGAGCTCATCGGCAGACTTCCGGTCATCGCACCGCTCAAGTCGCTTGACAGAGCTGACCTTGTCAGGATACTGACCGAGCCGAAAAACGCCATGACACGCCAGTATAAGGCACTCATGAGCTATGACGGTGTTGAGCTTGACTTTGAATCCGAGGCACTTGAAGCGATAGCCGACAAGGCTATCGAGATGAAGATCGGCGCAAGAGGTCTCCGCAGTGTCATGGAGAATATTATGACCGATATAATGTACGGCGTACCGTCCGAAAAGGACATAAAGAAGGTCGTTGTTACCGCCGATTGCGTGAATAACAATACCGACCCCGAGGTAATTCGCAATATTTGATATTCCGGTGCAGAGCGGGGCTTTGGTCTCGCCCTGCACTTTTACAGTCCCAAGGAGGAAAAATGAACGCGAAATATAAGCTTGAACACAGAGACCTTCCCATAATTCCGCTCAGAGGACTCACAATGTTTCCCGATGTCTATATGACCTTCAACGTCGAGAGACGGCAGTCGCTTGCGGCACTGGATGCCGCATCAAATTCCGAGTATGACATTTTTCTCGTATCGCAAAAGGATGCAAGCTGTGCGGCACCGACGGCAAACGATTTGTACAGTGTCGGTGTTGTCTGCCACATCAGCTCGGTATCGAGAATGTCGGGTAAAATGAGTGCCGTCAGCGTCGAAGGCTTGTACAGAGCACGTATCACCGAGATATATGCGGAAGAACCCTGCTTCATGGGCAGAGTCGAACCTTTGCCGGATCTTGAAGTGAGCGATTACGAGACTGCGCGTATGCTCATGAGAGTGTGCGTCGATCTGCTGCACGAGAATCCCAAGCTTGCGGAAAATTCATCACCTATGACCATGTTCGGAATAATAACTACCAAAGAAGCCGGAGTTCTTGCGAACAAGGTGGCGCAGCTTTTGGATCTGTTTTATTCCGAGAAGCAGGCTATACTCGAAATACTTGAGCCGGAATTGAGACTTCATGCGGTGATTGAATATATAAATCATCTCGGCAGCGTTCTCGATTATGAGCAGGAGCTCAACGATGCAACGAATGAACAGATGAACAGGAGCCAAAGGGAGTACTATCTCCGCGAACAGCTCAAGGTCATTCAGCATGAGTTGGGTGAGGACGATCTTGACGAAATAGAGGAATACAGAGAGCGCATCTCGGCTCTGAACCTTTCCGAGGACATAGAAAAGAAGTTGCAAAAGGAAGTCGGCAGGTTGGCAAAGCAGCCGTTCGGCTCTGCGGAAGGCAGTGTTATACGCAGCTACCTTGATGTTTGCCTCGAGCTTCCGTGGAATAAACGCACTACCGACCGCAAAGATATCCAAGCAGCAAAAAAGCAGCTTGAGGACGATCATTTCGGACTGTATAAGGTCAAGGAGCGAGTAATCGAGTATCTTGCCGTGAAGCAGTTTGCACCGGAGTCAAACGGTGCACTCCTTTGCCTTGTCGGACCTCCCGGAACGGGTAAGACCAGTATTGCACTGAGCATCGCAAAAGCACTCGGAAGAAAATCCGTTCGCATATCTCTCGGCGGAGTAAACGACGAAGCCGAAATTCGCGGACACAGAAAGACCTATCTCGGCTCCATGCCCGGCAGAATAATCGCCGGACTGCGCACTGCCGACAGCTCGAACCCCGTAATGATACTTGATGAGATAGATAAACTCAGTTCAAGTCATAACGGCGATCCCGCATCCGCACTGCTTGAGGTGCTTGACCCCGAACAGAATAAGAACTTCCGCGATCACTATCTCGAGATACCCTATGACCTCTCCGATGTTTTCTTCATCGCGACGGCGAATACAACGGATACGATACCGAGAGCCTTGCTCGACAGGATGGAGCTCATTGAGCTAAACTCCTATACCGATGAGGAAAAGCTGCATATCGCAAAGAATTACTTAATACCCAAGCAGCGCAAGAAGCACGGTCTCAAGGCGGCACAAATCAAAATAAGCGACGATGCGGTAAGAGAGATAATGACACTCTATACAAAGGAATCAGGTGTCAGAAATCTCGAAAGAAATATTGCCGCTATTTGCAGAAAAGCGGTTCTGATGTTGTCGGAAGGTACAAAAAAGAGTGTAAGCATAAGAAGCGGTGCCCTGCAGGCATATCTCGGCGCACCGAAGTTTAAGCCTGAGCAGCGCAGAAAGAACGACGCCGTCGGGCTTGTCAGAGGCTTGGCTTGGACTGCTGCGGGCGGTGAAGTGCTTGACGTTGAGGCGGCAGTCGTACCGGGAAGCGGAAAGCTTGAGCTTACAGGCAATCTCGGTGACGTTATGAAGGAGTCGTGCCATGCCGCGCTGACATATATCAGAAGTCATGCAACACAGCTCGGTATAGATCCCGATTTTCATAAGAACAAAGATATTCACCTGCACTTTCCCGAAGGTGCCGTACCGAAGGACGGACCTTCTGCGGGTATTACGGTTTGCACCGCCATGGTATCGGCTCTCGGCGGCTACCCCGTGAAGCACAGTGTCGCCATGACAGGAGAGATAAGCCTCACGGGAAGGGTAATGCCCATAGGCGGCTTGAAGGAAAAAACGATGGCTGCCATGCGTAACGGAATCGAGACGGTACTTATACCCGCAGATAATGAGCCCGACCTTGAGGAGATCGACCCCGAAGTGCGCAATGCGCTGAATTTCGTATGCGTCGACAGTGTTGACAAGGTGTTACCCGTTGTACTTATACCGAATACCGCACAGACTGTCGGTGACATCGTGATTCGCACTATGCCCGACAAGAAGGACAGGCAGGTGGAGCATGGCTATGCTTAATGTCAACAAAGCGGAATTTATTAAATCCGCAGCATCAAGTACGGCATTTATAAGGGACGGGAGACCGAATATCGTCTTTTCCGGAAAGTCAAACGTCGGGAAATCCTCCGTTATAAACAGACTTCTCAATCGTAAGAATTTTGCCAGAGTCGGACAGTCGCCCGGCAAGACCGTTCATGTCAACTATTTTCTTATCGACAGTAAGGTCTACTTTGTCGATCTTCCCGGATACGGCTATGCGAAGGTATCACAGAGCGAGAAGGAGCGTTGGGGAAAGCTTATGGAGAGCTTTTTCGCAACGGAGGGGCTTATCGATCTCGGTGTTATGATAGTCGACTCACGCCATAAGCCGACGCAGGACGATATAACGATGGCAGAGTGGTTTGCGAGTACGGGATGCCCTGTAGTCGTTGTTGCGAATAAATGCGATAAGCTTAAAAAAAGCGAGATAGAACCGAATACGCTGCTCATTCGCAGTACACTGCGACTTGACGATGCCGTTCCGCTTATTTTGTTTTCCGCGGAAAAGGGCAACGGCAGAGATGAGCTTATGAATGAAATACTTAAGTATGTAAGGTAAAACATGAATCAATTTTCCGAGATAATATCGGGGCTTGACTGGAGCCTGCCTATAGAACTTATTGCCTCTGTAATACCTGCACTTATATGCATAACGCTCCATGAACTTAGTCATGGATTGGCGGCGTATATGCTCGGTGATCCGACGGCAAAACGCATGGGGCGACTTACCCTGAATCCCATAAAGCACATCGACATAATGGGTCTTATCATGATGATCGTTTTCAAATTCGGTTGGGCAAAGCCCGTGCCGTTTGATTATCGCTACTTTAAAAAGCCCAAGCGTGACATTGCGATAACCGCGCTTGCCGGTCCCGTTGCAAATGTCCTGATAGCCTGTGTCTTTTTCTTCTTTTACGGCTTTGTATTTTTGCCGTGCATTAGAGCAGCCTCGGAGCTCTCTAACCTCCTTATGGAGACCCTGTATCTCACGGCTTATATAAGCACGGCACTTGCAATATTCAATCTCATACCGATCCCGCCGCTTGACGGTTCAAAGGTACTCTTTACGTTTTTGAGCGACAAGGCATATTTGAAGCTCATGCAGCTTGAGAGATACGGTATGATAGTGATCATACTGCTCTTTGCCACGGATTTGTTCGGCAATCCTCTGCAAATTGCGACAATGTTTATAGCCGATAAGCTGTTCGTGTTTGCGGAATGGGGATTTTCTCTGGGAAGGCTGCTGTTTTAAAGCATATGGAAGATCTGACTTTTCACCTTGAAGGTGTAGTTAAGGAGCGCGATGAGCTGAAGGACTTTTCGGGTCCTCTGAGCCTCATTCTGATGCTTCTGTCGAAAAATAAAATAGAGATCAGAGATATAAAGATATCCGAAATACTCGACCAATACCTTGCATACCTCGACGAGATGGAGAAGATGGATCTTGAGATAGCAAGCGAATTTGTCCAAATGGCGTCGCATTTGCTGTATATCAAGACAAAGACTCTCCTTGTGGGCGAGGAGGAGGTTTCCGAGCTTGAAGAGCTCATGGCATCACTTGAGCAGCTCAAATGCCGAGACGTATATGCCGCTATCCAAAAGGTTACTCCGACAATGAAAAAAGCCTCCGAGATCGGCTTGCTATACTATTCAAAGCTGCCTGAGCCATTGCCGAAGCAAAAAGGTGTATATGAGTATAGGCACGAGCCTGCGGATCTCTTTAAGGCACTGCTGAATGTTGTGAATCGCGGCGGCACTGCCGAGACGCCTGAGTACACGCGCTCACTGGCACCGTCGAGAATAGTCTATGAGGTCAGAACCAAAAGCCGTGAAATAATCCGCCTTTTACAGAGCGGTGAGCGACATTTGAGCGAATTGTACGGTGAATGTAAAAGCCGTTCGGAGCTTGTTGCGACCTTCATATCGGTGTTGGAGCTTTGCAGTATAGGCAGTACCGAGCTTAAAGACTGCGACGGAGACTACATAATCAGCTTCGTCGGCGGAAATATTGACGAGATCCTTGAAAAGATCGAGGAGTAAGACGCATGAATGAAATGAATATAAAGTCCGCACTTGAGGCGATACTTTTTGCTGCGGGAGAACCGGTGCCTGCCGCAAGACTGTCACTTATCCTTCAAAAGGACGAGGAGGAGATATGGGCTGCCGCAAATGAGCTTGCCTCGGAATATGAGGAAGGCGGCAGAGGGATGAGAGTGCTGAAGCTTGACAAGGCATTGCAAATGTGCTCCGCTCCCGAATTTTCTTCCGTTATCGGCAAAACGCTTGAGCAGCGCAAGCCGCCGATGCTCTCCCAACCGGCACTTGAGACGCTTGCCGTCGTTGCCTATTTTCAACCCGTCACAAGAGCGTATATCGATCAGGTCAGAGGCGTCGACAGCTCATATACCGTCGGTGTGTTGATAGACAGAGGACTGATTGAACGCTGCGGTAAGCTTGATGTACCCGGCAGACCGGCTCTCTTGCGTACGACGGATGTTTTTCTGCGCACCATGGGTATCGGTGAGCTTTCACAGCTTCCCGCATTACCGGACATTGCTTCCGGAGATGCGGCAAAGAAGCTTGAGGATGCGATAGAAAAGCTGAGCACCGTCGGTGATGATCAGATGAGTATTGAGGATATGCAGTGATATTTAATCGGAGGTGAGGCATTGACTGCGATAATTGTCATAGCGGCGATAATATGTATCCTTGCCTTACTCTGCCTTATACCTATCACGGTCGAGCTTTCGACATTGAGCGAAGCCTTTTCGTTCAGACTGCTTGTTGCGCATATAAAAGTTTTGCCAAAGGAAAAGAAGTCGAAGCCTAAGGCGAAAAAAGCGGCAAAGTCAAAGAACGGAAAGCAAAGCTCAATCATCGATACGCTGAAGCGTTTGGGGCTTTCATTCGATGAGTGGCTTTCGGTAATAAAAGCCGTATTGAAAATGATAGGCAAAATCGGCTCATCGGTTAAGGTTCCGGATTTAATGCTGCATATAACGCTGTCGGATCCGGACCCGTTTAAGACGGTGATGAATTACAATTATGCAAATGCGGCACTTAATGCGCTGATGCCGTCCGCGGAAAAGGTACTCAAGATCAAAAACAGGAATATAAATCTGTCAACCGATTTTGAATCGGAGAAAAGCCGATTTGAGCTGGATACAAAGCTGTATGTGAGAGTGGGCAGCCTGCTGCTTGCGGCACTGACGGCTGCGGTTAGAATAATCGTTATACTTTTAAAACACAGAAGCGAAAGGAAGGCAAAACATGGAGAACAAACTCAGCGAGCTGATGCAGTCAACGATGAGCAACATTAAGAATATGGTGGAGGTCAACAACATTGTCGGAGAGCCCATCGTTACTCCCGACGGTATAACGCTTGTACCCGTTTCAAGGCTGAGCTTTGGCTTCGGCGGCGGCGGCAGCGACCTTTCCGCCAAGACCAATCCCGCAGGCTTCGGAGGCGGAAGTGCCGCCGGAGTCAAGATTGAGCCTATGGGCTTTCTGGTCGTTAAGGGTGACTCCGTTCGCATGGTAAACGTAATGCCTCCGGCACAGAATACCGTAGACAGAGTTCTTGAGCTTGCACCGCAGATCATCGACAAAGTCGATCAGTACATCACGAAGAAGGAATAATTTAACACCCGTTTGGGCATAATAAGCACTACCTTAAATAAAGGCGGTGCTTATTATGCGTAAAGCTGTCACGTTTATACTTGCCGTTTGCACACTCCTCTTTGCGTTTCCGACGCTTTCTTTTGCGGAGCGTGAGGATATCTCGTCGCAAAGTACGGTACTTATCTGCGCCGATACGGGCGATGTTCTGTATGAGGACAACGCAGACGAAAAGATGCTCATAGCGAGTCTGACCAAGATAATGACGGCGATTTTGATCATTGAAAACTGTGAACTTGACCGGCTTGTTATAGTCAAACCCGACTGGTGCTATATCGAAGGTTCGTCAATGTATCTGAAGGCAGGAAAGATGTACAGTGTTAACGATCTGCTTTACGGTATGATGCTGACCTCAGGCAATGATGCCGCGACCGCTTTGGCTTGCCACTGCTCCGGCGATGTAGAGAAATTTGCCGATTTAATGAACGCCAAGGCAAAGGAGCTCGGCATGAGTGACAGCTCATTTAAAAATCCGCACGGTCTAAACGATGACGGGCACTATTCCACCGCAAGAGATATGGCAACGCTTACTGCGTATTGTATGGAAAATGAGATTTTCAGAGAGATAGTAAGCACAAAAAGCTACACGGTGGATGAGCTGACGTATATAAATCACAACAAGCTGCTTTGGAATTACGACGGCTGCGTCGGAGTGAAAACGGGGTATACAATGGCAGCGGGACGAACACTCGTGAGCTGTGCCGAACGTAACGGAATGCGCCTGATTTGCGTTACTCTCGGTGCACCGGACGATTGGAATGACCATATGAAGCTGTACGATGAGGCATTTGACAAATATGAGCTGACGGTATACGATCCGCAATATTTCGGAGCGGATATTCCGACACTTATGCCGACCTGCAAGACCTTAAGAGCCGTACCCTCAAAAAGACTTGCCGTCTTGACGCAGAAAGGCGACTCTGTCGATATTGAGCTTTGCCTGCCGCGACTTGTTTTCGCACCGCCCTTTGACGGAATGTACGCCGGTACGCTCAGCGTAAGCGTCAACGGTACGGTATGCGCGGAAAGTGACATGGTTTACGATATAACACAAAACAAGAACATGAATACGAAATGAGAGAAAGAATACAAAAGCTTATTTCCGCCTCCGGTTACGCATCAAGGAGAGCGGGAGAAAAATTGATAGAACAGGGCAAAGTCAAGGTTAACGGCAAAACTGCCGTATTGGGCGATACCGCCGATCCCGATGCCGACATTATCGAGGTATCGGGGCATCGCCTTCGCTTCGGCGGAACCAAGACCTACATAATGCTGAATAAGCCGAAAGGCTACGTTACAAGTCTTAACGACGAAAAGGGGAGACCTTGCGTCAAAGAGCTTGTCGAGGATGTGGGCGCAAGAGTGTATCCCATAGGCAGACTTGACATGAACTCGGAAGGTCTGCTGCTTTTTACCGATGACGGTGAGCTTGCCAATCGGCTTATGCACCCGTCCTTTGAGCACAGCAAGACCTACCGTCTGACCGTTAACGGAGAATGCAGCGCAGACGCATTGGCTTTGATGCGCTCCGCACTTACTATTGACGGCTATACGATCCGTCCCGCGACCGTTTCGGTGGTCAAAAGCGACGCAAAAAGAACCTTGCTCGATGTCACCATACACGAAGGGCGCAACAGACAAATCAGAAAAATGTGCGACTTATCGGGTCTTAAGCTTATAAGACTTGTGCGTATAAACGAATCCGGAATATCGCTCGGTGACCTTCCCGTCGGCAAATGGAGGCATCTTGACGATAGTGAGCTCCGGCTGTTGAACAAATAAGTGCACTTTGACCATTTTGCAAGTTTGTATATTTAAAATTGCAAAAAACAGCTTGCAATTTTCGATATTGATAGTAAAATGAAGCTATCATTTAAGCGGAGATGATAATCGTGGAAAACGATCTTTTGACCAAGCTGTCAACGGACAGTGCCAAGTTCTCCAAGGGACAGCGTATAATAGCGAAATTTATTGCCGCGAACTACGACAAAGCGGCATTTATGACTGCGGGCAAGCTCGGAAAGATAGTCGGCGTGAGTGAATCCACCGTTGTTCGCTTTGCTACCGAGCTCGGTTACGACGGATATCCCGCAATGCGCAAGGCACTGCAGGAAATGATACGCAACCGCCTTACCTCGGTTCAGCGCATTGAGGTGGCAAAGAGCATGATCGACGATGAGGAACTTGTCAAATCTGTCGTTGGCAGTGACATACAGAATCTTCAATCGACCATAGATGAGATCGATCAGGAAGCCTTCGATAAGTGCGTTGACGCGATTGTTGCCGCAAAGAGGGTCTACATTATCGGTATGCGTACCTCGACCGCTCTTGCAAGCTTTTTGGGGCTGTATCTCAATCTGCTTCACGATAACGTGATCGTGATAAACAATACGGCGGCAAGTGAGATATATGAGCAGCTCATAAGAGTCGGTGAAGGCGATGCCGTAATATGCATAAGTTTCCCGAGATATTCGAGTCACAGTGTCGATGCACTGGCTTTTGCCAAGAAAATGGGCGCAAATACCGTTGCAATAACGGACAGTGCCGCCTCACCGTACAGCTCATTGGCGGATATTTGCCTGTATGCCAAGAGCGATATGATGTCCTTTATCGATTCCCTTGTCGCACCGATGAGCCTCATAAACGCCATCATCCTTGCAGTGGGTAAGCGCAACAGGGAAGGCGTAGTTAAAATTTTTGAAAAGCTTGAAAACATATGGACGGAGCATGACGTTTATGAATCACCTCAAAGCTGACGTTGTCGTCATCGGCGGCGGTCCCTCCGGTATGCTTTGCAGTGCCGTTGCAGCCGAGAGAGGACTCGACGTTATATTGCTTGAGCCGCAGAAGAATCTCGGCAGAAAGCTTAGGATAACGGGCAAGGGTCGCTGCAATGTGACAAATAACTGCGACGTAAAAGAGATGATGCGCAACATAACCGGTGACGCAAGATTTCTCTACAGTGCGCTTACAAAATTTCCCCCGTCATCGACGATGGAGCTGTTTGAATCCCTGGGCGTACCGCTCAAAACCGAACGCGGAAACAGGGTGTTTCCCGTATCCGACAATGCCAATGACATAGCTTCCGCGCTCATTTCTTATATGAAAAGAAGCGGCGTGAGAATCGTAAAAGCCGCAGCAAAAAGCATACTTACCGAGAACGGTGCGGTGTGTGGCGTTTTGACGGAAGAAGGGACTATAGCTTGCAAAAAAACCGTTATCGCAACGGGCGGATTATCCTATCCGCTGACGGGATCGACCGGATGGGGCTTTGAAACCGCCGCTAAACTGGGGCACACGGTGATACCCGCTAAAGCATCGCTCGTCCCACTTGAAAGCGATGACGACTACTGTGCCGAAATGCAGGGCTTTTCCTTGAAAAATGTAACTTTGTCCGCATATGAGGACGACGTTCTTGTTTACAGGGAACTGGGAGAAATGCTCTTTACTCACTTCGGCGTCAGCGGACCTTTAGTGCTCTCTGCGAGTGCGCATATGCGACGCTTCGGTGAGTGTAAGTATAGACTCGAAATTGACCTCAAGCCCGCACTTGACGAAAAAAAGCTTGACGCAAGGCTGCTTCGTGATTTTGAAAAATACAAAAACAGAGACTTTGCAAATGCTCTCGACGATCTTGCGGGCAGGACGATGATACCGGTACTCGTCAAGCTGTCGGGTATCGCACCGGATACTAAGGTAAACTCCGTAACAAAAGAGCAGCGTCATGAGCTGCTGCGTCTATTTAAAGCTTTTCCCGTTTCCGTCAGCGGAACGAGACCCGTTAACGAAGCAATAGTGACGGCAGGCGGCGTTTCGACCAAGGAGGTCAATCCGAGGACAATGGGCTCGAAGCTTGTTGGCGGACTGTATTTTGCCGGCGAGGTACTTGACCTCGATGCGTATACCGGAGGCTTCAACCTGCAAATAGCGTGGGCTACAGGCTATACGGCAGGTAATTCACTTTGAAAGGATAATATATGATATCTATTGCAATCGACGGACCCGGCGGAGCCGGCAAAAGCACCGTATCGAAGCGTGCCGCAGCGCGTTTCGGATTTGTATACGTTGACACCGGTGCCATATATCGCACAATAGGTCTTGCGGCGGCACGCAGAGGCTTTGATACTCACGACAGGGAAAAGGTTATTCCCATGCTGCCCGATTTATCGATAGAGCTGAAATACCTCGACGGTGAGCAGAAAATGTTTCTTGACGGCGAGGACGTGTCAAAGACCATAAGACTTCCGGAGGTCTCCATGTATGCCTCAAATGTGTCGGCAATGCAGGAGGTGCGTGACTTTTTGACCGATATGCAGCGTGACATTGCCGAGAAAAACAACGTCATAATGGACGGCAGAGATATAGGCACGGTGATATTGCCGAATGCCGACCTCAAGATTTTTTTGACGGCAAGCCTCGCGTCAAGAGCACATAGACGCTATAAAGAGCTTATTGCAAAAGGCGAAATGCAAAGTTTCGAAAGCGTTATGCTCGACATGAAAAAACGCGACGAACAGGATACGAATCGCGCCGCAGCTCCCCTTGTTGCGGCAGACGATGCCGTGCTGCTCGATACGGGAGAGCTGAGTCTCGACGAAAGCGTTGATGCAGTGTGCAGGCTTATAAAAGAAAGAACGGGAGCAAAGGAGTTAAATCAATGAAAAAGCTGCTTGTCGCGAAAAGCGCGGGCTTTTGCTTCGGCGTCAGCCGCAGCGTCGATATGGCAGAGGAGCTTTTAAAGAGCGGAGAAGCCTATTCTCTCGGTCAGCTCATCCACAATGACGATGTTGTGGCTAAGTTAAATTCGGAAGGTCTGAAGCTTATAAACAATCCCGAGGAGCTGCCGTACGGTGAAAGGGTCATCATAAGGTCACACGGCGTATCGAAAGCGGTTTATGATGCACTTTCGGAAAGGGGAGCGCAGATAAGCGATGCCACCTGTCCCAAGGTAAAACGCATACATAAGATAGTGAACGACGCAAGTGCCGAAGGACGTCTGGTGGTCATTATCGGAATGAAAAATCATCCCGAGGTCGAGGCGGTGTGCGGTTGGTGCAAAGAGCACATTCTTTGCGAAAATGTCGAACAATTGGCAGAACAGCTTGCACAAAACCCCGAATTTTCGGTGAAACCGATAACAATGGTCATCCAAACGACCCAAACTCGAAGTAATTTTACCGAATGTGCGAATTTA
>CAZWID010000027.1:0-13041 GCA_964634065.1 uncultured Oscillospiraceae bacterium | reverse complement strand
CCGAGAACCGAGGTAAAAGGCACGCCCTTTACCGCTCCCGAAAAGGAGATTCGCACGGTTTCCTTCGGCTCCGAGGGGCAGTTTGACGTCGATTTCGGCACCGAGATAATCATAAGCGCAGACTTTCCCCGCGCTCTTTCGATCGCGGTCGAGCTCGGAAACGATGCCGATGCCGTCATCGCTCCCGCCTCCCGCCATGCTCTCTCCGGTGCAAGTCTCATCGTGAGCCTTGCGTCCTTCCCCGCAACGGTCAGCTCCGCGGACGAGGCGACCGCGAAAATCAAGTACCGCTCCGAGAACCTCAAGTGCGCCATGCTCCTTGCCGCTCCCGGTAAGGGCGAGAGCAGCACCGACAATGTGTTCTCCGGTCTGTGTATGATAGCGGAAAACGGTCAGGTGCTTGCGTCCGATGAGTGTGAAAACTGTATGGTCATCTCCGAGGTCGATATGGATTATATCGAAAACCTTCGCCGTAAGGCGGGCTCCTTCGGCGTCGGTACCTATCCGCACTATGAGTTCCGTTGGGACAATGAGCTGTGCGAGACTACACTCACACGCACTTACCGCAAGCTGCCGCATTTGCCGGAGTTTGAGCGCGATATGGGCAAGTACTGCCGCAGAATGATAGACATTCAGGTGTCCGGTCTCATTAAACGTATGCAGTATGCGGGGCTTGACCATTGCGTCGTCGGTATCTCCGGCGGTGTCGATTCCACGCTTTGTGTTATGATTTGCGCCGAGGCGATGAAGCGTATGGGTCTGCCGTCGACGAATGTCGTTGCCTGCACTCTGCCTTGCTTCGGCACCTCCTCCCGTACCAAGTCCAATGCGATAATCGTCGCGGAGCAGGTAGGCGCGGAGGTTCGTGTCATCGATATCGGTGAGAGCGTGTACAAGCACTTTGACGATATAGGTCACGCACATGACGATTACTCCGTCGCCTTTGAAAACGCGCAGGCACGTGAGCGCACTCAGGTGCTCATGGACATTGCAAACAAGGTCAACGGTCTGGATGTCGGCACCGAGGATTTGAGCGAATTTGTCGACGGTTGGTGCACCTATAACGGCGACCACACCAGTATGTACGATGTCAATATGGGACTGACAAAGACTCAGGTGCGTGCGGGCGTCCGCTATATCGCACAGCACACCGACGACAAGGTGCTTGCCGATGCACTTTGGGACGTTTTGGACTGCCCCGTAACGCCGGAGCTTTTGCCCATCACCGCCGATGAGATCGAGCAAAAGAGTGAGGAAAGCGTCGGCTCTTACTCCTTGCAGGATTTCTTCACCCACAAGATGATGATCTGCGGCTTCTCACCGGCAAAGACTCTGCGTATCGCAAAGACCGTTTGGCACGATGAATTTTCCGATGAGGAGCTCGTAAAGTGGCTCACGAGCTATTGCAAGCGTTACTTCTCGCAGCAGTTTAAGCGCAGCTGCCTTATGGACGGTCCCGCAGTCGAAGCCTTCTCGGTTTCCCCGAGAAACGGCTTCCTCATCCCCTCCGATGCGGAAAACACCCTGTTTGTAAACAGCATCGAAAACGCATAATCGCATAGTTTCGCATATAGCAAAAGTCCGCCCCACACCGGAGCGGACTTTTTGCGTAAGCAAACGGGACGCATACGAACCCGTGTTATGTATGCTCTGTAAGAAAAATCAACTGTCAGTACCTAAATCAACTGCCGATCCGTTGTAGGGAAGGGTAATGACCCTTCCGTGAGCTCAGCAGCATGATTTTGCAAAAGTGCTGAAAAGACAGAGAGCATTGCAGATTTATCTTTTTCACACTGTATATCGTCGCAGTACAGGTTTTGCGGCGGAGTCATGACTCCGCCCTACGACGGTGCCGGCAGTTTTAATAGCTGCACTGCGATGACTGACATCGGAAAAGTTCGTACCTTAACCTTTAGCTTAAGTTGAGGAAGTGCTTGGTGCGTTCTTCGTTGGGTGAGCCGAACACCTTGTCGGGGTCGCCCTGTTCTACGATGACGCCGCCGTCCATGAATATCACGCGGTCGGACACCGCTCTTGCAAACGCCATCTCGTGAGTTACGATGACCATCGTCATTTTCTCGTCGGCAAGCTGCTTTATGACCTTCAGGACCTCACCGGTGAGCTCGGGATCAAGCGCACTTGTCGGCTCATCGAAAAACAGTATATCGGGCTTCATCGCGAGTGCACGCGCAATTGCCACTCTCTGCTGCTGACCGCCCGAAAGGTGCAACGGGTATTCGTTTGCTTTATCGGAAAGTCCCATCTTGTCGAGAAGGCGCATCGCCTCCTCGGTGACGGTCTTTTTATCACGTTTACGGACGCTGATCGGTGCATCCGTGATATTTTTGAGCACCGTATAGTGCGGGAACAGATTGAACTGCTGAAACACCAGTCCGAAGCAGCTTTTGAGCATTTTTAACTCTGCTTGTGACACATAGTGTATCTTGCCGTCATCATCGGTGTGTGCTGCGGTGCTGCCCATATACTTTATCTCGCCGCCGTCCGCCGTCTCCAAAAAGGTCGCACAACGCAAAAGCGTCGATTTGCCGGAGCCGGACGGTCCTATTATCGATACGACCTCGCCCGTATCGACACCGAGGTCAATCCCTTTGAGCACCTCAACTCCGCCGAAGCTTTTGCGGATGTCCGTCATTTCAAGTATCATTTGCGCACCTCTCAGCTATAGTAGTTCATCGCCTTTTCGCAGCGTTCCATCACCCATGCGACGACAAAGTTGAAGATGTAGTACATGACGCCCGCCGTCGCAAAAGCGACGAAAAAGTTCTCGGAGCTGCTGTTTGCTATCTGCGTCGCTCTGGTGAACATTTCGACAAGTCCTATCGAATAGCACAATGAGGTGTCCTTTACGAGCGTTATGACCTCGTTTGTCACGGATGGGAGCACGTTCTTGACCATTTGCGGCAATATGAGCTTGAAAAATGTCTGCGCTCTGCCGTAGCCGAGAACCTGCGCCGCCTCATACTGCCCCTTGGGGATACAGTCGATGCCGGAGCGATAGATCTCCGCAAAATATGCCGCATAGTTTACGACGAAAGCGATTATCGCCGCCGTAAATCTCCATTCGGAGGATACGACATAGCGCAGTCCGAACAGACCGAAGCCCCAATTCAGCAGCATCGGCAGTCCGAAAAACACCACCCAAAGCTGCAGCATGAGCGGTGTTCCTCTCATTATTGATATATACACCCTTGTGACATTCCTCAAGACGGCATTTTTGGCTCGCCGTCCGAAGCAAACCGCAAGTCCCAACGGCAGCGACCCTATGAGCGTCAGCAGAAAAATCGCAAGCGTCGTGCCGAAGCAGCGAATAAGCTCGATTAAAACGGTTTGAAATTCCATAAAGACCTCTCGAGACCCACCGCAAAAGGCGGTGGGTCAAAGCGTATTATTTTATAAGAATGAGGTTTTCTATCACAAGACCGCGCTCAACGTAGTCCGAGGACCGGGCAATCTTGAGAAGTGTACCGTCGTCCGCCATCTTTTGCAGCTCCGCGTTTACCGCATCGCACAGTGCGGTGTTGCCTTTTAAGAACCCGACCGCATACTGCTCACTCGAAAGTGCCTCGGATACGATCACATAATCGTCGCCGCGCTGAGCGATCTGTGCCATTGCGACGCCGACATCAACCGCTATCGCATCGACGGTGCCGTTTTGCAGCTCCATGAAGCCGAGACTGTAGTCCGAAAGCTCGATGAGCTCAGCGAGACTGCTCTTAAATTCTTCGTTGGCATTGACCGCCTCAAGTCCCGAGGATGCAGCCTGAACCATAAGCTTCTTGCCTGCAAGGTCTGCAAGTGAGTCGATACCGGAATCCTTCTTCACAACGATGACGATGCTGTTGTCGGCGTAAGGGATCGACCATGTGTAATCGTTTTCCTTACCGGTGCAGGTAAAGCCGTTCCAGATGCAGTTAATGTTTCCGGCTTCGAGCTCCTTATCCTTTGCCTCCCACTTTACGGGTACAGCCTCAAAGCCCCAACCGAGACGGTCGCACAGCTCCTTTGCGACAGCAAGATCGTAACCGTCGTACTCACCGTTATCGGCAAGGTAACCGTAGGGGGGAAATTCCGCATCAAAGCCGACCTTGAGCACAAAGCCGTCACCCAGATCGTCTTCCGAAACCGCACCTGCCGATTTACCGTCATCCTTTTCGAGGCTGCCGCAGGCACACAGTGTAAATAAGGTCATCACCGCTAAAAGCAGTGCAATAAGCTTTTTCATTTAATCTTCCTCACTATTCATCGAATTATCACGTTAGCATAATAGCACGGTAGTTCGATAAAGTAAATAGCATTTTTGTGTATTGCTGTGCAGCTTTTGCACAGCAATACACAAAACAAAGAACCGTCGGATAAACCGACGGCCCTTTGTTTTGGAGAAATAGAGAGGATGTATAAGGAGAAGAAAAGTATCGAAATTTAATCGGTTAACCTCTGCCGTTTTGCGGATGAGTCGAGAGACCGGATTCGTTCACACCGTTTGAATCGGTGTTCGGCTTCGACTCGTCAAAGGTAACGCTGAGCTTAACGTAATCGTTTGAACGGTAGACCGTTATCTTGACGGTGTCGCCCGCTTTGAACTGACGGATCGCCGTGGCAAGATCACTGTAGCTCGTTATATCGTAATCACCGACCTTGGTGATAATATCGCCGGAGGTAATACCGGCTTCGTCTGCACAGCTGCCTTTTTCGACGTAGTAGACATATGCGCCCTCGGGCAGACCGTAATAATCGGCATAAACCGAAGTGTATCTGTTATCAAGTGTGACACCAAGGTACGCCTTACCGGTGACATAGCCCTTTGTTATGAGGTCGTTTGCAATGTCGACCGCATCGTTTATCGGAATGGCAAAGCCTATTCCCTCAACGCCGCTGTCCGACGCCTTCGCCGTGACGATGCCGATGACCTCGCCGGAGGTGTTGTATACGGGTCCGCCCGAGTTACCGGAGTTGACGGCTGCGTCAAACTGGAACATATTGATCGCCGGCTGATCCTCATCCGTCGTTATGCTGCGGTCAAGCGCACTGACGGAGCCTGTCGTCATCGTGAAGTCAAGCTCACCGAGAGGATTACCAACCGCATACACAGTGTCACCGACAAGAATATTGTCGCTGTCGGCAATGGCAACGGGAGAAAGTCCCGTGGCATCGATCTTAAGAACCGCAACGTCGTTATCGGGCTCGACACCGACTATGCTTGCTTCATAAGTGCTTCCGTCCTTGAACATGACGGATATTGTGTAACCGTACTCATAGGCGTATTCGATAACGTGATAGTTGGTCATTATATAACCGTCCGTCGTAACGACAAAGCCCGAACCGGAAACAGCCGAGGAGCTAGTCTGACCGAACATATTCTGATACGTTACCTCGGTGGTTATACCGACGGTCTGAGTACAGGCAAGAGAATAAACGTCGTTTGCCGTGCTTGTTCCCGTGCTGACCGCCGTCCCCGACGAATGAACTATCGGAGTATCCTGCTTTGCACTGTCGTATTTATATTCGGCTTCTTCGCTACCGGATGAAAAATATATACCTGCCGCGGCACCTGCACCGCCGCCCAAGAGGGCACATACAAGGCACAGCGCGGCGATCTTTACGCCGAGATGCTTTTTGCCCGAGGTCTTTTCCTTTGGCTTTTTGTCATTCGGTACATAGTATTTCGGAAACTCGGTGCTCTCCGATTGCGGAACGTATTCCGCATCCTCGTACAGCTTGCTCTGCGGTCTGGTGAAGCGGTATTCGCCGTTCACACCGGAGGGAGTGTAAGCTTCGCTTTGACGGTCGCTTCTTTGCTCGGTTATGTTTTTGTCTCTGTTATCATCCATAACGCACACCTCCGTTGCTTGTGAGGCTATAATACACGAGCTTTATGTCAAAGTAATGAACAAAGGCAAAAGATTTTTTAAACAATCCGTGAAAAGTCGGTGAACCGAAAAATCGGAAAAATTCATAATGCCGTAATTGAAACCGTGCTCAAAGAGTGGTATAATAGCGTGTCATATTATAATCGGTAGGTATAATATATGTGGATATCTGATAAATGGAACGATTTCGAGCTAATTGATTGCTCGGACGGAGAAAAGCTCGAGCGTTGGGGCAAGTTCAATCTTGTGCGTCCCGACCCTCAGGCAATATGGAAAACGCCCAAGACGGACAGCCGTTGGAGCTGCCGTGACGCAAGGTACCGCCGCAGTGAGACAGGCGGCGGCAGTTGGGATAAGGGCGGACTTCCCGCAAGCTGGCAAATACATTACGGCGAGCTTACCTTTAATGTAAAGCCTATGAATTTCAAGCATACGGGACTGTTTCCGGAGCAGGCATCGAACTGGGACTGGGCAATGGATAAAATAAAATCGGCAGGCAGACCCATAAGCGTTTTGAACCTCTTTGCCTATACCGGTGCGGCAACCGTTGCCTGTGCAAAGGCGGGAGCGGCGGTGTGTCATGTCGATGCGGCAAAGGGCATGGTCGCATGGGCAAAGGAAAATGCCGCGTCATCGGGGCTCAAGGATGCGCCCATCCGCTGGATAGTGGATGACTGCGCCAAATTCGTTGAGCGTGAGATCCGCAGAGGTCGCAGATACGATGCGATAATCATGGATCCTCCGTCCTACGGCAGAGGACCCGGCGGCGAGGTATGGAAGCTGGAGCAAAATCTGTGGCAGTTTGTTTCGCTGTGTGCGGAGGTTTTGTCCGATGAGTCGCTTTTCGTGCTTATAAATTCCTACACGACGGGACTTGCGCCATCGGTGCTGTCTTATGTGACGGAAAGCATATTCACAAAAAAATTCGGCGGCAGCTCGAAAGCGGAGGAGCTCGGACTTCCCGTTACGGACAGCGGTCTTGTACTACCCTGCGGTGCAAGCTGCCGATGGGAGAGATAAATGAACACGATTATAGAGATAAAGGATCTGCACTATACCTATCCCGGCGATGAGCTTGAAAGCTTAAAGGGTGTCGATCTTTCAATTGAAAAGGGCAGCTTTGTTGCCGTGCTCGGTCATAACGGCTCCGGCAAAAGCACCCTCGCAAAGCATCTTAATGCGATACTGCTTCCCACGAAGGGAACGGTGCTCATAGACGGGATGGATACTCTCGATGAGGAAAAGACCATTGCAATTCGCCGCAAGGTGGGCATGGTATTCCAAAACCCCGACAATCAGATAGTCGCAAACGTCGTTGAGGACGATGTTGCCTTCGCACCCGAGAACCTCGGCATACCCTCCGAGGAGATAAGAGAAAGAGTCGACAATGCCTTAAAGCAGGTCGATATGTTCGACTTCCGCCTCCATGCTCCGCACCTGCTCTCCGGCGGTCAAAAGCAGAGAGTTGCCATAGCGGGCGTTATTGCGATGGAGCCCGAGGTTGTTGTGCTCGATGAGCCGACGGCAATGCTCGACCCCAAGGGTCGCCGTGAGGTCATCAAAACCGTGACGAAGCTTTGCCGCGAAAAGGGCATGACGGTCGTTTTGATAACGCACCATATGTCGGAATGTATCGATGCGGACAGGCTCATTGTCATGTCCGACGGCTGCGTTAAAGCCGACGGGACACCGTCTGATGTGTTTTCTCGGGTCGAGCTTATGCGCACGGAGGGACTCGGTGTCCCCGTGACGACGGAGCTTTTGTACGAGCTCAACAAAACGGGAGCGTCTTTTTCGCTGACGGCACTGGGAATCGAAGAATGTGCCGATGAAATTGCAAAGGAAATCGGAAATGTCTGAAATAGTTGTCAAGGCTCTCCGCCACACCTACAGTGCGGGGACGCCGTTTGAAAAGGTCGCAATAGACGATATAAATGTCGAGATACCGCACGGTCAGCTTGTCGGGCTCATAGGGCACACGGGCTCCGGTAAATCGACTTTCATACAGCATTTGAATGGGCTGCTTCCGCCGACGGCGGGCAGCGTCACGGTCGACGGTGAGGATATATTCGCCTCGAAGGAGGCGACGAGAAAGGTCAAATTCAAGGTGGGACTTGTCTTCCAGTATCCCGAGTATCAGCTTTTCGAGGAAACGGTCTTTGCCGATATCGCCTTCGGTCCCAAAAACATGGGGCTGTCGGAGGCGGAGGTCGACGAAAGAGTCCGCGAAGCTGCGGGCTTCGTCGGCGTATCCGAGGAGCTTTTCGAGAAATCTCCTTTGGAGCTCTCCGGCGGTCAAAAGCGCAGAGTTGCGATAGCGGGTGTTATCGCAATGCGTCCCGGCGTTCTGATACTCGACGAGCCCACGGCGGGACTCGATCCCGCGGGCTGCCGTCAAATACTCGGCAACATCTGCGATTACAGGGAAAAGACGGGGTCGACGGTCGTTATCGTAAGCCACAGTATGGAGGACGTTGCCCGCCTTGCCGACAGGCTTATAGTGTTTAACGGCGGTCATATAGAGTTTGACGGAACGCCGAAAGAGGTGTTCTCTCATCCGGAGGAGCTCAAAGCGATAGGACTTGACGTCCCCGCCGCAACGGAGCTTGCCATGGCACTGCGCAAAAGAGGGATAAGGCTTCCCGAGTCGATATATACCTCGGAGCAGCTTCTTTCCGCACTTAAAACCCTAAGAGGAGGTGCGGCAAAATGCTGAAGGACATAACACTGGGTCAGTACTTCCCCGGTGACACCGTTGCGCACCGCCTTGACCCGAGAACGAAGCTGCTGCTTGTCATAGTCTACATTGTCGGTCTGTTCAATGCGGTCGATTGGATAAGCTATATATTCGTCATCGCCGTCATCGCACTGTGTATGCTGGTGTCGAGAATAAAGCCCAAAACGGCGTTTAAGGGCTTAAAACCGCTTATCCTCATCATCGTTCTGACCGCCGCACTGAATATTTTCTACACCGACGGTACGCCGATAGTCGAGGGCTGGATAATCACATGGGAGGGTCTTAAAAAGGCTCTGTTCATGTCGGTGAGAATAGTTCTTTTGATCGTCGGAACCTTTATGCTGACGTATACGACAAGCCCCATGGCGTTGACCGACGGACTTGAGAGACTACTCAATCCGCTCAAGAAGATAAAGGTTCCCGTGCATGAGATGAGCATGATGATGAGCATGGCACTGCGCTTTATCCCCACCCTCATCGAGGAGACGGATAAGATAATGTCCGCTCAAAAGGCAAGAGGTGCGGACTTCGAGAGCGGAAGCTTAGTCCGCCGTGCAAAGGCTCTGCTGCCGATACTTGTTCCGCTGTTCATATCGGCGTTTCGCCGTGCCGATGAGCTTGCCGTGGCGATGGAAAGCCGCTGCTATCACGGCGGCGAGGGCAGAACGAGAATGAAAAAGCTGAAATTCCATGGCATCGATTTTGCCGCCTTCGGCTTGGGAGTTCTGTTTTTGGCGGCGATATTCGTGATGAAGCACTTCGGGTTATAAGTCATGAGAAACATTGCACTGAGAATAAAATATGACGGGTCGCGGTATCACGGTTGGCAAGTGCAGAAAAACGACGTTTCCGTCTGTGCGACGGTGCAGGCGGCACTTGAAAAGATCTGCGAGCATCCGGTGAAGCTCACGGGCTGCGGCAGAACGGATGCGGGAGTTCACGCGCTGCGATACTGCGCCAACTTCAAGACCGATTGCCGCATACCCATAGACCGCTTTGCGCTTGCAGCAAATTCCCGACTTCCCGACGATATCGCGGTTGTCGATGCGGTGGAGGCGGAGGAGGATTTCAATGCGATATCTTCCTGCATAAAAAAAGAATACATTTATAAGATACACAATTCAAATATCCGAGACCCTTTCCTCGAAAAGAGAGTTTGCTTCTATCCGAAAAGCTTGGATATGGGCAGAATGCAGAGAGCGGCTGCGGCATTCGTCGGAACGCATGATTTTGCGGCAGTCAGGAGCCTCGGAACGGAGACAAAGACCACCGTTCGCACGGTTTATTCGTGCGAAGCGGTCAAAGAGGGCGACACGATAACGGTTTCCGTTTGCGCAAACGGCTTCCTTTATAATATGTGTCGTGCAATAGTGGGAACAATGGTATATGCAGCCTGCGGTAAGCTCATACCGGAGGACATTCCTCACCTTCTCGAAATAGGTGACAGACGTCTGACCGGTCCCACTATGCCGCCTCAGGGTCTTTATCTGAACAGAGTTTGGTATGACGGTCCCGTTGGCGAGATGATGCAAAAGGACTGATCGTATTGCGAAAGAGGACTCTCGTTTTCCTGCTGCTTACCGCTGCTGCGGTGCTGCTGTGCCTTATCGCATTTAAAAAGCGTGAGCCGACGGAGGCATTTATGTATGCTTCCGACAGTGGGCAGAGCTTCGCCGCAGCGGAAAATTGCTTTGCCGTCTGCTCTAAAACGGAGCTGCGTCTGTATGATTTGAACGGAAACGAAATGCTTTGCAAAGAGCTTTCGATGAAGGAGCCGCGTTTTGCCGATTGCGGTGACATGAGTATGGTTTGGGACTGCGGCGGCAGCTTTTGGATCATACTTTACGGTGACGGCAAATACGAAAGCGGCAGCACGGAAAATGAACTCATTTCAGCTTCTCTGTCGGACGGCGGCGTTGCTCTGTGCACCTCGGCGGATACCGCTTTTGCGACCGTCACGGTGTTGGATGCAGACCTCAAAGCCGTCATGAAATACGACATTGCAAGCTTTATGCCGCATACCGTCGCACTTTCGCCAAACGGCGAATACCTTGCGATAGTCGGTGATAATAAGCTCAGGATAGTTTCGACCGAAAGCGGAAAGACTCTGTCGGAGGTATCGGTCTCGGCGGAAGGCGCACACTGGATGTCCGACACCGCGCTCTGCCTTGTGAGTGAGAGCACGGTCTATGTATCCGATATCGACGGCGATATCGCAAGCCGTGAAGCAGGCAGAGTTATCCGAGACTGCGCCTTCGGTGACGGCTTCGTTGCGGTCTTAACGGGTCGGTACGAAAGCGGCGGTGCGGGAGAGGTGCTTTGCCTTTCCGAATCGCTCGAAGTACTCGGCAGACTCGAGACCGAAGCTCCCGTTTCGATAGATGCCGAAGGCAAAAGAACGCTTCTCCTCGAAAGAGACCGTGTCCTCCTTTGCGGAACGGATATGAAGCCGACGGATGTATCAAAGCAAAGCTCCGCAATCGCAGCCGTTTTTGCGGGTGACGATGTGCTTATCATACAAAAAAGCCGCGTTTTGACGTGGTGATGCCCTTTCGGGCGGATTGGAGATCATTATGCAAAAAAGAATTTGTTCACGCTGCGGGAAAAACCTTGCCATAGTTTTCATAACCAAAGTCGAAAACGGCGAGACGAAAAACGAAGGACTCTGCCTCAAATGCGCAAGAGAGCTGCATATAAAGCCCGTTGACGATATGATAGATAAGCTCGGCATATCCGATGACGATGTCGATAACCTTGCCGGTGAGATGATGGGTGCACTTGACGGTATGGAGAGTCTTCTCGGTATCGAACAGGAAGCCGACGATGACAGCACGGATGACGACGGCAAGACCGCGACTTTTCCGTTTTTAAACCGTCTTTTCGGCGCAAATCAAAACGGCGGCAACCAGTCAAAGGACGTTCCCGCGGTATCGGGTGAGCCGGCGCAACCGAAAAAGGAGCAGAAGGACGGCGCAAAATCGGTCGGAAAGTTCCTCGGCAGCTATTGCATTAACCTGACGGCAAGAGCGCGCGACGGCAAGCTCGACAGTATGATAGGCAGAAAAGAGGAGTTGGAGCGCGTTATTCAGATACTCAACCGCCGTCAGAAGAACAACCCCTGCCTCATCGGTGAGCCCGGTGTCGGCAAAACCGCCGTTGCCGAGGGACTTGCTCAGAAGATAGCGGCAAAGGAAGTGCCTCTGAAGCTTCGCGATAAGGAGGTATACCTTCTCGACCTGACGGCACTTGTAGCCGGAACGCAGTTTCGAGGTCAGTTCGAGAGCCGCATGAAGGGGCTCATCGAGGATATACGCAAGCAGGGCAACGTCATACTCGTCATCGACGAGGTACACAACATTGTCGGAGCCGGCGATGCCGAGGGCAGCATGAACGCCGCAAACATCCTAAAGCCCGCACTCTCAAGAGGCGAAATACAGGTAATCGGCGCAACGACCTTCACGGAATACCGCAAGCATATCGAAAAGGATTCGGCATTGGAGCGTAGGTTCCAACCCGTCACGATAAACGAACCGTCGATAGAGGACAGCGTCGAGATACTGAAGGGCATCGCTCACTATTATGAGGACTACCACGGCGTTAAGATAAGCGACGAAATGTGCCGTGAGGCGGTCAGACTGTCGGAGAGATATATAACAGATCGCTTTTTGCCCGACAAGGCGATAGACCTCATCGACGAAGCCTGCTCCGATGTAAATCTCAAGGATGACAGCATAAACCGCCGTCTTGAGGCGGAGCGCGATCTCGATAATCTCCGTTTTGAGCGCGAGGCACTTGTGAGTGCGGATCCTCCCACGGGAGAGAACGCAAACGAGGAGCTTGACAAGAGATACGAGCGTATCGCGACCTTGAGAGCCAAGGAAATGAAGCGTGAGAGCGAGATAGCGGAGCTTGAGCTTTCCGGCAGACCCGAGCTCACGACGGATAATCTTGCGAGAATCATAGAGCTTTGGACGAAGATCCCCGCAAGCAGCATAAAGACCGACGAGATAGAGCGTCTTGCCGCTCTCGGAGACAGACTCCGTGCCCATATTGTGGGACAGAATGAAGCCATAAACGCCGTCTGTTCGGCAATATGCCGCAGCAGAGTGGGACTTAAGGCAAAGCGTAAGCCCGCAAGCTTTATCTTTGTCGGCGGAACGGGTGTCGGCAAGACGGAGCTTGTAAAGCGTCTTGCGGAGGATCTTTTCAATTCGCCGGAAAGTCTCATAAGGCTTGATATGTCGGAATTTATGGAAAAGTTCTCGGTGTCGAGGATCATCGGCTCACCCCCGGGATATGTCGGCTACGACGAAGCGGGTCAGCTCACCGAGAAGATACGCCGCAAGCCCTATTCCGTCGTACTGTTCGACGAGATAGAAAAGGCGCATCCCGACGTTTTGAACATTCTGCTCCAGA
>CAZWID010000026.1:0-13299 GCA_964634065.1 uncultured Oscillospiraceae bacterium | reverse complement strand
GTGGGTTGGTGACTTTTTGTCTCCGTCATCGCTGATTTTATAATATTATCACCGATATCACGCATTGTCAACCGATTTTTCTCTGTACAAATTTTACCAACTCGACTATGGGTATCACGCAGAAGCCGAGACCTATCGCGATCGCATATTCACCGAAGTCGACCGCGGTAAAGCCGAAGGCGTTTGCCAGCACGGGAACCTCACATACGACCGTGGTCATGATGAGCGAACCGACCGCGGCAAGGTAGAGAGCCATATTGTGCGTACCCATGAGGAAGATGCTGCCGCGCTGAGAACGCATATTGAAGGAGTGGAATATCTCCGCCATGCTCATCGTCAAAAACGCCATCGTCGTACCGTCGGGAGAGTTCGCGATCTCCCAAACGCCGCTTTCGATATAGTGTCCGAGGAAGTAGGAGAACAGAACGAGAGCCGTCACCAAAACGCCCTGATATGCGATATCAACGCCCATACCGCCTGCGAATATTCCCGCATTGGCGGGGCGGGGAGAACGGCGCATGATGTCCTTTTCACTCTTTTCCATGCCGAGCGCAAGTGCGGGGAAGCAGTCCGTCACAAGGTTTATCCACAGAAGGTGCACGGGCTGCAAAATGGTGAAGCCGAGGAGCGTCGCAACGAAAATACTTATGACCTCACTGAGATTCGACGCAAGCAAAAACTGTATCGCCTTACGGATGTTGTCGTATATTCTGCGTCCTTCACCGACCGCACCGACGATAGTCGCAAAGTTGTCGTCCGACAGCACCATGTCCGCGACGTTTTTAGTAACGTCCGTACCGGTGATGCCCATTGCGACGCCGATGTCGGCGGTTTTTATTGACGGAGCATCGTTAACACCGTCGCCGGTCATCGCAGTGACAAAGCCCGCATTTTGCCATGCTCTTACGATGCGTGTCTTGTGCTCGGGCTGAACTCTGGCGTAGACGCTGATGTCTCGGAACACCGCTTCAAATTCTTCGTCGCTCATCGCGGATATCTCGGCACCGGTGACCGCTCTGTCTCCCTCACGGAGAATGCCGAGCTCTTTGGCAATTGCCGTCGCGGTGTCGACATGGTCGCCGGTTATCATTATCGCTCTGATTCCCGCGCCCTTACATTCTTCGATTGCCGCCTTGACCTCGGGACGTACCGGATCGATCATGCCTGCAAGCCCTATGAAGCACAGTCCGTTTTCAAGCTCTGCGGGATCTGTGCTGTCCGGAAGCGCGGCGTATTCCTTCGATGCACAGGCAAGAACCCTCAGTGCCTTATCCGCCATCGCCTTGTTTGCCGCAAATATCTTTTCGCGCTGTTCCTCGGTCATGGGTCTTATCTCGCCGTTTTCGAGGTAACGGTCGCAGCGATCAATAACAACGTCGGGTGCACCCTTCGTGTACTGTACAACGCCGTTTTGCGCATTGTGCAGGGTGCTCATCATCTTGCGTCCCGAATCAAACGGTGCTTCGCCGCAGCGCGGCAGGGATGCTTTCAGCTCATCCTTGGGAAGTCCCAAATTCTTTGCCCATTGCACAAGTGCCGCCTCGGTGGGCTCACCGGTGACCTCACCGTCGCTTTGCAGCTCCGCATCGCAGCACAGTGCCATTGCGGAAGCCAAAAGCTTTTCGTCGCCGCCGAAGGAATCGACGACGGTCATCTTGTTCTGCGTGAGCGTACCGGTCTTATCCGAACAGATTATCTGAGCGCAGCCGAGAGTCTCGACGGCGGTCAGGCGGCGGATTATCGCGTTGCGCTTCGACATATTGGTGACGCCTATGGACAGCACCAGCGTGACAACAGCGGCAAGACCCTCGGGGATAGCGGCAACCGCCAGAGACACCGCAATCATAAACGAATCGAGCACCGCTTCAAATTCAAAGCCGCGGGCACGGATAAGCTGCACCGCAAAGACGGCGGCGCATATGCCGAGCACAAGGTAGGTCAGTATCTTGCTGAGCTGATTGAGCTTTAGCTGCAGGGGAGTTTCTCCCTGCTCCGCCTTTGCCAGTGCATCCGCTATCTTGCCCATTTCGGTGTCCATACCCGTTGAGCAGACGAGCATAACGCCTCTGCCGTAAACGACGGTAGAGCCCATGTACGCCATATTCTTTCGGTCGCCCAAAGGCACGTTTCCCGAGATTATCGCATCGGTCGTTTTCTCGACGGGAACGGACTCGCCTGTGAGTGCCGCCTCCTCGATCTTCAGGCTTGCGCTTTCGATTATCCTGCCGTCAGCCGGAACCGCATCGCCCGCTTCGAGGAGCACAATGTCACCCGGTACGATATCCTCACTGCGAACGGCGCATATCCTGCCGTCACGCAGAACCTTTGAGGTTGCGGCGGACATCTGCTGCAATGCCTCTATCGCCTTTTCCGCTTTGTTCTCCTGATACACGCCGAGCACCGCATTTACGATGACGACGGCAAGAATGATGATAACATCGGCAAAGCTGTCTCCCTGACTTACCGCCAAAACGCCCGATATCGCGGCGGCGCACAGGAGGATGATTATCATCGGATCCTTCATTTGAGCGAAAAACCGCTTTACGAGAGAATCCTTTTCCGCTTCACGGAGCTTGTTTTTGCCGTGCTCATTAAGTCTCTTTTCGGCGTCATGAGAGCTTAGACCCTCTGCCGAGCTTTGCAGCTTTTCAAGCACCTTTTCCTTTTCTTCGCAATAGTAATTCATAAAGTCACCCTTTCATAAGCTAAAGAGAGCCGAACCCTGTCGCCTGTCGGCGCCCCTTTTCGGTGCTTTTCGCCCTTTTCGTCTTGATGGGCGTCAGCCCATCTGCATCTCAAAAAGCGAAAATCCCTCGAAAATTGCCTGCCGAACAGGTGCTACACAGTTTTGCTATAGTTGATTTTTGTACAGGCAAGGCAAAGCCAACAGGGAATACTGTCGTATTGCCAAGGGATTTAACGCAGCATGGGCGAAAATCAGCATAGCAAAACCGATAGTGTTCGACTCTCTTTAGCTTAGCTGCCGCAGAAAATAAAAAAAGACTTCTACGGCAATTATTCCGTAAAAGTCTTGCAAATACAAAAATGTATCCCATGCACCGAGTCTTTCGACCGTGATGACGATGCATGGAGCGCATGGGATGCGCCAGCTACTCCCTTTTCAGTTAGGATACCACAAAACCGCCTTCTCTGTCAATAGCGAAAGTGGCTTGTTTTTTTAATTGTCGTTTACGGCGGGAAGATTCCACTTGTACACCGTGGCAAGCACCCTGAGTGCGAATATGACCGCCATGCCGATGAGAACCGACGCGAACTCATTCAGCCCCAAAGTATACAGCCCCCAATAAACGCCGCCGCCTATGAGCGACGCCACGGCATATATGCGCTTCCTCAGCACCTTCGGCATGGTGTTTATCATCATGTCACGCAGCATACCGCCGCCGACACCGGTACACATACCGAGTATCAGAATAAGCAGCACATTATCGCTCTGCTGCATGGCTGTGTTCATACCGGACACAGTGAAAACGGCAAGTCCCACCGCATCGAAAATGTTGTTGACGCTGTCAAGCTTATCGCGGTGCCTGCGATATCTGTCGCGGCGGATATACGCATCCGCAAAGACGATGAGAGCGGCAACAACGGCAACAGCAAAGTAGACGTAGCTCACGAACATTTTGGGCGGAGTCTGCCCCAAAAGGAGATCTCTTATAACGCCGCCGCCGAGAGCGGTTATGACCGCAAGGAAGATAACGCCGAAAAGGTCTGCCTTATGCTCCAACGCAGCCATGGCACCGGACACGGCGAACGCCGCCGCGCCGATGATTTCAAGTATGTAAATAAGCTTGTCCATTACACGTTGAACCTAAAGAGCGTAACATCGCCGTCGTGCATAACATAGTCCTTGCCCTCGGAACGCAAAAGTCCCTTTTCCTTTGCGGCGTTCATACTACCGCAGGCTTCGAGATCGCAAAAGGCAACGATCTCCGCACGGATAAAGCCGCGCTCGAAATCGCTGTGTATCTTTCCTGCCGCTTGGGGTGCTTTGGTGCCTTTTTTTATAGTCCATGCGCGGCACTCATCGGCTCCGCAGGTGAGGAAGGATATGAGCCCGAGAAGGGAATAGGAGGTCTTTATCATACGGTCAAGTCCGCTTTCGCTCATACCGAGCTCGGAAAGGAACATTTCACGCTCATCCGGCTCCAATGCCGCGATCTCCTCCTCAAGCTTTGCGCAGATTGGCAGAACCTCTGCGTTTTCGGCTCTCGCTATCTCACAAAGCTGCTTGTAATAAGCGTTGTTCTCGTAATCCGATATGCCGTCCTCATCCATGTTCGCGGCATAGATTATGGGCTTTACGGTGAGTAGGTCACTGGTGGCAATCAGCTCGGCATCGTCGGGGTCACAGTCAAAGCTGCGCACCGATTTACCCTCGTTCAGATGCTCCAAAAGCTCCGTGAAAACCTCGACCTCACGCAGATACTTTTTGTCGCCCTTGGCGTTTTTGCTTGCCTTTTCAATGCGACGCTGCACCATTTCCATGTCCGCCATTATGAGCTCAAGGTCGATGATTTCAACGTCACGCTTAGGGTCGGTGCCGCCCTCGACATGGATGACATTCTCATCGTCAAAGCACCTGACAACGTGAACTATTGCATCGGTGTTTCGGATGTTGGAGAGGAATTTGTTGCCCAGACCCTCACCCTTGCTTGCACCGCGGACAAGTCCCGCAATATCGACAAATTCTATGACGGCGGGAGTATACTTTTTCGGCTCATAGAGCTTTGCGAGAAAGTCAAGTCTCTCGTCGGGTACGCTGACCATGCCCACATTCGGCTCAATGGTGCAAAACGGATAGTTTGCACTCTCCGCACCCGCGTTCGTTATTGCGTTAAAAAGCGTTGATTTGCCGACGTTCGGCAATCCCACGATACCTAATTTCATATATTTAAAGCTCCTTTGTTATTCACTGTGACACTGGATTTTAACACATATTCGCAAGCTTTTCAATAGTTTTAGCTAATGAGAGTCGAACTACTCCGATATCAATCGTGGCAGCGCAGTGATTAAAACTGTCGGCACCGTCGTAGGGCAGGTGTCATGACCCCGCCGCAAAACCTGCACTGCGATGATATATAGTGCGGAAAAGATAAATCTGCACTGCTTTCTTTTCAACACTTCTGCAAAATTCCGTTGCTCAGTTCACGGATGCGTCATAACCCTTCCCTACAATGGATTGGCAGTTGGTTTTGCTGCTGACAATTGATTTTTCTTGCGGAGCATGGGTGGGTCAGCATCATAAGCCTCAGCCAAAAAACAGGAGCGCATCCTTAAAAATGCGCTCCCGTCGGAATCTTGTTTACTTGTTATCGTCGTTTGAGGGAGGAATCACAAAGTCATCACCGCTGCCGCTTGAATTATCACTCGGCGCCGGATCGTCAAAACGGGAGATCTTTCTCGCGGGACGCTCTATGGTCTCGTCTCTCGTTGCGGGAGCCTTCTTGGGCTCGGGGAAGTAGCCGTTATCGCAATAGAAGTTGAAGTCGGCACCCTCGATGCTCTCATGCTCAAGCAAATACTCGGCAACACCGATAAGCTGATCACGGTGCTCGGTGAGTATCTTCTCACACAGTGCCGCAGCTTCGTCGAAGATACGCTTGACTTCTTCGTCGATGATGCCCGCGGTTTCCTCGGAATAGCTCTTTGTCGTGCCGAAGTCACGACCTATGAATATGCTGTGGTCGGAGCTGTCGTAGAGTATGGGACCGAGCCTGTCGCTCATACCGTAGCGCATGACCATGTTTCTTGCGATATTCGACGCCTGCTGGATATCACCTGAGGCACCCGTCGATATATCGTCAAGGAACAGCTTTTCGGCAATTCTGCCGCCGAGCGACATGACGATATTTTCAAACATCTCGCTCTTTGAGGTGAAGCTCTCAAGATCCTCCTGAGGACGGAACAGCGTAAAGCCGCCGGCGGGTCCTCTGGGGATGATGGTTATATAGTGAACGGGGTCGGTGTGCTCAAGGTACTTGCCGGCTATAGCGTGACCGGACTCGTGATACGCCGTGAGACGCTTTGCCTTGTCGCTCATCTTGCGACTCTTTTTCTCGGGACCCATCTGCACCTTGAGTATTGCCTCGTCGCAATCCTCCATGGTGATAAAGCGGTGCTTCCTACGAACGGCAAGCAGTGCCGCCTCGTTGAGCAGATTTTCAAGATCCGCACCCGAGAAGCCCGGGGTACCCTTTGCGATGGAGTTGAGGTCAACGTTATCGGCAAGAAGCTTTCCTCTTGCATGGATGCGCAATATCGCCTCTCTGCCTCTTATATCGGGCAAGCCGACATATATCTGCCTGTCAAAGCGACCGGGACGCAGTAGTGCATTGTCAAGGATATCGGCACGGTTGGTTGCCGCCATGACGATAACACCTTCGTTATTGCCGAAGCCGTCCATCTCGACAAGGAGCTGATTTAAGGTCTGCTCACGTTCATCGTGACCGCCGCCGAGACCCGAGCCTCTCTGACGACCCACCGCGTCGATCTCGTCGATGAATATGATGGCGGGAGCAAGCTTTTTTGCCTGATCAAACAGATCCCTGACGCGACTTGCGCCGACGCCGACATACAGCTCAACGAAGTCGGAGCCCGAAATGGAAAGGAACTGAACACCGGCTTCACCGGCTACCGCCTTTGCAAGCAGGGTCTTACCGGTTCCCGGAGGACCTACAAGCAAAACGCCCTTGGGTATGCGTGCGCCCATTCCGGTGAATGCCTTGGGATCACGCAGAAAGTCCACGATCTCCGCCAATTCTTCCTTTTCCTCGTCGGCACCCGCAACGTCTCTGAAGGTCTTCTTGTTCTTCTCCTCGCTGCCGAGTCTGGTACGGGCTTTGCCGAATTTGCCGATGCCGTTTGCACCGCCGCCTCCGTTTGCCTTATTCATCATAATGTACCAGAAAAGGATTATGAGTCCGAACATGATGACGTACGGGATGAGTGCCGCCCACCAATTGGTCTGCGGCTGAGATATCTCGTAATCCTTGATAATGCCCTTTTCGTGCTGTTCCTTTATGAGATCACCGAAGTCCTCATAAAACAGCGAAAAGCTGTATACCTCGAACTCAACCTCATGGGTACCGTCGCCTTCATCGTCACGCACCTGCATCTTGATAACGTCGGAGCTGCCGTTGTACTCAAAGGACTTGACCTTTTCGTTTTGGAAAAGCTCATAGACCTCGGAATACGATATCTCCTCCGTATCGCTTCCGCTGACTAAGGTAAATATTATGACGGCGGTCATGATAAGAAGGATCACATAAAAGCCTATGTCTCTGGATCTGTTTCGCTTGGGGTTCAAACTATCACTTCTTTCCTATCGTAGCAATCATTATTCGCCCATATATATCTCGGGCTTCAAGACGCCGATATACGGCAGATTGCGGTATCTTTCATTATAATCCAGTCCGTAGCCCACAACGAAAGCGTCGGGCACCTCGAAGCAGGAGTACTGAGCATAAACGGGAGCCTTGCGGCGGGAGGGCTTATCCATGAGGGTGGCAATGGTGAAGGAAGCGGGCTTGCGTCCCTCAAGATGCTGCTTTAAGTAGCTGAGGGTCAGACCGGAGTCCAGAATATCCTCTACCATTATGATATGACGCCCTTCGATATTCTCCTTGAGGTCCTTCTGTATCTCGACCGCACCTGTGGAGGTGGTGCCTTTGTACGACGAAACTCCCATAAAATCGACGGAGCAGGGGATAGTCACATGACGCATAAGGTCTGCCATAAACACAAAGCAGCCTTTCAGCACTCCGACAAAAATGGGATCCTTGCCTTCAAAATCCTTCGAGATCTGTGCTCCGAGTTCAGCGACCTTTTCCGCTATCGCTTCCTCGGTGAAGAAAACACTTTCGATATCATTTCTCATCTTTCTCATTCTCTCCCGTACTGTATAATTTATTTATTTTAACACGCAAGACCGTGTCTCCTACTTTTGGGGCAACTCTTTCGGCAATGCCCATGCCGAGGACGGCAATGGGACCGTCCCTATCTCTGAGCACCGGTATCATGTCCCGCCGCCCGACGGGTATATTGCCTTCGCGGAAAAGCTCCTTTAGGCTTTTCGTACATCCTCTGCCGACAAAACGGATTTTATCGCCGTTGCAGCGCGGTGTGAGGGATATGCTACCACAAATGCCCGAGTATTTAAAGTCAAAATTGTGAATGTTATCGATTTTTTTGCAATTTTCTATGAATTTTGTTGTAAGTCTGATGCCTGCCTCGGGAATATCGATCGAGCCCTCGAGCGGGATCACATAGCTGCCGAGCTTTTGCTCGTCGGTACCGAACACAAGTCTGTCCCTGTCCCGCGCAACTCGCATACCCTGAATGTCGACAAAGCGGTTTTGCGACGACTTGAGCAGTGCAAGTATCGACTCTGTCTGCACAAAGCTTAAGCCCCTGCCGCAGATGATGCGCAAGACTCTCACTGCGACCGCTCTCGGCAATGCAGCCATCGCTTCTGTCGGCAACGAGCCGTCCCTGAAGTTTTCATCCGTGAACCGCTGCGCCATCCGGTTTAAGCAGGCATCGTCGTCGCGCAGACTCTCCGCGGTACGCAGTGCGGATATAGCAAACGACGGATTCAGCTCCGTCATGACGGGCATCACCTTATGACGCAGCTTGTTGCGCGTGTACTCATCGGTGAGATTCGTGCTGTCGGTCACATAGTCGACGCCGCATTTTTCGAGATAGTCGAGTATCTCCTGCCTCGTCGTAGACAGCAGCGGACGTATAAACTCGTCTCTCACGGGAGGTATACCGGTCAGTCCCTTTGCACCCGCTCCTCTTGCTAAATTCAGGAGCATGGTTTCCGCATTGTCCTCCGCATTGTGCGCCGTAGCTATTTTGTTGCAGCCCATCCGCTTTGCGGCATCCTTCAAAAACGAATACCGCAGTGCACGGGCGGCATCCTCCGTGCTTCGTCCGGTATCCCTTGCGAGCGCGGCAACGTCGCCTCTGCCGCCCGCAAAGCTTATTGCGTTTTCGCGGCAGTATTCTCTGACGAAAACCTCGTCCCTGTCGGACTCGGCACCTCTTAAGCAGTGATTGAAATGCGCCGCCATGACGGTTATGCCGAGACTTTGCGCATTGTCGCTCATCCATTTCAAAAGGCACATCGAATCGGCACCGCCCGATACGGCGCAGAGGACACGATCGCCTGCTCGGATCATGGAATAGCGTTTTATGAAATCAATAATCATCTTCGTTATATCTTGTGTCGCAGGAACCGAAGGTCGTGTACTCCGGCAGCCAAGTGAGATTTATCGTACCCGTCTGACCCTTCCTGTTTTTGAGTATTATCGCTTCGGCAAGGTTCGGATTCTCCGCTTCCTTATTATAATACCCGTCACGGTAGAGACCGATGACGACGTCGGCATCCTGTTCAATGGCACCCGACTCTCGAAGGTCGGACAAAACGGGACGCTTGTTGGGGCGCGTTTCGCAGTTTCGACTGAGCTGACTTAAGCATATGACCGGAACATTCAGCTCCTTTGCCATTATCTTCAGCATACGGCTCATATCCGAGACGACCTGCTGACGGTTCTCGTTGCTGTAGCTCTTATTCCCGCCTGCGGATTGCATGAGTTGGAGATAGTCTATCACAATGAGACCGAGATTGTGCAGTCTTCGGCACTGTGCGCTCATATCCGCGACGGTGAGCGTCGGATTGTCGTCTATTCGCATATCCGTCGCATACAGCGACTGCGCCGCTGTGCCGACACGCTTCCACTCCTCCGCACTGAGCTGCCCCGTGAGAAGGTTCTGCGCCGGAATGAGCCCTTCTCCGGCAAGCAGTCTGTTGACAAGCTGCTCTCTCGACATTTCGAGATTGAACACCGCGACGGTCTTGCCCGAATTTTTCGCAACGTGCAGCGCGATATTCATCGCGATACTCGACTTGCCCATGCCGGGTCTTGCGGCGATGAGTATGAGCTCACCCTTGTTGAGACCGAGGATGCTGCGGTCGATATCCGGCAATCCCGTCGAAAGACCGGGGATCTTCGCGCCCGAGGTCGCAGCGGTCGACAGGTTTTCGTACACGTTTTGCACGATGGTCGATATCGGCACGAGACCGCCCACCGTTCTGTCCTGTCGCAGAGCGTATATCTTGCGCTCCGCCGCTTCGAGCATTGCTTCCGCCTCGCCCGTTCCCTCGTAAACGAGTCTGTTTATCTCATCCGCCGTTTGAGCAAGGTTTCGCAGCAGTGCTCTGTCCTTGACTATCTCGGCATATTCGAGAACGTTTGCCGCGGTCGGCGTGACATTCATGAGCTCCGCTATATAAGCGTCGCTGCCGTCGAAATACACGCCTCTTGTTTTCATCTGATCGAGAACAGTTATCGGGTCAATGGTTTGCCCGTAGGAGAACATGGAATATACCGTTTCGAATATATCCCTGTTCTGCCGAATATAAAATTCGTCCGCTCTGAGCTTTTCTATGACATCCGGTATGCAGCCCGCGTCAATGAGCATCGCGCCGATCACGGCTTGCTCCGCCGCTGCCGAATGCGGCACCTGTCTGCCAAGCAGTTCTTCCATCTTCTACTCCGTTACCGTTTATTATGCCTCTATCACCAAAACGCTTATGTTGGCACTTATCTCATAGCCGAGCTTCGCCTTGACGGTATAGCTGCCGAAGGTCTTTATCGGCTCGGACTGAACTATCTTATTCTTTTCGATATTGATACCGTGCTGCTCACGCAGAGCATCGCTTATCTCCTGACTCGTTACGGAGCCGAAAAGCTTTCCCGCTCCGCCGGCTTTTGCACGAATCGTCACGGCGACCTCGGAAAGACGCTTTGCATTCTCCTGCGCCTCCGCCTTTTCCTTTGCTATCTGGGCTGCTTTTGCCTTCTCCTTGAGCTTCATTGTGTTTATATTATCCGCAGTGGCTTCGCTTGCAAGCTTTCTGGGCAGCAGATAGTTGCGGGCGTATCCGTCGGATACCTCCTTCATCTCACCCTTTTTGCCCTGTCCCTTAACGTCCACATTGAAAATGACCTTCATTGAAAATACCTCCTTTAGTTGTCCATATATTCGTCTATAGCCTTTATGAGCCTCGATACGCCTTCTCTGAGACTGATGCCCTTTATCTGCGCTGCCGCAGCATTGCGATTTCCGCCGCCGCCCAGTTTTTCCATTATCATCTGCACATTAACGTCACCGATCGCCCTTGCCGATACACTGACCCCGTCACCGTTGGGATACATGACCATCGACGCCTCGACTCCCGCGACGTTCAGCAGCTCGTCCGCTGCCTGAGCCGCAACTATTCTGTCCTGCTCGGTCTCGGGCATCGCTATCGCGACGGAGCGGTAGGTTCTTGCGTCCTGCAATATCCTGTACTTTGCGACCGTCTGTTCGATGCCGCTTTGCATGAGCTTCTTGACCTCGACCGTGTCCGCACCGGCACGGCGCAGGAATGCCGCAGCATCAAAGGTGCGCTCTCCGGTACGCATGGTGAAGTTCTTCGTGTCAAGCACTATGCCGCACAGCATCGCCTCCGCTTCACTCGGCAATATGTCCGTATTGTCCATGACGACCTCCATGATCTCCGTCATAAGCTCGCAAACGGAGGAGGCAAATTGCTCTATATAACTGAAGTCGGCTCTCTCGATATAGGTAGCGGCACGGCGGTGGTGATCGATAACGGCAACCTTGTTGCAGGATTGCAACAGCGCAAGATCCTCGACCTGCTCCGGTCTGTTCGTGTCCACGACGGCAAGCAGGGTCTTCCCGTCGGCTGCAAGCATTGCCTCCTGCGGCGTTATGAACGCCTTCTCGTACTCCGGCATCTTGCGGAGCTTTTCGATGAGCGACTTTGCCGCCGTCTTGTCCGTATCCGCAACGATATACGCGGGAACACCGAATTTTCTTGCGACGGCACAGACGGCAACGGATGCCCCGACACTGTCCATATCACCGAAGCGGTGACCCATGACGAGCACCTTCGATGCGTCCTTTATAAGCTCCGCCAAGGCATTCGCCATAACGCGGGACTTGACCTTTGTTCTGGTTTCGACCTCGCCGGCTTTGCCGCCGAAGAATTCGAAGTTGTATCGGTTTTTGATGACCGCCTGGTCGCCGCCTCTGGAGAGTGCCATTTCGATACTCAGCTCCGCAAACTGCATCGCCTCCGTCATGGTCTCCGCCTCTCTGCCGACGCCTATCGACAGCGTCGCATGAATACCGCTCGGACTGACGACCTGATGCACGGCTTGAAGTATGTCGAACTTGCTCTCTATCATGACATCGAGATATCTCGATTCGAAGATGAACATATAGCGGTCTCTGTCAAAGCGGCGGAGGATGCCGTTTTTGTCCTCGCACCACTGCGCAAGCTTGTCTCCGACCGCATCTCTCAGATCGTTGCGGATACGCTCCGGCTGATTTTTCATCAGCTCATCGAAGTTGTCTATTGCGAATATTGCCGCAACGGGCTGAGAATCATGGTATTCCTGACGTATCGCTTCGTAATCCGTAACGTCAACCCAATAGGTTATGCCCATGTAGTTGCGCTCGTTCTCATCGTCGCCGGAACGGACTATGTTGCCGCATATCTGATACTTGCGCTCCTGCAAGCTCAAAAGCGTCGGGCAGCGGTTTTTGCCCTCAACAAGCCATTTGCCGGAAAACTCGGGAATAAGCTCCGCGACGCTCCGCTCCGTTCTCGCGCCTTTAGAGCCGCATATCTCGAAGAACAGCTCATTGCCCCAGATTATCCTCGAGTCACTCAGTCTGAAAACGACTATAGGGAGCGGGAAATTCATGAGCGTACTGTTCTTGGCTGTCTCCGCACTGTAGGTCACGGATTCGATATACGCCTTCAGCGACTTGCGACGCTTGTTGCGCGTCACAAGCGAATAGATGAGCAGGGCAAGTATTGCCACGCCTTCGGCAGCCGCAAGATAGAGATTCAGCTTTTGCCCGAGTCCCGTCAAAAAGGTAGCTATGGCAAATATCACAAGGAAGAACAGATACGGTATCGTATTCGGCTCAAACACCGACTGTGTGTTTTTGTTTTTCACGGTCAGCCTCCTCCGATTATACTTAATTATACTTATAGATATTAAATTATATCAAAGTATTTCGCTTATTACAACATGATTTTTCGCTTTAATTTTCAAACGAAAAAAGTGTTGCGATTTTGAAAATAAGTATTGACTCCGCCGAATTTGTGTGATATACTGTAAAGGCTCTCAAGAGAGTGACTGCATATCGCGGAGTGGAGCAGTCCGGTAGCTCGTCGGGCTCATAACCCGAAGGTCG
>CAZWID010000025.1:0-13535 GCA_964634065.1 uncultured Oscillospiraceae bacterium | reverse complement strand
CTTTGAATTTCAATAAAAGTAATTATAACATAGTATCACGCTTTGTGCACTACTTTTTTAATAAATATTTGCGTATGAGGCGGTACTGTGCTATACTTTTTCTATAATAACACGGAGGTGCTCCATGAATATCGTTGTATTGTGCGGCGGACTGTCAAATGAGAGGGACGTTTCGATAACAAGCGGAAGCTGTGTTGCGAGAGCGTTGAGAAAGAGAGGGCACAGTGTAGTGCTTGTTGATATGTTCCTCGGTTATAGCGGTGAGTATTCCGACCCCGATGAGCTCTTTTTAACGGAGCAGAATGATTTTTCGTATTCCGTTTCCGAAGAAACACCCGATATTGCGGCACTTACGGCATCGGGTGACGGGGCACGTATCGGCAAAAACGTTATCGAGATTTGCAAAGCAGCCGATATCGTTTTCCTTGCACTTCACGGTGAGGACGGCGAGGACGGCAAGATACAGGCGACGCTCGATATGCACGGGATAAAATATACTGGCAGCGGCTACCTCGGCAGTGCGCTTGCAATGAACAAAAAGCTGTCGAAAACGCTTTTTGAGGCAAACGGTATTCCGACTGCACCGTCTATAATGCTTACGCCGAATGATGAACGCACTGCGTCACAGTGGTATCCCTGCGTAGTGAAGCCGTGCTCAGGCGGTTCCTCGGTCGGTACGTCTATAGTGCATAACGACGAAGAATACTTTGCAGCACTTGACTTTGCGTTTAAGTATGAGGACAAGGTTCTTGTCGAAAAATACATAAAGGGCAGAGAGCTTACCGTCGGTGTTATGGGCGGCAAGGCAATGCCGAGTATAGAGATAATTCTGAAAAACGGTTGGTATGACTATAAAAACAAATATCAGGCAGGCTTTGCCGAGGAAATATGTCCCGCTCAGATAAGCGATGAGGAAGCGGAGCGACTCTCACGTCTTGCGGAAAAGGTCTACTCGGCACTACTTTTGGATGTCTATTGCCGTGCAGACTTCATCATGGACGAGGTGGACGGAGTCCTGTATTGCCTTGAAGCAAATACCTTGCCCGGTATGACACCGACAAGTCTTGTCCCGCAAATGGCAGCGGAGCAGGGCATGGACTACGGTGAGTTGTGCGAAAAGATAATTATGCTTTCCATGGAGAAGTATGAAAAATGAAGGGTATAAGCGTTAATAAAGCCGCAGAGGTCTGCGGCGGCATACTCAATGTTCCCTCGGATGCCGAGATAAGCGGTGTTTTTATCGACAGCAGGAAGATTACAAGCGGGTCGATGTTCGTTGCTCTAAAGGGTGAGCGCGTTGACGGGCACGATTATATCGAAAAAGCCTTTGAGCTCGGCGCATCCTGCTGCCTTGCCGAAAGGCTACCCTCCGATATTGCTTCTCCCGTTATTGTCGTACCCGATGCCGCCCTTGCCATGAAAAAGCTCGCGGCGTATTACAGAGGTATGTTTGATATTCCCGTTATCGGAGTTACGGGCAGCGTCGGCAAGACGACGGCAAAAGAAATGATAGCATCGGTACTTGAGCAAAAGTATGAGGTTTTAAAAACCGAAAAAAACTTCAACAATGAGCTCGGTGTTCCGCTCACACTGTTCCGCCTTGAGCCGCAGCACGAGGTCGCCGTTGTCGAAATGGGCATATCCGACTTCGGTGAAATGAGCAGACTTGCCGAAATGGTCAGACCTACGATGGCGGTGTATACGATCATCGGTCATGCCCATCTTGAGCGACTTCATAACAGAAACGGCGTTTTGAAAGCCAAGACAGAAATGCTCGACTTCATGCCGCAGGACGGCACAGTGTTTTTAAACGGAGACGATGATATGCTCTCGGGCTTTGAATGTTCTCGGCACCGTGTGCTCTACGGAACAGGTGAAAATGCGAATGTCAGAGCCGTGAAGATTAAAGCGGACGACCCGAACGAAACGTGCTGCACCGTGATCTGCGGGGAGCGCGAAATCGAGCTCAATATTCCCGCATACGGAAAGCATATGGTTTACGCCGCACTCATCGGATTTTCCGTCGGAATCGCACTCGGTCTTGACGCCGAGAGCATAAAAACCGGCATCGCATCCTATAAGACGGTGGGGCGCAGAGCAAATGTATGCGATACAAGCAAGCTTCGCCTGATCGACGATTGCTATAATGCGAATCCCGATTCCGTTAAATGCGGCATTGATTCTCTTTGCGAGGCAAAGGGGAGGAAGCTGTGCATTCTCGGAGATATGCTCGAAATGGGTGATGAAAAGGAAGCGTTGCACCGAAGTATAGGCGAATATGCCAAAAACGCAGGAGTAGATCTGGTGATAACGACGGGTGAGCTTTCTCGATTTACCGCCGAAGGTGCGGGAGAGACTGCACGACACTTTGACACTAAGCAGCGGCTTATCGACGCTTTGCCGACGTTTGTGAGAAACGGCGATACCGTACTTGTCAAGGCGTCGCACAGTATGGGCTTTGACGAGATATCCGAAAGTCTGAAAGCGTTATGAATACGAAAAAGCAGTGTGACGATACACACTGCTTTTTACTTATAATGTAGGCAAAACAATGATTTCGGCTGCTATTTCACCGATGGTTTGCGCCTGAACACCGTCAATATAGAGCTTTTCAAGCGACGGCAGAGCGGATAGAGACGACCAATCCTCTATTCCCGTGCTGCCGTTTATGCACAGCGTTTTCAGCGCAGTGAAGTCGTCTATGCCGCTTTGTGAGTCAAGCTTGCTGCCGGAAATGTTTAAATACTCAATCCCTCTTTCGCGATCGAAGGATTTAAAAAAGCTGCCGGTGAGGTCACAGTCGGTCAAAGTAACGCTCTTGAGTGAGCTATGATCGAGTACCTGTGCTATCGAATCGAGGGTGCAGTTTGAAAATGCAATGCTTTCGATTTTGAGAAGCGGCTTAAATACATCGAAATCGGTGCAGCTTGAGCCGATGGCACTGATGCTTTTGAGCTCAAGGCATTTGTTCAGATCACCGAGATCGGATATGGGATTTGAATCAGCGGAAAGGGATGTCAGATTAGGCAAATTGCCGATTCCCTCGAGTGACGCAAGGCGGCAGGAGTCGAGATTTAGTACCTCGATTCCGCAGGCGGGCAAAGTCGCAAGACTGTTGAGCGTTTGAAATTCGAGATGCAACGTTTTCAGATCGGTGAAATAGGCAAGATCGGACAGATCCTTTACACTGCCGCGTGCAACTGTGTGCTCATAACCTTGAGTGTCGAAAACGGTTGCCGTGTCGATGCCTACGGAGCCGACCTTTATATCATTCATAAAGGGGACAAAAGAGCAAATACCGTCACCGTAAATATAAAGCTCCGTAAGCCCTTTCAGATCACCGACCGTTATATCGCCGTCCGAAATACCCGTATATAGTCTTGCGGCAGCCTCGAAGGCGGGGTCGGAGAACTCGACGACGGTGCTTGAATCTATCTCCGGTATTTCGGCGGTCGGCGTAAAGAGCCGCTCAATGTATCCGGTGAAATATCCGACTATGAATGCGGCAATGATGCAGCCGACGATAATAAGCGCGGAAATAAGCGTTATGATTTTCCTCCGCTTTTTCTTTGCGGCAGCAGCTTCTTCGGAACTGCGTTTTTCCTTTTTTTCCTTACGCTGCGCCTTTTTGAGCGTTTTAGCATCCCTTTTGCGTCGCTTTTTCTGCTTTTTTAGTTCCTTCTCGGGGATATGCCGTGTCGCATTAACGGGCTCAACGGCAGAATCCGCATCGGAAAAATTCTCGCTGTTCAGCAGGGGAGCGGAATATAGCTTTTCAAAAAAGTATTCTTCACTCGGAAAGCTGTATTTCATCAAAGCGAAAATGTTTCCTATCTGCATTTCCATGCCCGGTGTAAGCCGTGCATTTTCGAGGAATACGTTTATGGTCTTGATGCGCTTCGAGAGAGCGTAATGCATTTCTCTGCGGCAATTATCGGATGCAATATAGGCATCCGATATAAAGGCAATGACAAGATGGGCATCGGCAAGATGAGCCGCAATACATTCCTGCCACTCACTGCCTACTTCAATGCCTTCGTCGTACCAAATATTATAGCCGCGCTTGTGCATATCGGAAATTATGGGCAGGACTTCGGCATCGTTTGCATGGGCATAGCTTACGAATATATAAGGTTTATCGCCCTCATAGGGCTTGAAATATTCAAAATCAGGCATATAATAACACCTCCGTCCGTGCTATTATAGAGCATCATTAGACAAAAAACAACGCAAAAGTCTAAATTTAATAGTTAATTAAAAAATCGACCCATTTAGAAAAATGAGCCGATTTGAGTTCATATAAAGAAGTTTTCTATGAGCAAAAGCAGGATAACACCCGGTATTCCGAATACGCCTGCTATAAGAGCACTCAGCCAGCCGACGCTTAGCTGAACACCTATGTACGCTCCGAAGCAGTTGACAATGAACAGTATAACGAATCCGAATAGGGTATTTATCAGCAGCTTAAATACCCATTTGATAGGCTTTTTGAATATCGTTATAAAAAGCGTGAGAAATACAATTGCTCCCGTAATGAGCAGGACAGCGGATAAGATATCCAAGCTAAATCATCTCCCTTATGCCCTTGACGGCGTAGTTATATCTTGATTTCAGTGCGCTGATCTCGAAAATACAGGCATCCATGATCGACGGATCGGTTACGTTGTTGAAGGCGGAATAAGCACACTGAAGCTTTGACCGTATTGCGTCAAGCTCATCCATTCGCCGTTTAAGCTCCGCCTTTTGCATTTTTGCCTCTTTTCTGCTTTGTGCCATTGTTCGAGCCTCCTTTATACCTATTATTATATTCAAAGGCTCAGGTAATTAAACAGCAAGGCATAAATTGCCAAGATTTTTTGCAATGTAACCGCACATAATAGCTTCGACGGAAAGTCCGACAAGATAAAGAAAGGTCTGAAAAGACCGTGGGACAAGAGCCTACGTCGGAAAAATGTAAGCCTTATCGTTTGATACAGAGAGCATTTTGCGCTTTCCGTTTTCGGACCGCGGTTCGGACTAAGGGACAGATTAAATCTGTCCCGTTTTTACATTTCGTCCGATACTGAGTGTCAGCCGAGCTTCTTTCTGACAAGACGACCGACTGCCTGCGGCGCATTTGTCACTGCGGTAAGCAGTGTGCGGAAATACGGAGTTCCAACGGTGTCAATGGTTTTGACGAGATGTATCGCGTCAAACTTGCACTTAGTGGTGCATATACCGCAGCCTACGCAAAGATCCTTGTCCAACACAACGCAGCCACAGCCGAGACAGCGAGATGTCTCCTTTTTGATCTGCTCCTCGGTAAGTACACCGCGAAGGTCTTTAAAGGTTTTTGTCGCTTCGTCCGAGGAAGTAAGCGCGGCTTTCTGACGCGGAGCGGTGTCAAAGCTTCCGGCGGAGATGACAACGGTGGAGGTGTCAAGCGGCTTGTAGTCGCGATTGTCGCGTCCGAGATCCTGCGTTTGACCGGCGTGAACATAACGGTGGATCGATATCGCCCCCTCTTTGCCGGCAGCAATTGCGTCAATCGCAAACTTCGGACCCGTTACAACATCGCCGCCTGCGAATACGTCTTGCACTGAGGTGCGATAGCACTTGGGATCGACGGCGACCGTTCCGCCTTTTGTGACCGTGAAATCGGCAATACCGCCGATATGCGTTTTTTGACCGATTGCGGAAATGATGCAATCTGCATTTAATGTCTCAAACTTTCCTGTACCAAGCGGACGGCGGCGACCTTTTTCATCGGGCTCTCCGAGCTCCATAAGCTCAATGCGCAAAGCTTCGACTTTACCGTTTCCGCATATCTCAACGGGGGCGGAGAGGTACTTAAAGCAAACGCCTTCGGCTTCCGCTTCCGCAAGCTCGTCTTCTGCCGCGGGCATCTCTGCTTTACTTCTGCGATAAACAACGGTAACTCTTTCGGCACCGAGACGAACGGCACTTCGAGCAACATCGATCGCAACATTGCCGCCGCCGACAACGACGACCTCTTTGCCGACTTCGGGCTTTTCACCGAGATTAACGGCACGCAAAAAGTCGATACCGGTGAATACTCCGTCAAGACCTTCTCCGTTTATACCGAGTTCGGCTCCCTTAGCGGCACCTATGCCGAGATAAAATGCCTTAAATCCCTTGGTACGTAACTCATCGAGACCGATATCCTTACCTACTTCAATGCCTGTTTCAAATTTTACACCGAGCTCACGGAGAATATCTATTTCGGCGTCGACAACGTTTTTGTCGAGTCTGAACGACGGAATACCCATGGTCAGCATACCGCCGAGTCTTTGCTCTTTTTCAAACACGGTTACGGGATAACCTTTGACAGCAAGGTAATATGCACAGCTCAGACCTGCCGGACCCGCACCGATAACCGCTATCTTCTCGGGGTAAGGCTTACCGGTTTGATTGAGCATTGCGGGAACAAAACGTGTTGCGGAATCAAGGTCTTTTTCGGCTATGAATTTCTTGATGTCGTCGATGGCGACGGAAGAGTCTATGATATTTCTGGTGCAGGCGGTTTCGCAGGCTTTGTTGCATATACGACCGCATACTGCGGGGAAGGGATTCTCTTTCTTGATAAGCTCAAGTGCTTCACGGTAACGTCCCTCCGATGCAAGCTTTATATATCCCTGTACGGGAATGTGCGCCGGACAGCTTGCCTTACACGGCGATGTACCGCTTTCCATGACGTCGGAGCGGTTTTTGCGGTAATCGACATTATAGCTGCTCTTGTCCCACGGTATTGCACGGTCACTGTCGTATGTGTCCGAGATATGAGGATCGTCAACACAGCTTCTTTGCCCGAGACGCAAAGCATTGGTTTGACAATTCTCAACACACTGCCCGCAAGCTACGCAATTGTCTTTATTTACCTCTGCGATAAAATTGGAACGTATAGCGTTCTTGGAGCGGAACATCTCCGCAATACGCAAAGCATAACATGAGCAGCCGCAGCAGTTGCATATTGCGATTGTTTCGTCAAAGCCCGAAGTTTGGTTTACCTCATGAACAAGACCGTTGTCCTCGGCTCTTTTCAGTATTTCATACGCTTCCTCTTTGCTGACCATGCGATGCTCACCGCTCATTTCAACGGAGGTTACGGCATTGTCGTTGAGATACATACACATATCGTCTTCGAGATGTCCGCAGCCTTCTCCCATAAGACGGCGCGAGCGTCTGCATGAGCAGGGACCGACGGAAATTGCCGTTGCATTTTCAATAAGGGTTCTGATCTCATCATAGGAAGCGGCTTTGGTGTTGTTTTCGATGGCACTCATTACGGGCATTACACGCATAAAAGCCATACCGTATTTACCTGAGTTGAGAGTCGGAGCAAGAATGCCGATACGGCGGCGTGTATACTCCTCAAAGCAGTAACCGATATCGGGATACTTTTCACACTGTTCACGGTTTGAGAGCATATCTTCCATGATGCCGGGGACCCAAATGGAATGGTAATAGTAAAGCACGCCGTCTTTTACACGCTTGCGAACTATACCGGCTTTGACGAGCTTATCTAATTGCTCCTGAACAAATTCAACACTTTCCTTGCAGCGATGTGCAAGCTCTGCCGGAGTGCGATCGGCTTCGAGACGCATATGCATCATCACCTTGCACATATCATCGGAAACTACGGGGTCGAGGATTCGGTATTCGGGGTCGTCGTAGGTGATACCTACATAAGTAAGACTTTCAAGACTTATCTTAGTTGCCAGTTTTAAAATGTTTGGACGTTTTGACATATTGCACCTCCGAAAATGAATTGAAATCGCCTGTTTTTTATTATATTATACAAATTCACGCATTGCAAGATATTTAACAATCAAAAATCCCGAAAATCATCGGTTATAGCTTGAAGCAGAAAATGTAACGGACTTGTAACTTGCAATTTTCGCAATAGTATAATATACTATATAATCCGAAAGAAGCGGAAATTTTGCGGATATAAGCCACAAGATATTGTAAACATTGGAGATACCATAGCATGAATAAAGCAATAACGACAGAATACGGAAACGACAGCATATCGTCCCTCAAGGGAGCGGACAGAGTCAGAAAGCGTCCGGGTGTTATTTTCGGCTCGGACGGAATAGACGGCTGCTGTCATTCGGTATTTGAAATACTGTCAAATGCGATAGATGAAGCAAGAGAAGGCTACGGCAAGCTGATTACGCTCACAAGATATGAAGACAAGTCCATTGAGGTCGAGGACTTCGGCAGAGGCTGTCCTCTCGATTGGAACGCAAGCGAAAAGCGGTACAATTGGGAGCTTGTTTTCTGTGAGCTATATGCCGGAGGCAAGTATAAAAACGACGACGGTGAGAACTATGAGTATTCGCTCGGACTTAACGGTCTCGGTTCATGTGCCACGCAGTATGCTTCGGAGTACATGGACGTAACCGTCTGGAGAGACGGGACAAGGTTTGACCTGAAATTCAAAAAGGGCAAGCCCGTAGGCAAAAAAGGCGATGAGCTGAGGCGTGCACCTGCCGATAGAAAAAAGACCGGTACGACGATAAAGTGGAAGCCCGACCTTGAGGTATTCACCGATATCGACATACCGGAGGAGTACTTCCGCGACGTACTGCACAGGCAGGCGGTCGTCAATGCGGGAGTTACCTTCAGGTTCAGAAACCAGGTCGGCGGCAAATTCGAGGTTACGGATTATTTGTACGAAAACGGAATACTCGACTATGTTACCGAGATAGCGCATGAGACACCGCTGACTGCTCCGCACTTTATTTCGACGGAGCGCAAGGGCAGAGACAGAGCGGACAAACCGGAGTATAAGGTAAAAATATCGGCAGCTTTTTGCTTTTCCAACAAGGTCAGTCTCACGGAGTATTATCATAACTCATCGTGGCTTGAGCACGGCGGTGCACCTGAAAAGGCGGCAAGAACGGCATTTGTCTATGCCATCGATGCCTATATTAAAAAGATAGGCAAATATCAGAAAAACGAAAACAGAATAAGCTATCAGGACGTTGCCGATTGTCTCGTTTTGGTTACAAACTGTTTTTCGACGCAGGCATCCTATGAGAATCAGACGAAAAAGTCGATAACCAACAGATTTGTCCAAGAGGCAATGACAGACTTCTTCAAGGAGAGCCTTGAGGTATATTTCATCGAGAATAAACCCGAAGCCGACCGCATTGCAGAGCAGGTGCTCGTAAATATGCGCAGCCGTGAAATGGCTGAAAAAGCAAGACAGGGTATGAAGAAAAAGCTCTCAGGCAATATCGGCATAGCAAACAGAGTGCAGAAATTCGTCGATTGCCGAAGCCGCGATCCGAGAGAGCGTGAAATATATATCGTCGAGGGCGATTCCGCACTCGGTGCCTGTAAGCTTTCGAGGGATGCGGATTTCCAAGGAATAATGCCCGTCAGAGGCAAGATACTTAATTGCCTCAAAGCCGATTACGCAAGAATATTTAAAAGCGACGTTATCACCGATCTGCTTCGTGTTCTCGGCTGCGGGGTTGAGGTTCAGGCGAAGGGCGTAAAGGATCTCAACGCATTCGATATAAACAATCTTCGTTGGAACAAGGTCATTATATGTACCGACGCGGATGTTGACGGCTTCCAGATAAGGACGCTGATACTGACTATGATATACCGCCTTGTGCCGACGCTCATTAAAGACGGATACGTTTATATCGCAGAGTCGCCGCTGTATGAGATTGAGTCCGGTCAAAAGACCTACTTTGCCTATTCCGACAGGGAGAAGGCGGAGATTATCGAGTCCTTAAAGGGCGCGAAAGCGACCATAAACCGCAGCAAGGGTCTCGGTGAGAACGACCCGGACATGATGTGGATGACGACGATGAACCCCGAAACAAGACGGCTTATCAAGGTAATGCCGGAGGATATTGAGGTAATGAAGGATATGTTCGATCTTCTGCTCGGTGATAATTTGGCAGGACGTAAAGAGCATATCGCGGAAAACGGCTACCTGTATCTTGATATGGCGGATATATCATAATAAGCATTGGAGGATAAATATATGAATCTCGAAACGGTCAAAAACTTAATGCGCACGGTTATAGCACTTTGCATTGTCTCCTCCGTTATCGGAATACTGAGCACCGGAACCGCATTGGCGGGATATACCGTCATGTTTTCCTTTGCGATGCTCGCCCTGTTTATTTTCCTGTATTACTTCTGCTGCAAGTGCCCGTATTGCGGTAAGCGCATCGGCACCGGCATTCTCCGTGCAACTCATTGCCCGCACTGCCGCAGAGACCTTGTAAGCGGAAAGCGTAAAAAGGGAAAGGGCGGTCGCCGCACGAAGCATTGAAAGGTGAGCATCTATGGCAAAAAAGCAAAAGCCCGAACAGAAAAAATTCAATAATCCCAATGTCGTGGGACTTAAAGCGGAGGTCATGGAGCAGCCTATAACGGACACTCTTGAGCAAAACTATATGCCATACGCCATGAGCGTTATCATATCCAGAGCGATTCCCGAGATAGACGGCTTTAAGCCGAGTCACAGGAAGCTGCTCTACACGATGTATAAAATGGGACTTTTAAACGGAGGTAGGACGAAAAGTGCCAATATCGTCGGTCAGACGATGCGTTTAAACCCCCATGGCGATGCCGCAATATACGAGACAATGGTCAGACTGTCAAAGGGCTATGATGCCTTGCTGACTCCGTTTGTCGACTCAAAGGGCAACTTCGGCAAGGTATACTCAAGAGATATGTCCTTTGCCGCATCGAGGTATACCGAGGCTAAGCTCTCAAGCATATGCGCCGAGATTTTTCGCGATATCGATAAGGATACGGTTGAATTTACCGATAATTACGACGGCAGCATGAAGGAGCCGAAACTTCTTCCGACGGCATTTCCCAATGTGCTGGTCTCTGCAAATACCGGTATTGCTGTCGGAATGGCAAGCCAGATTTGCGGCTTCAATCTCGAAGAGGTTTGTCGTACCGAGATAAACTATCTGCAAGACCCCGACTGCGACCTTTTCGAGACTATGCCAGCACCGGACTTTTCCACGGGAGCCGAGATCGTTTACGATCGCGGTGCCATGGAGGAGATATACAGAACGGGCAAGGGCAGCTTCAAGATGCGCTCGAGATGGAGATATCTGCAAAAGGATAACATAATCGAAATATACGAGATACCGTTTACAACGACCTCGGAGGCGATAGTCGACAAGGTGGCGGAGCTCATAAAATCGGGCAAGATCCGCGAGATCAACGATATGCGAGACGAGACCGACCTTTCAGGTCTCAAGCTTGCCATTGACTTGAAACGCGGCACCGATCCCGAGAAGCTGATGCAAAAGCTCTTTAAGCTGACTCCGCTTATGGACAGCTTTTCCTGTAACTTTAATATTCTTGTTGCCGGAAATCCCAAGGTCATGGGTGTCAGAGAAATACTTGCGGAGTGGACGGCATGGAGAACGGAATGTATCCGCAACCGTGTATATTTCGAGCTATGCCGTAAAAAAGAAAAGCTGCATCTCTTAAACGGACTTGCGAAGATACTTTTGGATATCGACAAGGCGATAGCGATAATACGCAATACCGAGCTTGAAGCCGAGGTAATACCCAACCTCATGATGGGCTTCGGTATCGATAAGATTCAAGCCGAATATGTCGCGGAGATCAAGCTGCGAAACATAAATAAGGAGTATATTCTCAAGCGCATATCCGAGACCGAGGAGCTTGAAAAGGACATTGCCGAGCTTGAGGATACGCTCAGCAGCCGCCGCAAGGTAAAGTCCATAATACAAAACGAGCTCAAGGCTATAATAAAGAAGTATCCTTCGCCGCGAAAGACCGGTATCGTATATGCGGACGAGATAGAGGATGAGCTTGAGGAAGAAACGGTTGAGGACTATCCCGTGCACGTTTTCCTTTCCAATGAAGGCTATCTCAAAAAGATAACGCCGCTGTCGCTGCGAATGAGCGGTGAGCAGAAATATAAAGACGGTGACGCGCTAAAGCTCAGCTTTGAAGCGACTAACCGTGCGGAACTGCTTGTGTTCACCGATAAGCAGAGAGTGTATAAGACCAAGCTTTCCGAGCTTGAGGACTCCAAAGCCTCGGCACTCGGCATCTATCTGCCGTCTAAGCTTGAAATGGATGACGGAGAAAAGGTGCTAACGGTCATAATGCCTCGGGATTACAAGAACGATCTGCTGCTTATGTTTGAAAACGGCAAGATAGCAAGAATAGAAGCCGCGGCGTACGAGACAAAGACCAATCGCAAGAAGCTCATTAACGCATATTCGGATAAGAGTCCGCTCGTCTGCGTGCTGCAAATAAGCGAAGAATGTGATGTTGCAATGTTCTCGAGCGACGGAAGGGCACTTGTGTTCAACACATCACTGCTGCAAGTGAAATCAAGCCGCAGCACGCAAGGTGTTGCCGCGATGTCCGTCAAGAGCAAGCACCGCCTGACGGCAGCGGCACTGTTTGAGAATACACCGATTAAAAACAAATCGAGATACCGTGTACGCAGCTTACCCGGAGCGGGTGCGCTGCTGAAGGATGAGGACAGGGGAGAGACCCAAATGTCCCTGATTGAATGAGGTAAATATGAAGCAAAACACAAAATCCGATATTGCACTCAGCTATGCCGCAATAGTGGTCGGAACCTTGATTTATGCCGTCGGCTTTGAATTTTTCCTGTATCCCAATTCCATAATCGTCGGCGGGCTTTCGGGTATTGCAATGATAATAAATCTTCTGACGAATATACCCGTCGGTGTTCTGACGATAGTGCTGAACATTCCTCTGTTCATACTTGCGTGGAAATACTTCGGCAGACATTTTATTGTCGGCTCACTTGTCGGCGTGCTTCTGTCATCGGTGTTTATCGATCTGTTTGCCACGCTGAAGCTCTCACCGACCGATGATATGCTGCTTGCCTGCGTGATAGGCGGAGGAATAAAGGGTATCGGTCTCGGCATAGTGTACTACGCCGGAGCTACAACAGGCGGTGTCGATATCGTCGCAAAGTTCCTGCGCCGCCGTTTTCCGTATATAAACTTCGGCACACTGGTGCTTGTGATGGACTGTGTCATAATAGTTGCCTTCGCCTTTATTTTTAATAATGTAGAGGGCGCACTTTACGCCATACTTGCGATGGTCGTTGTGTCGAAGATGATCGATCTTGTGCTCTACGGTATCGACAACTCGAACGTCTGCTATATAATCAGCGAAAAGAGCGAAGAACTCATAGAAGCCATCACGGGAACACTGCACAGAGGTGTGACCATCCTTGAAGGTGAGGGCGCATATTCGCACAAGAGCAAACAGGTTCTTTTTTGCGTTATAAAGCGTCCGCAGATAAGTGCGATACGAAAAATAATCCGTGAAGTCGATGAGGACGCATTCTTCATCGTTACCGACGCAAAGAACGTTTTCGGCAGAGGCTTCGGAGATATCAGCGATCAGAATTAAAAATCTTCGGAATATGAGATTTAGTGCTTGACAAATACGAAAAATGTGCTAAAATCAATCATGTTCCGTGTGCGGGCATAGCTCATCCGGTAGAGCGCCACCTTGCC
>CAZWID010000024.1:0-13686 GCA_964634065.1 uncultured Oscillospiraceae bacterium | reverse complement strand
GCAGCGTTTCCCGTTTTTTGAAGAAGCGTATATACCGACAAACAAATATCATAAGCTGTTTGTTGCAAAATGGTATCTCGTTCTTTATCAAATACGAGATGATACGGTTTATGTGGATTGTATCTTTGATTGCCGTAAGGATTACAATTGGCTTATCCGTTAAGGTGACAGCTAAGCGGCATTTTCGCAAATTCAACTGCGTTGTAGGCGAAAAAATGGGGAGCTTATTGCCTGCTCCGTCTTATATTCAACATAAAAAGCGGTAAGTCTCGTTTCGGGACTTACCGCTTAATTCTTTTATTTATGATAGAAGATCAGCATACTCAGCTCCGCCGTTTCGTCGCCGGAGTTTAAGTATGTGTGAGGAAGATCGGCGGGAAAACGAATGGAGTCGCCTTTCGACAGGTGAAAGCTCTCGCCGTTTACCGAAATTTCGACCTCTCCGGCAAAAGCCGTGACATATTCCTCCGAGCCTTTGAGGTGCGGCTGTGCAGCCAAATGTCCGGACGGCTCTATCATGATGCGATATGTCTCAAATGAGGTCTTTTCGTCAAACGCAAAAACAGGATAATTCAGATAGCGTCCCTCATCCTCTATGAGCGGAGTCTGCTCCGTCTGCCTTATGACGGTGACTGACTCCGACTTTTTCTCGACCAGCGAAGTAAACGACACCCTGTAGCCGTTGGCGATTTTCCAGACGACGGAGATAGTCGGATTCACATCGCCCTTTTCGATTTGCGCAAGCATACTTCTGGAAACACCCGTCAGCTCGGCGGCGGCATCGAGGGTCAGCTTCTTTTGCTCCCTTATCGCCTTCACGTTGGCGGCGATCACGCTCGTGACATCCATATATTTTCCTCCCAAAGTATATTGACAATATATCGGAAATACAGTATGATATACAAGAAATCCGATATATCGGAAATTTCACCTTTATCCTACCATCCAAACGGGAGGTTGTCAATCATGTCAAATAAAAAAACTGCAAACAAAGCACGGTTCTCGTCATTTGCAACGGTTGCGCTTGTTACGGTGGCGTGCATGATGCTGTTCATGCTGAACAACGGTGTGCGCTCCAACTTCGGTCTCATATCCTCTGCGGTCAATGCACATACCGGACTGCCGGAGGAAACGATCAGCCTTGCCGTTGCGATAGCGCAGCTTTTGTACGGACTCACACAGCCCTTTTTCGGAATACTGGCACTTAGAAAATCAAACTCATTCGTGCTCGGTGTGGGCGGTGTTTTAATGGGCGTCGGCCTGCTGCTCATTCCGTTTTGCGGCAGTGCGTGGATGCTGTACCTTTCCCTCGGTGTGCTGGTCGGCTGTGCCGCAGGTGCACTTGCTTTCGGCGTCGTTATGGGAGCTGCCGCTCCCGCCATAGGGCAAAGGTATGCCGCCGCCGCATCCGGCATCATAAACGGTGCGGGAGGGCTCGGCGGTGCGATACTTGCGCCGTACTTGCAGACGATGACGGATCACGGGTTGTTTTCGCAGGGTATGATCGGTCTTGCGTGTGTGTCCGGCTGTGTGGTGCTGCTTTGCATTTGGCTGAACAAAAAGGAGCGGAACACGGCGGCGGAGGATGCAAATGAGGAAACATCACCCACGATCCGTGAGATGCTCGGTGAAGCGTTTACGAGCAGCCGGTTCATGCATCTTGCACTTGCGTTTTTTACCTGCGGATTTTTCATGGCGATCATCGAAACCTATCTCTATCCGCAGCTTGTTTCCTACGGCTTGCCCGGCAGTGAGGTTGCTTTCCTGTTCACGATTTACGGCATAATGGGCATGATAGGCCCTGTTATCGCAGGTTTTCTGTGCGGTAAATTTAACCCCAAATGGGTGTTGGGCACGACATACGGCTTGCGTCCGGTGCTTATCGTCCTTTTCATGCTGCTGCCGAAAAATGAGCCGATTGTATACGCCTTTGTGATAGGGCTCGGTCTTGTCGGAAACGCCACCGTTCCGCCGACGACATTGCTGATAAGCAAATTCTTCGGCACTCGAAAAATGCCGACACTGTCCGGTATCGCAATGGTGTTCCATCAGATAGGCAGTGCGGTCAGCACATGGTTGGGCGGCGTTCTGATTCGCTCAAGCGGAGACTACAATACGATTTGGCTGTGCGGTGCGGCGGTTGCGACGGCGGCGGCAATACTGTGCTACACCGTCAAAGACCGTAATGATGTGAATACATGACGGAATCTGATTTTTCCGTTTTCCATACTCTCTCTGCGTGGAGGCTTTCTTACGAAAGCCTCCTTTTTGATTTCGACGGGATTTATTTTAAACACACTCCTGCGTTTTCACCTTTTGACCGAAGAATCGGAATATCAGAACAAGTCCCACCGCAAGAGCAACGGCGGACATCACCGGTGCGACCCATAGAATGTACTCAAGACCGAACAGCTTGCGGACGACAAACAAAAGGACGATGTCCAAGGAGCCCTTATGCAGAATCGAGAGAATAAACGGCTTCAGACCCTCTCCGACCGCCTGAAACACGGCGATGATGACAAACAGAAGCGGATAGACTGCAACCGCTATGCACAGTATTCTGAGGAATTTCGCACCGTACATTATGGTTTCCGAATCTCTGATGAAAAACGCAATAAGCTGCGGAGCAAACAGGTATGACAGAATACTGCAAATGAGCGAGAAAACGACGGTCAGCACCGCGGCAAATCCGATGACGGACTTCATGCGTTTGAGCCTTAGGGACGCAAAGCAGTATGCGACGATTGGCAGCATACCCTGCGTGATTCCCTGATTGACGGCGTAGGCAAGAGAGTCAATCTTACGCACGATGCCGATTCCGGCGATAGCCGCACTCGAACCCATCTCAGCTATCATGCCGTTTAAAAAGCAGTTGGATATCTGACCTGCGGCGAGCAAAAAGAAGCTCGGTATACCGGATTTCATGATGTCGAGCGAGGTTATGCGGATGCCGTGACGATCCTCCAATGCGAAACGGAAGACGGAAACCTCACGGTGCTTTAATATATAACGCATGAAATATGCCGTGGCAACGGCGTTGGAAAGCGCGGTTGCGACAGCCGCACCTGCGACCTCGTTTCCCTTGGGAAGCAGCACGAACATAAACAGCGGGTCGAGTGCGATGTTCAGAACGGCACCCAATGTGATTCCGAAGCTTGCGACGCTTGCCTGTCCCGTACTGCGTATGAGATGCGCAAACACCGCCGACATAACGGTTGGGATACCGCCTATGACCATAGTGATGAATGTATAGCTTGCCGCAAAATCTATGCTGCCGTCATCGCCGCCGATTGCCATTAGCAAGGGTCTTGCGACAAACAAAAGTACAAGAGAATAGAGCGCGGTAGCGATCAAAGCTCCGTAAACCGACAAAACGAATGCACGCCTTGCCCTGTTGGGATGGCTGCTGCCTATCGCTCTTGTAATAACGCTTGCACCGCCTATGCCGAACAAGTTTGCAAGGGCGGTCATGATGTTATAAACGGGCAGACACAAGGATATCGCCGCAACCGCAGCCGCATTGCCGGTAAGCCCGACATACCAGGTGTCCGCAAGGTTATATATAACGGTTATGATCTGACTTATAACGGTGGGTATGACCATCGTCGCAACCGCCTTCGGCACCGGATAATCGGCGTATATCTGTTTTTCCCGAAGCTCAAGCTTTAAACTGTCGTATTTCATGTTTCGTCCGACCTTTCAAGCCTTTACTATAGTCCCTTTTTTTGCACAGTCAATAGCTGCGGCGAAACTTTTTTATATAAATCCACTATGGAATTTATCGCGGAAAGAGGCTATACTCTGCGTAAAGAGTACGGTGATCACCACTGCAAAAGGAATCAGCCGATGAATTGACCTGCGGTCATGAATCGCTCTGCGGAGCGTTAGCAAAGGAGTAATGAAAAAATGAATTACGATCTTGAGAGGTTTAAAAAAGCGCAAAGAGGCGCATACGACGATGCGCTTGCCGAGATAAGACGGGGACGGAAAAACGGACATTGGATGTGGTATGTTTTCCCGCAGCTTTCGGGGCTGGGCATGAGTGCGACCTCGCTGTACTACGGCATCAGGGGGCTCGATGAAGCAAAGGCGTATTTGGCAGACCCCGTGTTGGGTGAGAGACTGCGTGAAATAAGTGCCGCACTGCTTGAACTCCCGACAAACGATCCGAGGGCTGTGTTCTGGTCGCCGGACGATATGAAGCTGCGTTCTTGCATGACCTTGTTTTCGCTCGCCGCACCGGAGTGTGATGTATTCAAAAAGGTGCTCGACAAATTTTTCGGCGGCAAACCCGACGAACTGACGCTGACCATGCTCTAAGTTAAAGAGAGTATCCGAACCCGTTTTTAAGCGGATATAACCGCCGCAGGCTTCGTTTTGCTCAATCGAAAAGCATTGCCTGCAACGATTCTCCCTCGCTTAAAAATCTGCGACCTTAAGCAATTGAGGTTTTGTTCTTAGTCGAGGCAGAGGACGCAGGAATGCCGATATCGCACCCGTGTATTATTCGATAGGCAATCACGAAAACGAGTTTCGCATGGACCTTGTCCTGAGCGGTCATGTTCACGGCGGTCTGTGGCGGCTTCCGTTTATCGGCGGCGTCATATCACCGACTGAGGGCTTCTTCCCCGATTACGATTACGGATGCTACAGCTTCGGCGGCACCGACATGATACTCTCCGGCGGTCTCTCGGGCTACGATTTCGTCCCCCGCATTTTCAACCGTCCCGAGATTTGCGTCATAGACCTCACTTAAACCCTTAAAATCAAAAGATGCACACCCTAAAAGCCTTTGCATTGAAGGTTTTAAGGGTGTGCATTTGCAATTTATTTGAAGGCTTTAGCCAGCTCCTCCGGAGTAAGTTCTCTTGGAGGAGGACATAAGCTTTGAATTATTTCGTCATTTATCAGCTCAGTCCAAAAATTTTTAAATCTTGTCGAAATATCGATTTCAAGTAAGGATTTTTCATGCAATTCTTTGCAGTCTGCAAGGCATTGCTCTTTCCACTCCGAAAGCTTCACAGAATCGGATAATATGTCGTTTGCGGCACTCTTGTCAGGTATGGCATCAAGCTTAGCGGCAAGAGCCTCCAAGCTCTTACCCCGTTCTGGAACTTGCGGGGCTGGAGCTCCGTGCTTGCTGTTTATTATTTCTTTCCAATCGATGATATTATAGGAGCCATAGAGACAATACGAAATTTCATAATCCGAACCCCAAAAATCAACAAAACTTTTTTCGTAATAATTTGCCGCGTAGCCCAAAGAACTGTAGTCAATATATCCGTTAGAATAGTCGCTTTGAAGAACACACTCGAAAAACTCGGTTTCGTAATAGGTATAGCGACAAGGACCTAAGCCATCATTATAAAGTCTGCGGAGCTTAGAAAGCTCTGCTTTTGCTTCGGAGAGCCATTCGGTGAAGTCGCTGTCGGCAGCTTCGATACATAGCTTGAGCTTTAAGCTGAGGGGAGTCGAACCACATCGCCTGTCAGCGACCCTTTTCAGCTTACCTTTTCGGTATTAGATGGGCGCGCATGAGAGCAAAGACTATGTTCGGTATCAGAATGAGTTGGAGCACCGTTCCGGGCAGACTTTCTATAACGCTGCCGGCTATCCAAGCCTCCATGCCGTATTTGCCGCTCATGAATATCAGCGACTTTGCAATACCCGACAGAACACGACCCAGTATCATCGCCGTTATCTGACTTATGTACAGGTCGGCATAGGTGCTTTTTGTATGCACAAGCTGCATCATGAGCCCCGACACTCCGCCGTACAGCGCAAGCTCTATCATCATAGGCGGAAGATATGCCGCAGTCGGCATTGAAGTCAAAAGGCATGAAAGAGCGGGACCGGCAATTCCGCAGAACAACCCGTATTTCCAACCGCAAATGAGTCCGCACAAAAACACGGGCAAATGCATCGGGCACAGCACCTTTGCCGCATCCTGAACGCCGTGCAGCGTTATGGGCAACACACAGCACAGCGCGATGCATATCGCGCACAGTGCCGAGGCTTTTGTAGTGCTCATTTGCGTCACGGCAGAGTATGCTCTCCGATTATCTTTTCCATCCATATCGTATCGTACCATCTTTCGAATTTGTATCCGCAGCGATTGAACCTGCCTATTTGCCTGTATCCCTGTTTTTCGTGGAAACGAATGCTCGCATCGGTGACATAGGGCTCACCGTCAACGTCGCACGGTGCTTGGGTTATGCAGGCATAGAGATTTACAATGCCTGCGGCGTAAAGCTGCGACTCTATGAGCGCATACAGCGTTTTACCGATGCCGAAGCCGCGCTCCGCGGCGGAGACATAGATGCTCAACACAGCCGACTTGTGGTACGCGGCACGCTCGCCTAAGGGCGATGCATAGACATAGCCGACGACCTTTCCGTCTCTCTCCGCCACGATGTACGGATACTTTTCCGTCGTCACGGCTATGCGCCGTGCGATCTCATCGGCATCGGGAGCTGCATATTCAAAGCTTATCGCCGTGTTTTCAACATAGTAGCCGTATATCTCGGCTATTTCCGCGGCATCATCCGCTCTCACGGCTCTGTACTCTATTGAGCTCATCCTATCACCTCCAACAAAGCATAAACCGCGCTGTATTTCATGTCAAGTGAAAACTGTCGGAATATAATGAAATTGCGGGTACACTACGCTTGTATCAAAACGTACAAGCGGCGGCGGAATGTGCCCGATTAGCGGAGAGACTATTTCATTAGGAGGGCTTTTGATGAAAATATATCTTTCGCCGTCGCAGCAATATTATAACAAATACGCTGCGGGCGACACAACGGAAAAGGAGCAGTGCAATCGCATTGCACAGTACTGCGAAGCGGCACTTTTGCGCTGCGGCTTCGAGGTCAAAAGAGCCGCGGTCGGCACAAAGACAGAAGCCGCAATAAAGGAATCGAACGATTGGGGTGCAGAGCTTCATGTGCCGATACACACGAATGCGGGTGGCGGTGCGGGCTGCGTCGTTTTCGTTTCGAAGCTTGAAGGCGACAGGCTGAAATTCGCACAGAGCGTATACGATGAGCTTGCCGCGATAACCGAAGCCGACGAAAGCTACGGCGTTCGCACGGCAAATTTCCTCGAGATCCGCGACACCGCGGCAAAATGCATATACGTCGAAGCGGAGTTTCACGACAGCGTAAAAGGCGCGGAATGGATAATCGAAAACGTTCGCAATATCGGTGAAGCGATATGCAAGGGCATATGCAGCGGCGCGGGTATTGCATATGTCGAGGAGGACAGCGAAGCCTCCCGTGCAAAGGCATGGGCAATATCGCAGGGACTTATTCGCGGCTTTGCCGACGGCGACTACCGTTGGGCGTCTCCCCTAACCCGTGAGCAGTTCGCGATAATCGAGTATCGCAGAGCGCAAAAGGAGGGTGAAGTCGATGACTGATGCAAACAAGCTGAAAGCCGTGATAACCGCCGCCGTCGGCGCGGTAACTGCCGTCATAGGTTGGGTAGGTTGGCTCGTTGTCATCCTGCTGCTTTGCATGGTGCTCGACTATCTCACGGGCACGGGAGCGGCAATGGCAAAGGGCGAATGGAGCAGCAACACGGCAAGGCAGGGACTTTGGCACAAGTTGGGTGAGATAAGTGCATTGCTTGTTGCCGCACTGTGCGATCTCGCACTTTGGCAGGTGAGCTGCTGCGGCGGCATAGAGCTGCCCTTTGATTACGGTGCGCTTGCGACTCCGATGGTCGCGGTGTGGTATATCTTCACCGAGCTCGGCAGCATAGCGGAGAACGCGGCGAAATTGGGTGCACCCGTTCCGAATTGGCTCGGCAGACTGCTGAAAAATGTCCGCTCGGCAGCGACAAACGGCGGTGATAATCAGGAGGGAACAGATGACAAGAGTTGAAATACGCAATGCGTCGGCAAGTGTGAGGGACAGAGAGCTGTTTACCTCCGGCATGGTCGGCGCAAAGATAAGCTTCAGCTTCGATAAAGCTTGGAACGGACTTGTAAAAACCGCGGTATTTTCGTGCAACGGCAGCCTTTTCGACGTTCCCGAAAGCGAATGGAACGGCGATATCTGCACCGTGCCGCATGAGTGTCTGTCCGACGGCGGCGTTGCACTGACCGTCGGCGTGTACGGCGTGAGCACCGACGGTGACTTGGCTATACCGACGGTGTATGCGACACTCGGTTATGTTCAAAAGGGTGCGGAGCCCTGCGGCGAAGTGGGAACCGCTCCGAGTCTCCCGATTTGGATGAGTCTTCAGGAGCAGATAGGCGATCTCTCGCTGCTCGAGACCGAGAGCGGCACAGACCTTGTCAGTGCGATAAACGAGGCGGCAAGCAAGGGCGGCAGCGCATCGGTGTCGATGGACATTGCCGACGGCTACATCCGCTACAGCACGGACGGCAGCAGCTTTATTCCGCTCATCGCGCTGTCGGAGCTGAAGGGCAGCAAAGGCGACAAGGGTGATGACGGTGCCGACGGTGAGAATACGTTGTGCATCATATACGGCACCGCCACGGGAAGCAGCATAGAATTTTTCGGGCTGCCCGAGGGTCAGACCGCGTTTTCCGTCGCACAGTCGGGATATGCCGCAAATAAGGATGTCGTGCTGAACGTCACCAATATTGCGGGTGACTGGGAAACCCTGCTCCGTATTTGCCGTGTCGATCCCGATAATGTGGATTTTTCAAATTACGAAATGACGTTGGAGGACTCCGAACCGAGACTCCAATACGTCAGAGTTGACAGCAACGGAGCGGGCACGTATTCCTACTTTGTGCCCCAAAGCGGCGAATAAGCGCAAACGGCAGTTGGACATTAAAATGAAAAAACGGATACCGAAAGGTATCCGCTTTTTCATTTTATAAGCCTTTATTCGCTTTCGAGACCGTCGAAAAGCTCCGACTCGAAAAACTGCTGTATGGTGATGCCCAAACCGTCGCACAGCTTCTTTATCGTCAGCACGGTTGCACTTTTGTTTCTGCCGTTAACGATGTTGTTCACGGTAGACTGTGTAACGCCGCTTATACGGCAAAGTCCGTTTATCGACATATTCCCTTCTTCGCAAAGCTGCAATATGCGGTATCTTACCGCATTGCCTATGTTCATCGAGCATCACCGTCTTTACAGTTAAATTTATTACTTATTTTTGTCGCAACCGACGGCAATAAGCTGGAAAATGCCGCCTATGAGCGTCAGAACGAGACCGAAGCCGACACCGATATCGAAACTGAACCATGAAGAACCGCCGGAGCCGAGCGAGTCGAGCATGATAGCCATGCAAAGAAAGGCGAAGATTCCGCAGATGCCTGCGCATATGTTGTTTCCGCTTGCCTTCTTGGCACCGGTGGACGTCTTGCTGCCGCTGCCCAAAGTCCCCACGATCGACGCTATGGCCGTGATAACATATCCCGCCGAGGCAATCAGGAATATGATAATAATGGATCCCCCACTGCCGGAATCGATAATGTCAGACAGGCTGAAGTACGACGACACCGAATCGCCTATTTCCATAACATCGAAGAAGTTTATGCTCATACTGGCATAGCTTGTCGACATGGTGATCCACGGCAAGAACAGCCAGCCGATGAGACCGGCAAGGGCGGCAATCACCGACACCCATGCCCATGTGCTCGACGGGGTCTGCGTGGGTACTTGGGGCGGCGTGTAAGTACCGCCGGAAGAATAAGGATCGTAAGCTTGAGAATAGCCGTTACCCGTGGCGGTAAAATCGGCACGAGAGTCGGAATAATCTCCCTGATAATAATTGGTGTTGTTTTCCGGCTCAGGTGGGGGGGTGGTCTCCTTGAATGTTACGAGCTTTGCGCCGCAATTTACGCAGAACTGCGCATGGTCAACGTTTTGGGCTCCGCATTTTGAACAGAACATAGTTTATCCTCCGTCATATTTCATCCGTTTTTTGCATTTTCATGCAGTTTCAGTATAAGTCGATTGCAAATCCTTTGTCAAATCATTTGTCGCGCGATGCGACGTGATAAGCCTCAATATTCTCTTTCCAGTTGCTCTCTATCGGTCGTGAGCAGCGAACGGCGTTGATGGTATCGTTCAAAACCTCGTAATTGAGACGTGTGCCCTCGCTGTCGGCGCAGTAATCGACTGCACGGTCCGCGCTTATGCCGAAGCTGCGTGCGGTCGAAACGGCATCGATATTGGCACCGAGGAACAAGAACTCCCAACCGTACTTTTTCTTCTCGTGTTTTATCATTTCCTTGACGCGTTCCGCGGTGAAGAAGCGGCTTGCGTTCTCAAGTCCGTCGGTCGTGATAACGAACACGGTATGTGCGGGAACGTCCTCGGGTCTTGAATACTTGTGAATGTGCGCGATATGGCGAACGGTCTCGCCTATGGCGTCGAGCAATGCGGTGCAGCCGCCGACTCTGTAGTCGTTTTCGGTCATGGGTGCTACGTCCTTGACGTTCACTCTGTCGTGAACGGTCGCACTGTAGGTGCTGAAAAGCACGGTCGTCACAAGTGCGTCGCCCTCCGACTTCTTTTGTTTTTCCATCATCGAATTGAAGCCGCCGATGGTGTCCGTTTCAAGTCCGCACATTGAACCGCTGCGGTCGAGTATAAATACAAGCTCGGTCAAATCCTTCTTCATGTCTGTTACCTCCGTGCAATAAAAAATATGACTGTCCGGTCATTTACCTTACAGTCATATAATAAAAGAAATCGTATCTGCGATGGTCGCTTTTTAAGCGACATTATTGAAAATCTCCTATCTCGCACAAAAGATCGTATAGCCCGTCCTGCGACAGCACACCTCTTTTGAGCTCCGGCGGCAGCAGCCGCTGCTCGTCAAGCTCATAGTCATGCAGCCAATCGCCGCTTTCGTAGTAGTCGGAGAGAATCGCAATATCCTCCGTAACGGACGGTTCCGATTTGTCTTGTGCGGCAGTCACCCTGTCGAATAAGCGTTCCATGTGTTCGATGCGGCTTACGGCGACCTCAATATCGCATTTGTCGAATTGCATGGCTTATGCTCCCAACAGGCATTGGTCGAAGGCGAAAAGTGCTTCGTTTATCTCGAAAATGTTATAGTTTCGGTTTAAGATGAAATACTCGATAATGATGTCAAACTCATTTGAGTGTGACAGGGCAAAGCCCGCCTTCATCAGCAGCTCCTTCGTATCGTCAAGCGACAGCTCAAGAGCTATCGCAAAAGCGATGGCGGTACTCTTGCGCGGCTTGTACAGTCTGTCATTGCGAATCTTCGAAAACAGCTTGCGATCGATATTCGCCTTCTTGTACACCTCGGCATCCGTCATGCCCGCTTCGTCGATCTTACGAAGCAGCATTTCGGAAAAGCTCTCATCGAGACACTTGAGTGCTTCGGCAAGCGGCATCGAATTGAGCGGCACCTCACTTTTTTGCAATGCTTCTCTTGATGCGGCACGGGGTGCACCGCCGCCGATCGAGGGACTGTAGCATACGGATGCTTCCTCGAGACGACGTGCCGAACGCAGCTCCTTGCGCTTTTTGCGTATGTAGTCGTATATCTCCGAAAAGCGTCGGTCGCAGGCGCGATACACGGACTTATCGAAAACGACGAGATAAACGGTCATATCGCTGCCGTAGAGAAAATCGGAGACCGAACGGACGGCGATATGCAGCTCCTCCTCCATGGGATACTGCGTGTTGGCAAAGCGGATGAGCGGGATCGCGACCGACTCACAGCCCTTTTCTTTCGCCAGCTCGAGCGACTTAAAATAGCACCCCCTGAGGTTGTTTTCCTCATGACGGTTACCGTTAATCCAATCCGGAGCAACGGTGTTTATAACATATTTGCATGGCAGCTCCGAAGCTTCGCCGATCCAAGCGACGTCACCTTCCGCGTCATACGCCGTCGCCGCGACATTGACTATCGCGTCGACCTCCATTTTGGTTATGTCATATCCCACTATTTGCATTGGCACGTTAAATCACCCCGTCGATTCAGTGTTGATTTGATGCTTATATAAGATTTTACCATATACGTCCGATATTTTCAACTGTGGAAAAAATCGTCCGGTGCCTTGGGGGAGACACCGGACATCGGGGGGATGGAGAAAGGAGTAATCTCACCGTGCACAGCACGGCTCGAGGATACTATCATATTAAATTACGTTAAATTATGTCATTGCCCTATACAGGTATTCGACTGTTTGCGCTCTTGTGCAACCGTCACCGATGCCGAAATAAGTCGACGGATCGGAGATCCCGTTTTTGTACGCCCACAACACGGCGTCGTAGTAATATGCGCCGTATTTCGCATCGAGGTACGGCTCCGTACCGTAGACCGTCGGGCTTCCGCTGTATCGGTATAGGAAAATGACCGCCTGTTCCTTGGGAATGGTTTTATTCGGTGAAAAGTGGGTTGCATCGGTGCCGTTGGTGATGCCGTTTTCTACAGCCCAAAGCACCGCCTTATAGCAGTATGATCCGGAGGCGACATCGGCAAAGGGGCACTTTTTCGTTTTCGGCTCGGGACAGCCGGAAGCTCGCCAAAGGAAGGTCATCGCCTGACCTCTTGTGCAGGTCGAGTTCGGTGAAAAGTGCGTTGCGTCCGTGCCCTTTGTTATGCCCGCTTCGGTCGCCCAAATGACCGCATCGTAATAGGATGCCGAAGTGCTCACGTCGACATACGGGCTTTCGCCGTCTGCGCTGCTTACACCGCTTCCGACTGTAACTTTAACGCTTTTCGTGCAGCTTCCGCATTTGACGGTCAGCGTTGCGGTACCGTCACGCAGACCCTTTAGAGATATCACGTTGACCTGTGTCCCCGTGACTGCGACAACGGTCGGATCGGAGCTTTGGCAGACGATCTCCTCCGTCGCGTAAACGGGGCTCGGTGTTCCGGTAAGGGTAGCAGTGTCGTTAACGGAAAGGCTCAGCTCGGACTTATCGAGACTTAAGCTATTGGGCGCGACATAGAAGCTGCTGCGGGCATTTTTATATGTGACCTCACCGGCGAAAAGCTGCTCCCAATGGTACTTGTAGCCGGAGCTCGAGTAGCAGTAGCCGCTGCCCATGTATGCGTACTTTTCGTTGAGTATATTTGCACGGTGACCGGATGAGTTCATCCATGCCGTCACGACGGAACAGGGGTTTGCGTAGCCGACGGCGATATTCTCCGCGGCACAGCCGTAGCTTATATCGTTTGCGGCAAACACCGTCGTCCAACGTTTGCCGTTGGGTCTGGTGTGGTCGTACTTCGTGACAAGCTCTTTCGCTCTTGTACCCGATGCGTTCTCGAGTGCATCGGTGGTTTTGAGAGCCGAGAGCCCGTGTCTCGAACGCTCGACATTAGTCCAAAAAAGGACTGCGTTTTCATAGTATTCTTCTTCGGTCTTGGCATCGGCTTTGGGGGCAAGTGTCGCACACAGCAGTATAATTACCGCCAACAGCACGCTCAGCACTTTCAGCAGGCGCGAGCTCCGTATTTCGTTCATGGTTTCCTCCACATGATTTATTCGGCAACGACCGCGGTCCCCCAACCGTGCTCACCTATAATGACGCGGCTTTTCCCGAAATATTGCCCAAACTGTCGCACTTTACACTTTGTTTACAATTGAAAGCGGAAAAATACGCAAGCCCTTTCGGACTTGCGTATTTCAATAAGTCTATGTTTGCTTTTAGGGCACTGCGAAGATTAGATCTTCATGCAGACGTCCCATGCACGCCAGATAGCGGTACG
>CAZWID010000023.1:0-13780 GCA_964634065.1 uncultured Oscillospiraceae bacterium | reverse complement strand
CCATCGTCGCAGCGGATACGATAATGAGCTTCTTCGGCTCGATGGCAAACGACGCAGGCTACAACGCATGGTACGCCGATATGATGGACGATTCGAACTCCGGTCAGATCGGTGCGGTCGCGGCGACTCTGCCCGTACTCGGAACGCTTGTCGGAACTCTTGTCGGCGGCATGATAGTAAGCGGTCTTGCTACCGAGGAAAATCCGCAGGCGGGATACATTGCGTTCTTCACGATAGCCGGTGCGGTGACGATACTCGTCGGCATAGCGTCGATGTTCCTGCTCAAGGATTCGCCTAAGCTCCGTCCCGTAAGAGAGGGCAGCTTCTGGAAGCAGTTTGCCTCGACCTTTAATTTCAAACGCTTTATCGCCAACCGTGAGCTTGCGCTCGTATTCCTTACGCTGTGCATATTCTTCATCGGCTACAACTGCTACTTCATCCATATCATGAACTGGATGAACTACACACTGGGCTTTACCGATCCCAGTCTCATCCTCGGCATACCGCTTGTTTTGGCGATGCTGATTTCCATACCGTTTATCAAGGTCATAAACAACAAGCGTGTGCCCGATGTCGCCGCATTTGCAACGATTCTGAGCATAGTCGGCTGTGTGTTCATCTACTTCATCGTCGGTTCGCTTGCCAATGGGCTTGACACCGAAAATGCACTGTCGCTCAAAAACTGGCCGTGCTTCTTGGGTATAATTTTCGTCGGTGTCGGCTATGTCGTGTTCATGCAGTCGATGACCGTGTGGATGAAACGCCTCTATCCCGAGGATCATCGCGGTCAGTTTGAGGGTATACGCATACTGTTCTTCGTGTTCTTCCCGATGATAGCGGGACCGCTGCTTGCAGACCCCATCTGCCGCATTTTCGGTGAAAAGGTGTATCAGGTTGTTGACGGCGGCAATCTCGTGTTCGTCACCGCAGCCGAGGCAACGAATATGGGCTACGACATAAGCACGATAGCGGAGGGCTACCTGCCCGTAAATGAGCTGTTTATCGCAGCGGCAATCGTCTCCGCCCTTGCACTCATCCCCATGGCAAAAGCCGCAAAGCTCTATAAAGCAAGAAACGGAAAATGATTTTTAAGTTTGAGGCTCTCCGATTTTCATCGGAGAGCCTTTTCATTTTCCGCCATTTTTCACAGCGGTCGAAGTTTTTCGGGTCTTGGGCATATCGGGTTGCGGCAATAACTGTTTTGCCTACCTTTATGTAGCAATTATAGGTCAAATTCACCCTAAAGTCGATGACAAATTTACATCATAATAGCTTTGGTGATGAATATGTCAAGACTGAAAAATTTAAGAAAAGAGCGTAAATTAACGCAAATTCAAATGCAGATGATGACGGGTATTGACCAAAGCGATTACTCGAAGATAGAAAACGGAAAACGCTTCTATACCTTTGAGCAGTGCAAGCGAATCGCCGTCGCGCTCAACACCAGCATGGACTATCTTGCGGGGCTGACCGATGTCAAGACCCCGTACATACGCTCCTTGGGCGGCGATGACTCGGACAAATAAACCGCGCTTTTTCGTTGACAGCTCCGCTTCCGTAATGATAGAATAACGGTAGCCTATTAACGGAAATTCAACAAAAAAGGAGTGCAAAAAATGCTATTCGGTGACAACTCGGATGCCGCCAGAGCCGCAGTCGATGCCGCAAAGGAAGCGGTTCGCTCAACGCAAAACTTCGACTGGACTTTTATCACGCTGTTGGCGTTGGTGGTATGTGCCGTCTATGTTCCGCAGATCAAAAAGCAAAATTGGCGCGGCATAGCGGCTGCCCTCGCTCTCTACGGTGTGCATTGGCTGTATGAGATATGCAATGCGGTCATTTGCCACATTTGGGGCTACCCTCTGTGGACGGTAACTCAGGAGAGCACAAGCTTTATCCTTCTCATCGGCGTATGTTGGGAGCTTTCGCTCATGTTCTCCGTCGCAGGCTTTACGGCGGATCTCTTGCCCGAGGACAAGAACAAGAAGATACTCGGTATCAACAACCGTTGGTTCTTCGCCATTGCCTCGGCACTCGGCTTCTCCCTGTTCGAGATCTTCCTTGCCTCGACTCCCGCTTTCGTGTGGGTCTACCCGTGGTGGGGTGCTCTGCCCGTGTTTATCACGGTCTACATCCCGTTCTTCCTTGCGGCGTATCTCATTTACGATGCAAAGCCCAAAACGCAAAAGGTATTCCTCGGGACGGTGTGGGGGCTCGTTGCCCTGCTGCTTGCCGTTTTGATCCCTCTCGGCATCATCTGATATCTACGAAAAAATCGCCTGAAAAATCAGGCGATTTTTTAATGCTATTCGGCTGTTCGATTTCGTCAGTCGTCGACGTCGAGAGCTTCGAGACCCTTCTTTGCGGTGGGCTTATTGTCGCCGTGCTTTACGAACAGCATCGTCACAAATGCCAGTGCGACGAAGATCGCGGCATAGGGGAACAGCGTTTCCATACCGAAGTTGTCCATGATATAGCCGGAGATCATCGGGGTGACGACCTGAGCCGCCATGGATGCCGTGTAGTAATAGCCGGTGTACTTGCCGACGTCGCCGCCGGAGCAAAGCTCGACGACCATGGGGAAGGAGTTGACGTTGATCGTTGCCCAACCGATACCGGCAAGTGCGAAGAACAGATACATGACGACGATGCTCGTCTCGTTGCTTACGAATGCGGCAGCGGCAAAGGCGACGCACAGCATAACGACACCTGCAAGTATCGTTCTTTTCCTACCGACCTTGGAGGCAACCATGCCGACGGGAAGGTAGGCTGCGATTGCCGCGACCTGCGCTATCATCATAGTCGTATTGTAATCCTTATGCAAAATGGAGCTTGCGTAGACCGAGTACTTGGAGGTAACGGCATTGTAGCCCATGAACCACAGCACGATGGATGCGAGAATGAGGATGAGCGACCTGCGCTCGGAGGATGAGAGCTTGCGCTTTTCTCCGGTAGCTTCCTCATCGTCTTTGTCCTCGATGCCGTACTTTACGCTGTCCTCATGCATTATTCGGACAAGCTTCGGCTCGTTGACATTAGCGCGGAAAATGATGAGTGCGATGAGCATTATTGCGGCGGTGATGCCGAAGTAGGTGACGTAGCTCATCATCGAATTGTGCACGTCACTTGTTTTAAGCACCATGCCCACGCCGAGTATAAGTATACCGCCCGCGGTGCCCATAAGATTTATGACGGCGTTTGCCTTACTTCTGAGAGGCTTTATCGTGACATCGGGCATAAGCGCGACTGCCGGTGAACGGAACACCGCCATCGACAGCAGCACCATGAGCAGCACCGCGATGAAGATTATGAGCAGGGCGGGATTTGCGCTGCTTATCTCGTGCACACACGCCTGTCTTGCGGGAGTGACGTATTCCGTGTATTCGGGAGTGGTGACGGTCTTACCGGCATCGTTCACCGTCTGGCACTTTATTGCGGCAAACTCCTCTTTTGTAAATTCTTCACCGAGGACAAACTTCTCTCCGTCGGGCTTCATGAGCTCATTTTCCGCCTGCTGATCGTATATGTACTCCAAGGTTGCGGGATCGTCGATGGCAGAGACCTTGTCTATCGCCTTGAGCTGAGCGGCATCGACAAATGACAGTGCGACAAAGGTGATTATCGCGACTATGGTGCCGACCATTATGAAGGGAGTGCGCTTGCCGCGTTTTCCCCTATGTCTGTCCGATATCGCGCCGAACAGCGGAAGCAGGAACAAAGCGAGAATATTGTCGAGTGCCATGATGAAACCCGACCATGTCTGCGACATACCGAATTTGTTTGTGAGAATCAAAGGGATGGCGTTGTCATAGGCTTGCCAGAATGCGCATATAAGAAAGAAGGCAAAGCCCACAAGGATAGTGCGCTTGTAATTAAGCTTCATTTCAAAACCTCCGTACGGTTTTTGTCATAAGCTAAAGAGAATCGAACCCCGTTGCCTGTCAGCGCAGTGCAGCTATTAAAATCGTCGGAACCGTCGTAGGGCGGAGTCATGACTCCGCCGCGAAGCCGGCACTAAGCTGTTGTGCGGTTAAATAAAGACAACTCCGCACAGCGTTCTTTCTTTTCAACATTTCGCAAAACCGACCGCGGCGCAGGCGGAAGGGTCGTGACCCTTCCCTACAATGGATTGGCAACAAATTTCAATGCCGACGGTCGATTTTTCCTTTGGATGCATAAAATGTGTTCGTACCTTAACCTTCAGCTTACGCTGTAGTAATTGTACACTAAAAATTCACATAAAACAACAGATAATTATTTGACCTCGACATGAAGTCGGTGTAAAATAGCAGCATAGATTTTTGCCCGAGGAGGTGCGTTCCGTGAACGATACCATGAGGAAAATATTGCCCGCAGTGGGCGTTGCCGCTGCCGCCGCAGGTGCGCTCTGCTTTTTGACCGCTCCCGCAATCGCTACCAAGGCGCAGAAAAAGCCCTTTATGTACAGAAATTTCGCCCACAGAGGTCTGCATAACAGAGATAAATCCATCCCCGAAAATTCGCTGACGGCGTTTGAGCGTGCCGCTTCCGCAGGTTACGGAATGGAGCTCGATGTTCAGCTCAGCCGTGACGGTGAGGTCGTCGTGTTCCATGACGATGACTTAAAGCGCGTTTGCGGAGTCGATGCCAAGGTTTGCGATATGACCCTTGCGGAGCTAAAGGAGCTTCGTCTTTGCGGCACTTCGGAGACGATACCGCTCTTTTCCGAGGTTCTGAAGTGCGTTCGCGGCAGAGGTGCGCTGATTGTCGAGCTGAAAAACGGCAAACGCAACAAGGAGCTTTGCGAAAAAACCTATGAGTTGCTTCGCTCCTACTCCGGCGAATACTGTATCGAAAGCTTCAATCCCTTCATTGTCCGTTGGTTCAAGCGTAACGCTCCCGAGGTTTTGCGTGGGCAGCTTGCCAATCCTCCCGAAGGCTACAACGGCGAGGTCAACCCCGTAACGGGATTTATACTCAGCAGAGTTTTACTCAACTTCCTTGCAAGACCGCATTTCATAGCGTATAAGATAGGACCCAAGCCCTTCACCGTCAGGCTTTCGGAGCTTTTGGGCGCGATTCGCATATGTTGGACGAGTCACGAGTGGTGCAACGAAAAGGGCAACCACGCCGTCATATTCGAGTTCTACAAGCCGAAGCTTACATACAAAAACAAAAAGAGATGAAATCGAAAAGTCCGAACCGCTTCCGGTTCGGACTTTTCACATTTTCGTATATCGGTTTATTGCTTTCCGCCGTTGCGGGCGGCTTCAAAGCGGCGGCGCGCTTCCTCGTATTCCTCCTGCGCCTTTTTAAGTGCCGCAAGCTGCGCATTGGATTCCTCCATGCGCTCCGCCTCCGCATTGAGACGTGCGGTCTCTGCCGCCATTTCCTCGGCGGTCATGCCGTTGATCTTCGGAGCTGGCTGCTTTTTTGCTTTGGGCTTTGCATTGGGTGTGGGAGCGACGGGAGGCGGTGTCGGTGCCGGAGCCTTTATCGGTTCGGGAGCTGAAATCTCCGCTTCGGGTGCCGCGCTTTCCTCGACTCCGCCGATGAGCACACGCCTGTATGCATTGCGGCACATTATCGATATCGCCGCGGCGAAGACCGCAACAACCGCCAAAGCGACGAAGGCAAGGTTCTGCGTCGAGCCGGTACCCGCGACATTTTCAAGCGCGTCAAGATAGAAGAACGCAAAGTCGCGGCTGCCGTTTAACAGTCCGTAGAGGGTAAAGCCCACCGTCAAAACCGCCGCGCCTATGGCGGAATAGGTCGCGGTATTCAAAAGAGCACCGGAGGGATTGAGCGCGGTGATTACGCCGAGCACACCGACGATAAAGCACACTATCGATGCGGTTATCAGCATGGTGTAAAGACTCTGACGCACGGTCATTTCCGCGTTTACGGCGTCCTTATTCTCGTCGATGAATATCTCCGTTGCGGCGATGACGCTGCGATAGTCGCTCTCGTCCTCGACCTTGTTTGCTATTGCCGGAGTGCTCATGAGCTGGGCAACGCCCGCTCTGACCTGCGCCTCCGCATCGTCGTATGCCTTGAGCGCATCGAGTGCCGCCTCAAGCTCGTCGACGCTTGCGTCGACCGTCTCGTGACCCGCGTCAAGCTCCGCTCTTGCTTCGTCGAGCTGCGCCTTGCCGACATCGAGCTGCGACTTTGCGCTGTCAAGCTTTGCCTTTGCCGCATCAAGCTGCTTTTTGCCGTCGTCGAGCTGAACCTTCGCATCCGCAAGCTGATTTTCCGCATCGGCTATCTGCGCTTCCGCATCGGCTATCTGAACGTTTGCGTCCGCAAGCTGCTTCTGACCGTCCTCATACGCCGTCACGACCGCCTGTGCACTCGAGTAGCCGAAGGTCTGGGCGATGGGGTCGGCAAGATATTTCGTGTATTCGTAGACCTTACCGTCGGCAAGGTTTACATACTGCTTTATCGCGTTGTAGGCGGGCGTTGCCTGATCGAGCTGCGCCTGACCCTCGTCACGCTGCACCTTCGCATCCTCAAGCTGCGCCTTTGCATCCTCGACCTGCTCACAAGCCGCTTCATACTGTGCGTACTTTTCGTCGTACTGTTTCTTTGCCGCATCGTATTGCGCCTTGCCGGAATCGTACTGTGCTTTGCCGGAATCATACTCCGCCTTGCCTTCTTCGTACTGCTTTTCGCCTTCCTCGAGCTGCTCCGAGCCTATCTCGTCGACAAGTTTATTCTCGGTTGCATCCATAATGTCCTGCTTGTGCTGTTCTTCCTCGGCTTCAAGCTTTTCGATGCCCTGCTCCGTCACGTCCGCAATTTCGGCTATGACGCTGCGCTGATTATTGGTGTAGCGCATGACCGCCGACACGTCGTCGACTCCGACCTTGCCGGCATAGATACCGAAGATACCCGCCAAGACAAGGCACACGCTTATCACCGTAAGCAAAGTCCTTTTCATTTTTTGCTCCTTTCACGTTGCGCTGCGGCGTTATTTCCCCCAAACGCCGTCTTTTGAATTTGCCTTTTGCCTTTCCTTTAATGCCGCCGCCTCGAAATCCCCTTCAAATCTTGACGGAACGGCAAGCTTCTGCTTTCTCGCTCTTTTCGTTTTGTGTATCAGCTTATCCCCCAAGATAAGCACCTGCGGCAGTACGAACAAAACGAGAACGAGCGATATCGCCGTGCCCCTGCCGAGGGCAATACCGATGCCGGAGGTCGTCGCCTCACTGGTCATGAGACCTATGAGAAGTCCCGCACAGGCAAGTATACTGCCGGAGGTTATAAGCGTCGGCAGCGCACCGTTGAGTGCGCCGATGGCAGCCTCCTTGCGGTCATGCCGCTCTCTGAGCTCCATATAGCGGTTCGACACGACGATGGCGTAATCGATATTCGCTCCCATCTGTATCGAGCTGACTATCAGATAACCGACGAAGAATATGGAGCTGCCTGTGAAGTACGGTATCGTGAAATTGAGCCAAATACTGCCCTGAATGACCGTTATGAGCAGAACGGCAAGTCCCGCGGAACGGAAGGTGAAGATTATGACCAAAACGACGAACAGCAACGACAGCAGCGTCGTCATAAGTTGGTCGCTTCCGAAGGACATTTCGCAGTCTCTCGCACAGGTTGCGTTGCCGGTGACGTATACGTCGTCACCGTAATAGTCTTCCGCGATGTTGTGTATCTCCGTGACCAGTGCATAGGATTCCTCGCACTCGACGGGAAGATCGGCATACACCAACATACGGTGGTACTTCTTGCCCTCAAGCTGACGCTTTGCGTCGCTCAGCTCATCGTACAGCCCGATGACAAGCTCCTTGTTTTCCTCACCGACGTCAAGCACGTCATCCTGCACCACATCGTACAGGAAAAGGAACAGATCGATAAGCGGCACCTTGTACTCATGCAGAGCGTCGAGATCGTCGAAATCGGAGTTTGCGGCGGCGTAATAGGCAAACAGTGCCGTTGCCTCGGTTTCGTCGAGTCCCGCAAGCGAAGCGAAATCATCGATGCTTATTTTATCTCCGAGACGGTAACCGTCCATTGCTTCAACGTCGGCAAGCCCCAAAACGGAGCCGACGTCGGAAAGCTCCGCTATTTCGGAGAGCATTGCCGCCTCGGTCTCGTAATCCCCCGAGGGAACGACGAGCACCATGAGGTTTTCCTCACCGAACTTCTCCGTTATACGCTGACGCTCCTGCTGCGTTTCGTTCATGTTGACGGGCAGGCAGTCATAGTAATTATAGGAGAGCGGGCTCATGCTCGAGAAATAGAAGCCCCCAACGATAAGAATGACGAACAGCGGCGGGATAATGTTTCGCGTTTTCCACGCAAAACGTCCGACGCCGGATATGTTCGGGATAAAGCTGCGGTGGCGCGTCTTTTCGATGAAGCGGGAGAACACCATTATTATGCCCGGCATAAGCAGGAACACCGACAGCATCGAAAACAGAATGGATTTTATGAGCACTCTGCCGAGATCGTAGCCGAGACGGAACTCCATAAAGGTCATTGCCAAAAGACCGCCTATCGTCGTAAGGCTGCTTGCGCCGATTTCGGGTATCGCCTTGCTCAGTGCCTTGACCATAGCATCTCTCGGTTCGAGCAGGAGGCGTTCCTCGGCATAGCGGTTGCATAGGATGACCGCATAGTCTATCGCAAGAGCAAGCTGTAAAATGAGCGTTACGGAGTTGGAAACGTAGGATATGGTGCCGAACCACCAATTGGTGCCGAGCTGCAGCAGCGCGGCGGCACCGAAGGTGAGCAGCAGCACGGGCACCTCACCGAAGCTTCGAGAGGTCAGCAGCAGCACGCCCACGACGATGATGACCGCGACGATGCCGACGTATATCATCTCGTCGATTATGCTTTGCGCAATGTCCTCTCCGACTTCGGTGGACACTGCGTATTCACCGTATCTTCCGGCAATAGACTCGACCTTCGAGAGCGCGGCGACGCTTATTTCGTCATCGGTTGCACCGGCAAAGGTGACGTCGATGAGAGCGCAACGGTCTTTGTAATGCTTTTCGGTATCGTCAAAGCTCACGCTTTTGACCCCGTCGACCTCAGCCATTTTGTCTGCGGCAACCGTTGCCCTGTCATAGCTCACGTTCTCTATCATGATCCTTGCCGTGCCGAAAGTGTAAAACTCGCCCTCCATCGCCTCGACACCCTGTCTCGTCTCCGTTTCTTCGGAGAGGAAATAGGATATGTCGTCCTCGACGTCCACAAGTCCCGCCGTGAAAACACAGCAGACACAGGCTATCGCGAACAGAGCGATTATTAGCTTTCGTTTATCGACAATAAATGCGGCAAGCTTCTCCATGCCACCGTGATTTTTCTGCATACCGTCCTCCGTATACACTCAAACATTTATACATTCAGAGGTATATTGTAAAACAATTCAATCCGAACTTCAAGACTCAACTGAGAACAAATTGTTAATAAATCATCAATTGTGAGACTTATGTACTTGAACACTTTGTCTTGTTGCGTTATAATGGTCGGAGCATTGGAGGAACGACCATGACCAAGCTGCTTACGAAAATTTTCATAAAGGATGCGGACAATGTTTCCGACCCTTTGGTGCGTAAGGCATACGGCAGCCTTTGCAGCATACTCGGCATCGCGCTGAACATACTGCTCTTTGCCGGCAAATACATAGCGGGAGCTCTCTCCGGATCCATCGCCGTGACCGCAGACGCCTTCAACAATCTTTCCGATGCGGGCTCGTCCGCCGTCGCGCTTTTGGGCTTTCGTCTCTCCGGCAAAAAGCCCGATACGCAGCATCCCTTCGGGCACGGCAGGATTGAATATATCTCCGGTCTCGTCATCGCCGCACTGATACTGCTCATGGGCGGTGAGCTGCTTATAAGCTCCGTCGAAAAAATCTTCGCACCCGAGAGCACGGTTTTCGGTTGGCTCACCGTAGGCATACTCGGCGTTTCGGTCCTCGTGAAGCTCTATATGTTTGCATACAATCGCGCCATCGGCAAAAGGATATCCTCAGCCGCAATGACCGCCGCCGCTGCCGACAGTCTGTCCGACGCGGTGTCGACCCTCGTCGTTTTGCTGTCCATGCTCATAGGGCACTTTGCGGACTTGAACATCGACGCTTATGCCGGTCTCCTCGTCGCCTGCTTCATACTCTACACCGCGGTCGGCGTCGCAAAGGATACGCTCGGTCCGCTTCTCGGTGAGGCACCGTCAAAGGAGCTTGTCGACGGCATCGAGCACATAGCGATGAGCCGTCCGCAGATCATCGGAATACACGACCTTGTCATCCACGATTACGGACCCGGACGCAGAATGATATCGCTCCATGCGGAGGTCGACGGGAAGGGCAGCTTCTTCGAGCTGCACGACGTTATAGACTGCATTGAGCGTCAGCTCAAAGATGAGCTCGGCTGCGAAGCGGTCATTCATATGGATCCCGTCGTCACCGACGATGCCGCGGTAAACGCAAAGCGCGAAAAGCTGCGTGAGCTGATACATGACTTTGACCCGAGGATTTCCTTCCATGACTTCCGCATGGTGGAGGGTCCGACGCATACGAATCTTGTGTTCGACGTTGCCGTTCCGCCCGGACTCGGCATCGACCGCAAGATACTGAAAGAAAAGCTGTCCGAAAGGATAGAGACCGCCCTCCCCGGGCACTACTGTGTAATGACCGTCGACGAGGTATACAGCGCACCCAAGGAGCAATGAACATGAAAACGCAAAGCACCGCGACGGCAAGCGTCGCGAAATTTCCCTTACCGTTATATTCGCTGCTGCCGCTTATCGTGACGGTCATATGCCACTTCATGGCGTACACCGTCAGCGGCTTCATAAACGCAGACCTTCCGCACCACGGTATCACCGTCGCACTCGATGCCGCAATATCGCTGCATCCCGAATGGACGGTGGTCTATGTCGGCACCTTCTTCTTTTGGATGGCGGGTCTCGTCATGATAATGAGAGAGCGCAAGGACAAGTGCTTCGAGCTCTTTGCGGCACTGAATCTGTCGTATCTCATATGCTTCGTCATATTCATCACATATCCGACGACGATGGAAAGACCGCCGCTTGCCGTAAACGGCTATGCATCGAAGCTGCTCTCCGTCATATGGGCACTCGACAAGCCGACGAATCTTTTTCCGTCGATGCACTGCCTTTTGAGTTGGCTGTGCTTCAGAGCGTCGCTGCGCTGTGAAAGGACGAGCACATTCTGGAAAATCTTCTCCTTTTTCGCCGCTGCACTGATATGCGCCTCGACCGTTTTGGTGAAGCAGCACGTTGTCATAGATATCGTCGGCGGCATCGTTTTCGCGGAAGTATCTCTCTTTGTCGCGACTAAATTAAACGGAAAGAATTTTTTCTATTATATTGAAAAAAAGCTATTGAAAAAGTCTCTGTGATATGCTACACTGAATAAAAGAGATGAATTTGTATAGAATTTAACTTTTTAAATCAAAAAATGCAATCACGGAGGTTGTTATGGAAAAAACCGAGAACAAAGGCGGACTGAAGCTTATTATCGGGATAATTGTTCTTGCCGCGATCATCGTCGGACTGATCGTCGCACTCTCGTCCTGCGGCGGCGACGACGGTAAGGAAACGGCAAAGGAGCCGGACGTTAAGGACACAGTGGAGGATACCGTGCCTGCAGATGACGGTGCCGAGCCCTCCGCAACGGGCGGAAGCGTAAACGGCGGCACAAGCGGCGGAGCAAGCAGCGGCGAAAACGGCGGCAATGCCGCGGCACCGAGCAGCGGTGCAAGCCTTGAGGAATGGGTAGCCTACCTCAAGAATTACGATGACAACGTCGAAAACGGCGTCGAGAGCGCGACCGACGACTTTACCGATATGATAGACAGTGTCGGTGATTCGATGTCAAACGGTAATTACGGCGACGGCTTCGATCAGTTCGGCAGCGGACTTAAAGACTATGCCGGCGGTCTCATCGGCAGCCTCACACCCTGATACCGAACACTTTAACCGAAAATTTTTGACTGAGAGGGCGATTTTTGTATTTAACCCTCTCTTGTCCCTCGAAGGGAGAGCCAAGCTGCTTAGTATATACTCTGCCGTTCCGATTAACGCTTTCGCAAATCTCGGTGCGTTGCAGGCGGCGGACTCATAATTCCGCCCTACGACGGTGCAGACAGTCTTAATGACTGCGTTGCGACGATTGAGATTGAAAAAGCTTGTGTCTTCGTATTCAACTTAAAATTAAAAGAGATGCTTTGCGGCATCTCTTTTTCGTAAGCAGATAAAAGCGGTGCAGATTAGTTCTGCACCGTTTTATCATTGACTTCGGTATTCGATTTTTTCAGCCCGCCCCTGTCGCATATACAGACACAGAAAGGTAATGTTAAAGAGTAAAGAGGAAGAAGGGGTTGTGAAAAAGAGGGTAAGCTGAGAGGAGCCAAACAATATCGGCTTCGGTGTGCCGATTTTCGCTCATGCTGCGTTAAATCCATTGGCAATACACAAAGTATTCCCTGCAGGCTTTGCCTTGCCTGAGCAAAAATCGGCTACACCGAAACTGCTTTGCACCTGTTCAGCAGGCAGTTTTCGAGAGATTTTCGGTTTTTGAGACGCAGATGGGCTGACGCCCATCAAGGCGAAAAGGGCGAAAAGCACCGAAAAGGGTCGCTGACAGGCGATATAGTTCGACTCCTCTCAGCTTAAGGGGGGTTACAGTTGGCACATGGGACAGACTGTCAGCTCCGAAGGTCACTTACGTTTTTGAGATTTCCCGAGGAAGCACAGCAGGTACTTCCGCAGGCGTTGCCGCAGCCGGAGCAGCTACAGCCGCAAGAACAGCGGTGCGCCTTTTTGTCACGGATGAGCTTTGCGGTCACAAGACCCACAACCACGACCAGAACGGTCGTTATTATTATGTTCGCGACATTTGCGGCTATCCATTGCAGCATGTAGATCACTCCTTTTGCGTGTCATATTGTCAGAAATTGAGGCTTACGTTTTTCTTTGCGGGACGGAAACAGCATATACAGCATGAACACGAGAACTATTGCCGCACATACGGTGCCGAGGATGTTGCCGACGCCGATGAACCATGCGCCGAACTGGTATACCATGAGGGAGATCGCATATGCGAATACGCACATATAACCGATGGCTGCCCAAGTCCACTTTGCGTTGTTCATCTCTCTCTTGATTGCGCCCATTGCCGCAAAGCAGGGAGCACAGAGGAGGTTAAAGAGCATGAAGCTGAATGCGGTCAGACCGTTGTAGTGCTGAGATACCGCGAGAAGCAGGCTCTTTGTCGCTTCGTCGACATCGCCGCCGAGACCGAACAGAACACCGAAGGTGGAAACGACGTTTTCCTTTGCGATGAGACCGGTGACGGTGGAAACGGTGGACTGCCAGTCACCGAAGCCGAGGGGAGCGAAGATGAAGCATACCGCATTGCCGATGGCTGCAAGCAGAGAGTTGTTGTTGTCATCGACCATGCCGAACTTACCGTCGACTACGCCGAAGCCCTGGAGGAACCAGAGAACGATAGCGGAGAGCAGGATGACGGTGCCTGCCTTCTTGATGAAGCTCCAACCGCGCTCCCAAGTGCCGCGCAGAACATTGCCGACTGCGGGGACATGGTATGCGGGCAGCTCCATAACGAAGGGAGCGGGCTCACCGAGGAAGGGCTTGGTCTTCTTGAGCATTACGCCGGAGATGATGATCGCCGCAACGCCGATGAAGTAGCAGGATACGGAAACGAGTGCGCTGCCGTCGAACAGTGCGCCGGCAAACAGACCGATGATGGGCATCTTTGCGCCGCAGGGGATAAAGCAGGTGGTCATAACGGTCA
>CAZWID010000022.1:0-13871 GCA_964634065.1 uncultured Oscillospiraceae bacterium | reverse complement strand
CCATTGACGGTATAGTCATAGTCACCAGTCCTCAGGAGCTTGTTTCCATGATAGTCGCAAAGGCTGTCAATATGGCGAATATGATGAACGTTCCCGTCCTCGGCATAGTCGAGAATATGTCTTACTATAAATGCCCCGACTGCGGCAAGGAGCACGAGATCTTCGGTGAGAGCAAGGTCGAGAAGGTCGCGGAGCAGTTCGGTATAGAGCATATTGCCAAGCTTCCTATAGATCCCGTCATAGCGACCATGGTCGACGCAGGCGAGATCGAGAGTGTGAATGCGGATGCTCTCAACGATATTACGGATTTTATTGAAAAAGGAGTATAAATAATGGTTATTGCTGTATCTTACAAGGACAACGAAATTTTTGAGCACTTCGGTCATGCCGAGTATTTCGCTATCTACACCACCAACGAGGATAACACTCAGCTTGTGTCCAAGAGACTCATCGAGGTCGAAAAGACCGGACATCAGGCGGTTGCGGATCTCATGAACGAGAACGACGTCGAAGTCGTTATCGTCGGCAACATCGGCGGTGAGGCTCGCAAGGCACTTGCACTGTACGGCATAGTTGCTTATGCAGGTTTCTGCGGAAATGCCGATGACGCGGCGGAGCTTATGATGATGGGCAAGCTTCCTTATATTGAGGATGCGGGTGCCTGCTCCGGCGGCTGCGGCGGCTGCCACGGTCACGATGAAGGCGGCTGCGGTTGCGGTGATGACTGCGGCTGCGGATGCCACTGATTTGATGTGTTAAGGCACGGCTTTTGCCGTGCCTTTTTCAAAATTATGAAGCTTGAAATAGTACCCGCATACGACCGAAAAAACGATATCGTCGAGCTCTTTACCGAATATACCGCAATGCTTAAAGCGACGGATCCAACTGTTGCCGAGTATTTGAACATACAAAACTTTGACTCTGAGCTTCTTCATTTGCAGGAAAAGTATTGCAGACTCTACCTTGCACTGTATGACGGTGAGATAGCGGGCTGTATCGCGCTGCATCGGCTTAGTGACACAGACTGCGAGATGAAGCGACTTTATGTCAGACCTTTGTACAGAGGAAAAAAGATCGGCTACCGTCTTGCCTCGAAGCTGCTGCTTGACGCAAAAGAATTGGGCTACAGGCGTGTCTATCTTGACACGCTGCCCTATCTTGAAAGAGCGATTCGGCTTTATGAGCATATGGGCTTTCGCGTAACGGATAAGTATAATGACAGTCCGATGGCAGCGTCGATATTTATGAAATACGATTTTAAGACCGAAGAAAAAGCTTGATATCCAAAATCGGATATCAAGCTTTTTTTATAACAGTCTCAGTCGACAAATATCTCCGCTTCGGAGTAGAGTGCCGCCTTGCCTGCCAAAACGACTCTGTCGCCGTCTATACGGCAGTGCAAAACACCGCCTCTGCGCGATGCCTGATAAGCGACAAGGGAGCCTTTTTCGAGTGCCTTTGCCCAATAGGGGACAATGTGACAGTGCCCCGAACCGCAAACGGGATCCTCCGCGACACCGCACTTGGGAGCAAAAGACCTCGATACGCAGTCAAAATCCGCTCCCTTTGCCGTGAGATGAAGCAAAAGACCGTCAAGCTCCATAATCCTTGCCTGATCCGGAGCCGCATTTCTGACCTCATCCTCCGAACGTAGGACACACAAAAGATCACGTCCCATATACGCCGCAATCGGTCTTACTCCGATCGCATCGACCGTTTTCTCCGTGACTTCGACAGGGTGGAGCTCATAAGCGGGAAAATCCATTTCCAAAAGCTCGCCGTTTTTGCGAACCGTCAAAGTGCCGCTCATGGTCTCAAACGACAAAACGTCGGCATCCTTTTCATAGAAGCGGAACAGAGTATAAGCGGTGGCAAGTGTCGCGTGACCGCAAAGGTCTATTTCACCGCCGGGCGTAAACCAACGAAGATGATAGTGATCACCCTCTTTGACCGTAAATGCCGTTTCGGAAAGATTGTTCTCAATCGTTATTTTTTGCATCAGCTCATCCGAGATCCACTTATCCAAAACGCATATTGCAGCGGGATTACCGGCAAAAACCTTATCCGTGAACGCATCGACAACATACTGCTTCATAGCATCATCCTCCTTGTATATATAAACAATTGTATAATTGTTTGCAGAACGCGTCAACTATACTAAGAGTCGAACCCTGAAAGGCGTTCTATCTGTGCGCCAGTTTTTCGGCAGCCGATCGGAGCGCGGCGCAAAGTGCGTCTGCTTCGGAAACGGCAGAATATCTGGAGAAGCTTATGCGCAGCGCACCGTCTATAACGGCAGGCGGGAGACCGATTGCCTCCAAAACATGACTTCTTGCGCCCTTTTTGCAGGCGGAGCTGCGGGAAACGAAAATGCCCTCCGACTCAAGATAATTCATAAGCACCTCGCTGCGCCACCCGGGAAGGGAAACAGACAGAATGTGCGGAGCACCGCTGCCGATAATAACCGCCTCGGGAACAAGAGACGAAAGCTTTTCGGCGGTATAATGCTTTAGCTGCGCCATATGTGCCACGGATTCGGCAAAGCTGCTTTTGGCAAGCTCCGCTGCGGCACCGAAGGCGGCAATCTGCGGCATCGGCTCCGTGCCCGCACGGAGGGAACTCTCCTGCGCTCCGCCTATGATAAGGGGCTTGATTTTCACACCCGATTTGATATACAATGCACCTATTCCTTTGGGCGCGTGTATCTTGTGCCCGCTTAAGGATATCATGTCGGCACCGCAGCTTTTTGCCGTGAACGGAACCTTCATAAAGCCCTGCACCGCATCGGTGTGCAAAAGTGCCGATGAGCCTGCATCATCGAGCACACGGCGCATGGCGGCAATGTCGGTGATACCGCCCGTTTCGTTGTTGACGGTCATGAGACTGACAAGCACCGTGTCGGGGCGCAGTGCCGCTCTGAGACTCTCGGGACTGACGGAGCCGTCCGCTTCGGGCGAAAGTCTTGTTACCTCGAAGCCTCTCCGCTCAAGCTCAAGCAGAGACTTGCGCACGGCATCGTGCTCGACAAGTGAGCTTATTATATGCTTGCCTTTGTGTTTCATGCTCTCGGCACCGCAAAGGATTGCCCAATTGTCGCTTTCGGAGCCGCATGAGGTAAAAACGAGCTCCTGCGGCTTACAGCCGAGAGCGGCGGCAAGCTGCTTGCGCGCCTTGTTCAAAACGGCAGCCGCCTCGCGACCTTTGGTGTGAGTCGAGCTCGGGTTTCCGTAGTACGAAGTCATGACATCGTAAGCCGCCTTTGCCGCTTCATCGCAAACTCTTGTCGTGGCGGCGTTATCAAGATATATTTCCATTTTATACTCCTCGGGAGATGAATGTTATGAAATACATTATATACACTTTGGGCTGTAAGGTCAACCAATATGAAACGCAGGCGATGGAAACGCTCCTGTGTGAGCACGGGCATATGCCGGCGGCAGAGGGCGAAGCCGCCGATGCAGTTATAGTTAACACCTGTGCGGTCACTGCGGAGGCGGGGCGTAAATCGAGACAGGCGATAAACAGACTGCGTGAGGAAAATCCCGACGCTGTTATTGCCGTATCAGGCTGCTACTCACAGCTCAGTCCCGACTCCGCGGAACGCTTGGGAGCAGACGTGATCTTCGGCACCGGAGACAGGATAAAGCTTGTAGCCGCAATTGAAAACGCAGTCGAAAACGGCGAGGGAGCAAGATATATCGACAAACCTTTTGAGCGCAGAATTTTCGAGGAATTACCCGCGGGAGCGGCAGATGGCAGAACGAGAGCCCTTTTGAAGATACAGGACGGCTGCGTCAACTTCTGCACCTATTGCATAATACCTTATACAAGAGGCAGACTGAGAAGCCTTCCCGTTGCCGATGCGGTAAGCTTTGCGGCGGATATCGAAGCACAGGGCTATAAGGAGCTTGTGCTCACGGGAATCGAGATAGCCTCCTACGGCGTCGATCTCGAGGGCAAGCCCGATCTTGCCGACGTCGTATGTGCCATAGCAGAGGCGGCACCGTCCGTGAGACTCAGACTCGGCTCCATTGAGCCGACGGTCATTACCGAAGGATTTTGCCGCAGACTTTCCGATGCCGGAACGCTGTGCCGTCATTTTCATCTGTCGCTCCAATCCGGCTGTGACAGGACACTGTGCAACATGAACCGCAAGTACGATACCGCAACTTTCTACGAAAAAACGGAGCTTTTGCGCCGATATTTTCCCGATTGCGGCATCACCTGCGATATTATAGTCGGATTTCCCGGGGAAACCGACGAGGATCAAAAAGAGACGCTTTCCTTCATGGAAAAGGTCGCATTTTCGGATGCGCACATTTTCCCGTATTCCCGTCGACCCGGCACACCTGCCGATAAAATGGACGGGCAGATCGATAGAAAGACCAAGGCGAAGCGGTCAAAAGAAGCAAGAGCGCAGGCGCAGCTCGACAAAACCGCATACCTCAAGTCATGCATAGGCAAGACTCTGCCCGTTTTGTTCGAGACACGCTGCGGCGATATGTGGCAGGGACACAGTGATACATATGTTCTCGTTGCGGCAAAGGGCGATGAGCTTCGGGGTGCGGTCAAAAATGTGAAAATAACGTCGATTTCCGATGAAACACTGATCGGAGAGATTGACTAAATGACTGTCTGGTATTATAATTTAGCGTGATAGCGAAATGAAGAAGGCGAAATAATGAACCGAGAAAGCGTGTACAACTTTTCCGCGGGACCGTCGGTGCTGCCGAATGAGGCGTTGCTGAAGGCGCAAAAGGAAATGATGAATTATAACGGCAGCGGTATGTCCGTGATGGAAATGAGTCACAGAAGCAGTGCGTTTGCCGAGATATTCGGTGCTGCAAAATCAAAGCTCAAAGCCGCACTTAATATTCCCGACAGTCATGAAATACTTTTCTTGCAGGGTGGAGCGACGCTCCAGTTTGCCGCGATACCGATGAATCTCATGGGCATAGGCGGTACGGCGGATTACGCCGTTACGGGGCATTTTTCCTCCACTGCGGCAAAGGAAGCCGCAAAGTACGGCACCGTGCGCACCGTTTGCGACACTTCCGATAACGGACATTCACACATACCGCAGAACGTAAAAGGCTCTGCCGATACAAGCTATTTTTACTATTGTGCGAACAATACGATATACGGCACCGAATGGCAGTATGTACCCGAAACGGATTGCCCTATTGTCTGTGATATGTCGTCGGATATCCTCTCGAAGCCCATTGACGTTTCACGATACGGAATCATTTATGCCGGTGCGCAAAAGAACATGGCTCCTGCGGGACTCACGGTTGTGATAATTGATAAGGCACTGCTCGGTAAGGCACTGCCGATAACGCCGAAGGTTATGGACTATAAGCAGCTTGCGGAAAAGGATTCAATGCTGAATACTCCGCCGTGTTGGTGCATTTATATGCTCGGAAATGTTCTCGACTGGGTAGAGAGCATGGGTGGCGTTGAGGCGATGGAACGGCTCAAAAAGGAGAGAGCGGGGCTTTTGTATGACTTTCTCGACGAAAGCAAGCTCTTTACTCCCCATGCGGAGAAGGATTCCCGCAGTGACATGAACGTCACCTTCAGAACAAAAAGTGAGGAGCTTGATGCCGAATTTGTGAAGGCGGCGGAGAGCAGAGGTCTTATAAACTTGAAGGGGCACAGACTCACAGGCGGAATGAGAGCGTCGCTTTACAATGCAATGCCCGTTTCGGGCGTTAAAAAGCTCGTCGGGTTTATGAAGGAATTTGAGGTGGAGCACGGTGTTTAGAATAAAGACGATAAATCACATATCACCCATAGGCTTGGATAAGCTTATAAAGCTCGGCTGCACCGTTTCGGCGGACGAAGTAAAGCCGCAGGGAATAATAGTCAGAAGTGCGGATATGCACGGTTTTGAGCCGAACGCAGAGCTTATCGGCATAGCAAGAGCGGGAGCGGGATACAACAACATTCCCGTTGACCGATATGCGGAGCTCGGCATACCGGTTTTCAACAGTCCGGGAGCAAATGCGGAGGCGGTTAAGGAGCAGAGCATTTGCTCACTTGTCATGGCATCGAGAGACGTTATAGGTTCCGTCGAATGGGTAAAGAGCATAGCCGACCGCGGAGCGGAGATACCGTCGCTTGTCGAGAAGGGCAAATCGTCGTTTGCGGGACCCGAGCTTATGGGCAAAACGATAGGTGTACTCGGACTCGGCGCAACGGGAGCCTTGGTCGCCAATGCCTGTCTTGCGATGGATATGACCGTCATGGGCTACGACCCGTTCATGTCGGTCGATGCCGCATGGCGGCTCTCGAGAGAGGTCTCACGTGCGGAGGATATCACGGAGATATACAAAAGCTGCGACTATATAAGCATAAATATACCCTACAACGAGGACACGCATCACCTCATAGACGCAAAGGCGTTTTCGATGATGAAGCACGGAGTGCGAATAATAAACGAATCGAGAGCCGAGGTAGTGGACGATGATGCAATGCTGTGTGCTCTCGAAAACGGCACCGTCGCAAAATATGTGACCGACTTTCCCAATGAGAAGATACTTCGCGGCAAGAACGTTATCGCGCTGCCGCATCTCGGAGCCTGTACACCGGAGAGTGAGGATCGTTGTGCGGAGATGGCTGCAAAGCAGCTGTACGAATATCTGAAAAACGGCAATATCATAAACTCGGTCAATCTCCCCAATGCCAAGCTGGAGCGTATGGGAGTGTGCCGACTGTGCGTTATTCACCGCAATGTACCCGGCATGATAAACCGCATACTCGACCTTATAACCGAAAAGAACATAAATGTCGAGCACATGATAAATAAGCCCAGAGGTCATTATGCATATACGATGATAGACCTCGGTGAAAAAATCGGGGAGGACACAGCCGACACCATACGCAATATGGACGACGTTCTCAGAGTCAGAGTGCTGTGACCTATGCCGTGAAAGGAGCGAACGGATGAAAAAGACAATGTCCCTTTTGCTGTGCGTGCTGCTTATTGCCGCACTTTGTGCCTGCAATGATACTCCGACGGAGACTCCCGATCCTACACCGACGCCGGATGCCGAGCCCGTCGGATTTACAAAGGATGACGGTAAGCTCGATACGGAGACCTATTACAACCCGAACGGTCTCAAGTATGCGACGGTGATATACGCCTATGACGGTATGGGCAGAGTGACGAGTGAAAAGCGTCTCGGACTGAACGACGCCGAGGAAGGCATACTATACCACGAATATCTCGACAGCGGTCTTGTTTCGCAAAGCGTATTTAAGGCATTGCAAGACGACGGTACATATACGGAGCAGTACAGAGTGAGCTATACCTACGACGAATCGGAACTTCTGCTTCAGGTGAAAATGCTTGAGGGAGAGACCGTTAAAAGCAGCACTGTCTATGAATACGACGCCGAGGGCAGACTTGTAAACGAAAAGCGTTACGAGGGAGAAAGCTTCTGTATGGCGGAATATGTGTACACCTATGATTCCAACGGCAGAGTGATAAGCTGCAACCGCAGTGACTATATTGAGGAGAGCACAAGCGAAAATAATTACGGCTACGATGCCAAGGGCAGACTTTTGACCGATCAGTGCTACGATGCAAAGGGAAATATGCTCAGCCGAACGGAATACGCCTATGACGAGAACGGCAATGAGATAAAGCGCAGTGTGTATACCGAAGGCGGAGAACTCATAAGCAGCACGGAAAAGACCTATGAGTACGACGATATCGGCAATATAATTTCCTGTATCACCGTCCACAGTGACGGGACACCCGGTACCACGGTAAAATATACATGGCAGTACAGCAAAGGCTGATTGACAATTAACAAATTTTTTATATATTCCGATCTTTCCTGTGGTATTATATCATATTATAAAAAGTATCGATCAAGGTGACATTTTGATGAGAAATTGGTTTATACGGTTTATGACCGGACGCTATGGGGGAGATCAGCTCAACAGGCTGCTGTCTTTTGTGAGCATTGCTTTTGCGGTGCTTGCGATATTGGCGGGAATACTGTTCAGCAAAAGTCCTGCGGGAGCGGTGCTGTGGGTGCTTGCACTTGCACTTATAGCGGTGGTGTATTACCGTGCCTTCTCAAGAGATTTCAACAGACGCAGAGACGAAAATTCGCGGTATTTGAGATTTAAATACCGCGCCTCGTCGTTTTTCAAGCTTCGTCGCGAACGTTGGGCGCAGCGCAAGGACTACAAGTTTTTCACCTGCCCCTCCTGCAAAACGACGCTCAGAGTGCCCAAAGGCAAGGGAAAGATAGACATAGTATGCCGCAAATGCGGCTACTCGTTCAGAGGCAAGAGCTGAGCGATGTTCGGCTTTGTCGCTGCGAATACGGGAAGACTCTCAAAAGCGCAGTTTGCAAGGTACAACGGCTGCTACTGCGGTCTTTGCCATGCCCTGAGGGAAAAGTACGGCTTTGCCGCAAAGCTCGGACTTACCTATGACATGACTTTTCTTGTCATGCTTTTAAACTCGCTCTATGAGCCGACGGAGTATCATGCGGAAGCTCGGTGCACCGTGCACCCCATAAAGCCGAAAGGCTACTGGCAGTCGGAGATAAGCGACTATGCCGCGGATATGAATGTCCTGCTCGCCTATCTCAACTGTAAGGACGATTGGAAGGACGATGCAGACCTTTTAAAGCTTGCCGAAGCTAAGGCACTGGAGAGTGCTTATGAGAAGATAAGTGCCGAATATCCGCGCCAAAGTGCCGCGATAAAAGAGGGTATGCGCCGTCTTGACGAAATAGAAAAGAGCGGGGAGAGTCTGCCCGATGCCGCGTCCGCTGCCTTCGGTATGCTCATGGCGGAGCTTTTTGTCTGGCGGGAGGACCGTTGGAGCGATAGGCTGCGCTCATTGGGAATGTCTCTCGGTCAGTTTATTTATATCATGGATACCTGCATCGACCTAAAGGACGATAAGCGCAATTATAAGTACAATCCTATGCTATATCTTTACGGCAGACTTGACGAGGAAGAACGTTTCCGCGATATACTTGAAATGCTTATGGCTGACTGCGTGAGGAGCTTTGACGCTCTGCCTATCGTTCAGGATGCCGACATACTTAAAAATATACTTTGTTTCGGTGTTTGGAACAAATTCAACAAGCACTATAACATAAAAGGAGCAGTGCCTGATGGTACAAGACCCCTATAAAGTCCTCGGCGTATCGCCCGATGCGTCGGATGAGGAAATCAAAAAGGCATACAGAGAGCTGGCAAAGAAATATCATCCCGACCGCAATCCCGGAGACGAATATGCGGCACAGAAGATGAACGAGATAAACGCCGCATACGATCAGATCAAAAACGGCGATACCGGACAGCAAAATGCTTACGGCGGCTTTGGGGGATACAATCCCTTCGGCGGCTACGGCGGCTATTCCGGCTACGGCGGAAGCTACGGTACGGAGGACAGAGCGGAGCTTCGTGCCGCACTCAGCTATATTCGCAACCGCAGATACAGCGAAGCACTGACGGCACTTTCGCAGGTGCCGCTTTCGGAGCGCGACGGCAGGTGGTATTATATCCACGCCAATGCAAACTACCGTGCGGGCAACAGGATAGCCTCACTTGAAAGTGCGAAGAAGGCTGTCGAGATAGATCCCGACAATATGCAGTACAGGCAGTTTTTGAATATGCTGCAAAGCGGCGGAAACGAATATCGCGACTATTCGGAGCAGTCGGGAGTTTGCTGCGATCCGTGTAGCTGCTACCTCTGCTTCTCAATGTGCACTCCATGGGGCGGCTGCTGCTGTTAATAATGAATACGGTAAAAAACGGACTGCTTTCAGTCCGTTTTTTCGTTATCTCGTTATCCGAAAAGTCTCTGAATCTCGGTGTCAGTGAAATCGTTCAGTGCGTCGAAGTCGATGCAGGAGCGATAGCAGCTCTCAAGCTCATCATGATACGCCTTTGCCGTCTTCAGCGAAGAAATTGCCGCATCCTTTAGGCTTACGGTCAGCTCACGACGGCGCAGCAGCTCATCGGAGCAGGCGGCGATAGCCTCTCTCGGCACAAGGGCGTCGAGTCTCACACGACGCTTCGCCCTGACATTCGGCATGAGTGATGCCGCGACAAAGCCTATGCCCTCGTCGGGCAAAAGCAGTGCCTCAATGCGGTCGCATAGCAGCGGAGAGAGACAGCAAACGACCCTTCCGCAAAGCAACTTTATAAGCTCGGAAAAGTAAATTTCCGAGAGTCCCAAGCGGTCGTCAATGAGATAAATTTGTTTACATAATTCTTCAACCGTTTCGGTCAGCACAAGCTCACCCGCACAGCCCACCGAGCTTATGAATCGGTAAGCGATTTTTGCACATGAAATATCACTTGCGGCAGCGGTTAGCGATGCCGCACTTTTTGCGCAGCTTTTCACGGAAGAAAGCGTACTTTTGCTTAAATAATCGCATATTCCGACGGAATTTATACTTCCGACAGCCGAGAGATACGAATACGCTTCCCTGTATTTTGCACGGTATTTTTCGGTGAGAGTCGGTATACGGCAATTATCGCACTCGGCGCAAAAACTGCCAAGGTTTACATAATCAGAATCGTATCCGAAGTGGCGAGGCTCCATGGCATGAGGTGCGGTGGCGTCCATATAGCCGACCTTGAGCTCGGGAAAATACACGCCGTCGAGTGAGTCGGGATCGCCGGAGCAGAGTATGTATTCAACCTCAAGCTCACGCTCAAAAGCTGCATCGGCAAGCCTTTTCATGAAGCCGGATTTGCCGCAGCCCGGACCGCCTTTTATGAGATGCAGCCTATCTCCGACATCGGCTGCAAAGCCGTCATAGAGTGAGTGAAAGCCATTGCACGAGTTGGCACCTAAAAAGTATTTCACAGACATAAAAATCCCTCCGCATATAGAGTGTTGTACATGGTATCATATGCGAAGGGAAGAAGTACGGTTCAGATAAGCGGCAGACGGATGATCTCGATATCTTTTTTGACCGCATAGTCTATAGTGTTTTTCGTGCCGCCGTTTTGACCGTCATAGCAGGCGATTAGTATACTCGAGGAATCGACCATGTACCGGTTACGCTTCATCATGCAATACGGCGTGTATTTATCGGAGATCAGCACGGTGCTGTCGCACTGCATGAGGATGTCGTGATAGCGTTTGCGGTTTGCTGCGTTCCAACCTGCGTCCTGACCGTCGTATGGAACGGCAGCCTCAAGTGTTATATCGTTTACGCGACGTTTGAGCTCTATGACCGCTTCCGCACAGTACATATCACAGCCGAGAGCCATACCGCAGATAAAATGCGTTACGCCGGATTCATATACCGCCTCAACGGTATCCGCCAGCATGGTTTTGAATTTTTTGCAGCGCAGATCGTTTTCGTCGAAGCCCCAAGGGAGCTTTTGCGGTCTGTGCCCCGTAAAGCAGCAGCTTTTGCCGTGTTCCATACGACACCTTCTTTCGTAAATATTTTATTACCTGTACGCAAAAAAGTCAAAGACTATTGACAAATAATACGAAGGTATTATAATAGGAGCAACCGAATAGACGTATCTTCAGGGCAGGGTGAAATTCCCGACCGGCGGTAAAGTCCGCGAGCCGAAAGGCATGATCCGGTGTAACTCCGGAACCGACAGTACAGTCTGGATGGAAGAAGATGTTTGTATTACCTGCGAACGCCTGAAGGATATTATCTTTCGGGCGATTATTTTTACTCGGAGGTACAAAAATGGAAACAAAAAAATTCTCGGTGAAGTACACTGCTATGATGGCGATGTTCTGTGCACTGTCCTATGTTGCGGTGCTGCTCAGCAAGTTCATACCCGATATAGCGGGCTTTTTGAGCTATGAGCCTAAGGATGCGATAATCATTATTGCGGGCTTCTTGTTCGGACCGCTGTCATCGGTGCTTATTTCGGTTATCGTATCCTTCATTGAAATGATAACCATAAGCGCGACGGGACCTTACGGATTTTTGATGAACATCGTTTCGACCTGCGCCTTTGCGGTTCCCGCCGCATGGTTTTATCGCAAGCACCATACCCATAACGGTGCCGTTTGCGGTCTTGTGATAGGCACCTTGGTGATGGTCGTATGTATGCTCATTTGGAATTATGTCGTAACTCCTTTTTATATGGGTGTACCGAGGGAGCAGGTAGCGGCAATGCTGATGAGCGTATTTCTGCCGTTTAATCTTGTCAAGGGCGGCATAAACGCGGGCATAACCCTTCTAATATACGCACCCGTTGTCAACGCACTTCGCAAGGCAAAGCTCATTGCACCGTCAAGCTCCGGCACAAAGAAGAAGTTCAGCATAGGCTATACACTGTTTGCACTTGCGGTCGTCGTCACCTTTGTGCTGCTGTTCCTTGTTCTTGCCGGTAAGCTTTGATATCGACGACGGTAAAAAGTCGCCGTATACTTAAAACGAAATTAAGACATTCGTTGAAGTAGATTATCGCGATATATGCCGTAAGAGCGTATTTCGGCAGCAGCAGCCAAACTAGAATGACACCGAGCAGAGCGTCGAGTATGTTGATTCCCATGCTCCAAAGCTGCTGACCGAGTCCCTTCAAGCAGCCGTCGACCACCGTGTCGAGGTACATTATCGGTACAAGCGGCGAAAGCAGGCGAATGTAATATCCGGCCTCGGACGAGGAATAGACGCTCTTTCCGAGTGCATCACCGAATATAAACAGCAAAAGAGCCACGGCGAAAGAGTAGCCGAGGCTCTTTTTTAATAAAGAGCCGACGGTTTTGACGATTTTTTCGCCGTCGTCCTTCATTTGGGAATCGGTGAGCTCGGGGACAATAAGCTCCGCAAGAGCCGAGAGTATGCAGACGGGGAAGCCGATGACCGGCATTACCATGCCGTGTATCGTTCCGTAAGCGGCAAGAGAACGGTCTGCGGAGCAGCCCGATTTCAGCAATCCCTTCGGGATGAGCATATGCTCAAGCGTCGAAAGCGCGCTTCTCGCATAAGCCGAGACCGCCAAAGGCACGGCAATTCGCAGCATTCGCACACCGAGCCGCAGCTTGCGGACACTGCCGCAGACCGCCCTGCGATCCGTTACGAAAAAGATCAGCATGAGCAAAAACGATATAACGTCACCGATGACGGTGCCGGTGACGACGGCGGTGCAGTTTGCCTCAATGTCTCCGGCGGGGGACTTGTCGAGAAAAGCAACGACAAGAGCGATTGTGAAAAGCTGCTCTGAAAGATGCACGAGTGACGGCTTCCATACTCTGCCGCAAGCGGTAAAATATCCGCTCATTGCGGAGGAAAGCGAAATCAGCGGCAGTGACAGAGCCATTATCTTCAGCGGTTTTACGGTTCGCGCGTCACCGATCCAAAGGAGACCTATCGGTTCGGCAAAGTGCCGAAGCAGCAAAAGAGCCGCAACGCCGAAGAAAAGCGCGTAAACAAAGCAGCGTCGCATTGCTCCTGCGACGGCACTTTCTCTGTTGTGCCCGAGCTCCTCCGAGACGAGTCGCGTTGCCGCAAAGCGCACACCGGATATCGCAAAGGTGCTGCACAGAAAGCCCACAGACAGCACAAGCGAAAAAAGTCCGATGCCCGTTGCACCTATACGTCCCGCAAGCCATACCTGATAGAGCATGGATATGAGACTCATTATAAGCGACGTTGCGGTAAGCAGCGCGGTATTTACAATCAAACGCTTATTCTTAACCATGTAAAAGCGTATGACTGCCTGACCGAATATATGACAAGCCGCCGAGCTTTTGCCCGACGGCTTGATGCTTTAATTCTGCACGTTGTATATTCGCTTTACATGCTTTGCGCCTGCGCCGATGACAAATATTGCGGCGAGGAGGTTTATGAACATTACCGCCGAAACGATACCTCTTGTAGGCAAAAATTCAGCCAAAGCACCTG
>CAZWID010000021.1:0-14347 GCA_964634065.1 uncultured Oscillospiraceae bacterium | reverse complement strand
ATCGATTATCTCCGTCTCAGCCGGGAAAACCCAGCCCCCCTATTTGCTTCGCCGCCATTGTAACCCATATGCGGCACTTTGTCAACATTTTATTTAAAATTTAAACCGTCGGTATATCGGCAACCAATCTGCCCATCACAAGATAACGCTGATGATTGTTCCCCTCAAGACAGGTCGACAGCACTATCACCCTGTCACTCGTGAAGCTCAAAGTATAGTTCTCGAGATAGTTTGCCTTGACGTTCTTTTTGTACATTATCTCGTCGAAAAACGCATAGTACTCCGAAGCGTTGTCCATATCGTTATTCTTTAGGATATGCGCATAGGAATACGGAGTCGATGCGAATATCTCATAGATCAGCTCCCTATCCTCAAGGTACACGACGATATACCGCGTTGCCTCGAAGAATTTCGCATCGGAAAACTTGTTGAGCTGCGCAAACTTTTCGCCGGAATTGAGATTGTGCCCGTAAAGCACCGTGACACGGTCTGTGAAATCCTTGCTGTTTATATCCTCACTGAATATGCAGCCGTCGGTCGAATGGGTCCCGTCCTCCGCTCTGCGGACATAATAGCTGTCATCCCCTTCTCTTTGCAGGACAGGGTAGCTTATATTGGTTCCCGGTACGCATATCCATGCATATATGTCGGGATTCGTCTCGTGCAGTGCATCGAAATCAACGGGATTTTCGACGGTGCTCGCATGAATATCCGTATTCACATTCTCTCCCGGACCGCTGCTTATGACTTCATCCGCAACGTTGCCCGCGATGATGTAGCTTATTATATACCATGCGCAAAAGCCGAGAACAAGCAGTGCGATAATAAGCAGGACGATATATAAAGTTTTTTTGCTTTTTTTATCCTTCACGGTTTATCTCCCGAATAAAAAAACTCCATGACTACGACTCGGCGCATCCATGGAGCTTATCTCAATAATTGATCACTTGTTGACTACGAGCTTTCTGCCGCAGAATACCGCCGTACCGAGGGCAAGCACCGCAATGGCGATGACCCAATAGATAGCATTGGTGTCTCCGGTCTTGGGACTGGGATCGGGATTATCGACATCGGGATCGGTATTGCCGTGATCGGGGCTTATGACGGCAGCATCGTCATTGTCGGCAAATGCTATGCAGCTCATCGAGAAGACGAGAACAAGTATCAGAAGAATGCTTACAAGCTTTTTCATTTCAATTCCTCCGTTAAATATAGTAACATAATTATAATTACAATAATGATATCACAATACTACACTATACCGAGTCAAATTGCAAGTATCATTTTTCACAAAAAATGCCGTCACTCTTTGACCTCTATGTAAAAAATGTCAAGAATCAGCTCAAAGAGTGCGTCCTCATCGACATTGTATTCCGCATGGCTCTGCGCTCCCATGACGGCTTCGCCCTCAACGGTGTAGATATTGCCGTCAAAGCTCATGTTACCCGCTTCGCTTGCAAGGTAGATCATCATCGAGAGGCTGAGGCTCGTATTCACGTTATCGCTCACACTGCCGTATATGTCGACGATTTGAGTGGGATCCTGCCGCACGACATCAAGTGCCTTGTATACAAGCCCCTTCATGAGCTGATTCTGACGCTGCATACGCTCGAGATTGCCTTGAAGCGTGTAATCTCTCGGTCTTATGTACGCCTCCGTCAGACCGCCTTCAAGGTGCACCTGCTGACCTTGCGTGAAACGACCGAAGCTTGTCATCGGCACAACGTCGACTCCGCCGAGACTGTCCACAACGTCGCTCAAGCCGTCGAGATATATCGAGGCATAGGCAGGTATCTCAATACCGAAGAACAGATTCGACACCGCCTTGACCGTCAGCTCGCAGCTTTTCTCATCGTTATCGGCGTAGCTGTACGCAAGTGCAAGCTGAGCATTCGCCATTCCGACAAATTCGCCGGTATCGTCATCGTATATCTCCATATCGCACATCGAGTCGCGGTTAATCGCAATCAGGCTTATTTTACCGTTGACGGGGTCCATAACCGCAAGAACGTTGACATCGGTCTGATGACGCTCACCGTCGTTGCCCTTTTCGTAATCGTCGACACCCATAAGCAAAATGCAGCTTATCTCATCGTTATACTTATATAATTTGCCCTTATAGCGAACGTAGCCGTCCTCGATCTGTTCGGCGTTTGCGACCGACGAAAAGTCGACCGAGCTGCCGTCATTGGTCATGCTGCTGCGTCCGATCTCTCTCATTATAAAAAATGCGGCAACAAGCAGAAGCAGGATGCCGAGAAGCACACACAGCACCGTCAGCAGTACTTTTTTCGCCTTGGACTTCTTTTTCTTTTCCGGCACTTTTTCTTCAATGCCGCTTTTTTCGTTATCGTTCATCGCTTACCTCGCTCAAAGGATTTAACAGATTATACACCTCTACAGCCTATTTTTCAATCACACCGCCTAAATTTCATATTTTCTCTATTTTTTACCGAAAATTTTAAATTTTTTTGAATTAAAATATTGACAATTCAATTACAAAGGGATATTATTTACAAGGAGACTTTTTAAAACAGGTTTTTAAATTTCATAAAGCCTTGGAGGAAACATGAAAAAAGTTAAAAAACTTTTGAGCATGGCACTTGTGCTCATGTTCATCGTAAGCCTTGTCCCTACTTCGGCAAGTGCTCTCTTTAATCGCAACGACAAGAATACCGTTGACGAATCTTCCGGTGAATGGGTCAGCGCATGGAGCACCAGCCCCGTAAGCGCAAGCCTCAACGATCTCGGCGTTCTGGATAAGCTCGGCGTTCCCGTCGCTCTCGCGACCAACCGTGTAGTTATCGAGTCCACAGCAAGCGGCAGCGCAGTCCGCTTTACCTTCTCCAACGAGTACGGCAATCTGCCTCTCACCATTTCCGCCTGCAACGTCGCAAAGGCAGACCCCGACAATCACAAGAAGGTCGACAAGAGCACCCGTGAGACCGTTCGTTTCAATGGCAAGAGCTACGTCACTATTCCCGCAGGTCAGGTAGTTGTTTCCGATCCCGTTGCGATAAACGTCCAGGCGGGTGAGGATATTGCCATCACCACCTACTACAGAGGCATCAACGTCATGCGTACCATCGGTCTCATCGGCGGCGATTCCTATGTTGCACTCGGCAACCAGTCCAAAATCAACAACATGATCACCGGCATCAACCTCAAGTTCGAAGCCGATTCCGGCTCCTATGAGGTCATTCCCTGCCTCATGGGTATGGACGTTCTCGCAGCGGAAGGCACCGACGTTTGCGTATTCTTCGGTGACTCCACTCTTGCAAACGAGATTCCCCGTCTGCTTGCCGCAAAGCTGCGCGCAAACGGCATCACCAACGTCAGCGTAACCCAGGAAGCCATCAAGGGCAACCGCCTTATTGCAAACGGTGTCGGTACCGCCGCAAACCTTCTCGGTGAAGCGGGTGTCGACCGTTTCCAGAGAGACGTTCTCAGTCAGGACGGCGTTAAGTACGTCATTGTAAAGCTCGGTATCAACGATATCGTTCATCCCTACTGTGAATCCAAGGCAGACAAGCTTGAGCCCGTGACCTTCGAGGAAATGGTAGCAGGCTACAACAAGCTCATCGAAATGGCTCACGCTCAGGGCGTTGAGATCTACTTCTGTGAGATCACCCCCTGGAAGGGCTACACCCGTAACGTATTCGGTCAGGGCGACGATGTCCAGTGGACCGAAGAGATCGACTCCATCCGTCTGCAGCTCAATGCTTGGCTTGCAAGCGACGCCTGCCCCTCCGACGGTTACATCGACCTTTCCGGTATGCACAGTGCAGACGACGCATATGCACTGATCTCCGATCAGACTCCCGACGGCATCCACCACAATGCAGCCGGTCAGCAGAACTTCGTCGATCAGATCCCCGTTGAGCTTTTCAAGTAAGAATACATAGTTTTAAAGCCTTGCATCCTTTGTGATGCAAGGCTTTTTCTTGTGTATCGTGTATCGGTTTTAATCGAGTATTGCGCCGAGGGAACGCAGACGGTCGACAAATTCCCTTGCATCCGCCGCAGCGGTCCTGTCATCCGTCTCAAACTCCGACGTTATCGCTTCGGTCAAGGTTTCCATATCGCAGCCGTCCTTGATGCGGTTCCAAATGAAGGCTCCTACCTCGTTGCAGGTTATAAGTCCGCTGCAGCTTGCCGCCGCACTCCCAATCGGGACAAGGACAAGCTCGCCCGCTATTTCTCTCGATATAAATTCAGGATTTACTTTCATCATCGGTTCCCTCCGTTTCAAGCTCTTTCGCACTCAGTCTTATAAACTCCTTCGTTCTGCGGCAAAGATACTCCGGTGCTTCCGAAAAGCCGCCCGTTTCGCAATAGCACGATGCGGCGCATACTATGCATACCGCTCTTTCGGGGCAGGCAGTGCACTTGGGCGGCATGAGTATCTCTCTTGTCTTTTTCCGAACCGCAGCCCATGCCGTGTCAAATCCGACCTCACGGACGTTTGCGGCAGTAAGCGGAATCATGCCGCAGGCACTCATTCCGCCGCTCCAGTCTATCCAAAAGGCGGTGCTTCCCGCTCTGCAGCCGATATGCTCCGACGGTTCGTCAAGGCACTCGTCGCTGTCGCCGCCTCCCGCTCTCTCCGCTCTTTGACGACAGCGAAGGAGATACTCCTCACGACTCATGCGGTTTCTTTCCGCTCTCAGGGCAATCTCCGCATCCTCCTCGGGGGACATCCTGTCGTTTTTGCCGACGCTCTCACCGTCACGACGCAGCGGCGGGAACATATACGAAGCAAGCTGCACATGGCAGTCGTTTTCCTTTGCCGCGGCAAATATCCCGTCGAAGTCATCCTTGTTGTACGGCGTTACGCTGTAGTTCACCTTGACGGTGACTCCCCTACGGCGCAGCTCCTTGAGTGCATACATCGCCTTATCGAAGGCACTCGGTATGCCGCAAAGCTTCTCATAGGTCTCCCTGCAGCAGCCGTAAAGCGACATATTTATCTTCGACGGAGGATCCGCCGCGAAAAAGTCGACCATCTCGTCATCTATGAGTGTTCCGTTGGTATTTATCGATATGACAAGTCCCAAACGGCGCAGCCCTGTGTATATCTCCTTAAAGTCGGGACGTGACAGAGGCTCACCGCCTGTGAGCAGCAGGTAGAGCATACCCATGTCGCGCGCCTTTTTGCCGAGCTCTATCCATTCCGCGGCGGTCATAAGTCCGCCTTCGGCGTTGACCTCCGCCATGCTCTTTCGCACATAGCACATTTTGCAGCTCAAATTGCAGCAGGGTGTGAGCTCAAAGGTACCCGACAGCGGTATTCCCGCAGCGGACGCCTTATAGTGCAGGTGCTTACTTATTCTCGATTCAACATACTGTCCTTCCATCTAAAAACCTCTCAAGTGCCGTAACCGCCGTTTCATCCGGAAGGCAGGCAAGCTCCGCCACCGTGACGCCTTCGCACAAATCGGCAACAAGCCGTGCCGCTATCGCAGTATCGTCCGCGGTTTGCGTTTTATAGGCGCACTCTCTGAATATGCGGCGAAACGCATCCGTGCCGCGGCATTGCGTTACCGTATTTTCCTTCGCCTGCTTCAGCGGTACTATCGCTTTGATCGCTGCCGTTTCGTTGCCGCAGTATTGCGATGTGCCGGAGTAATATATACCGCCAACCGTAAAAGCATCACCGTTTTTGCGTATCAGACATCGGTCGCCGTTTATTATATCCGCTCCGCGATACCGCGCCCAAAGCTCCGCCTGTGTGGATTTTCCGGTGCCACTCGGTGCGGTAAACAATATCGCTTCGCCGTTATATATAATGTATGCGGCGTGGAGTACAACGGCATCGTTTTGCAGCAGAATGTGATTGAGGTCGACGGTGCGCAGTATCATTGCCGCATCGGTTACATTGCGGTAGTTTTCATGCATGATGAGCGCAACATCGCTCTTTCCGTAACCCACATGGGCATAGGGCAGGCTCTTTCCCTCCTGCGGCGAATTTTTCAGGCAATGCCACACCTTGCCGCTTTGCGTCCAAGGCTCCGTTTTGTCCTCAAGCGACGGCGAAAAGCTCACCGTCACATTTACGGAATTCTCATTCGCAGTGCTCAAAAAAGGCTTCAGCTTCTCCGTCACCGCCATCTCCGACGGAGACTCAAGGCACAGCGATATGCCCGAAAAATCAAGTGTTATACGGTGCATAGACAAACATAAGCTTCGACGACTGCGTATAAAAATGTCCCGCAGGGAGGGCAACGCTTTCGCCCGGTGCAAGATCCTCCTGTACACTGACGGAATAGGTTATGCCGCCTATGTACATTTCGCCGTCGTAATTCTTGTAGTACAGATATATCGGCGCGGTCACGGTCTCCTCCGAAATATTGGTGACAATGAGTGCGTTGTCGCGCTGTTCTATCTCAAAAGTGCTCTCACAAAGTGAAGGCTCCGGATCGAACCATGCTATGTTTTCGGTGCTCATGACGCAGCTCTCAAAGCTCTCCGGTGCAGTCTGCTTTCCTGTTTCCATTGCGCGCACACTTGCTCCCGCAGGCAGCGTCGAGACTTGGAAACGGTACTCCGTGCCGTTTATGGTCAGAACTATGTTTGCAAGCTGAAGCGTGCTTCCGGCATCGTTGCGGAACACCGCTGTGAATATATCTTCCGACGGAGTGTCGCTTCCGTCCTCAACGTATACGCCCGCTATGGTGTCAAGAGAAACAAGCGTAAGCCCCAAAGCGGAATCCTCCGTCACGGTTATCGAAGGGTCAAAGCTCGGCACCGCAGCAGGCGGAGTCTCGTCATCGCCCGACAACACTATTATAAGTACAATCACAATGCAAAGCAGCACTGCGGCAATCAAAATCAAGGCATTTCTTTTTTTCATGGGTGCGCCTCCTTGTCAGTCATAATTTTACACGCGACGCCGTCCGCTGTCAATAAGGCTTTTGTACTTGACTGCTGAGCTTTTACAATATATAATACAAAATGTATAAATTGTTTAAGGAGAATTGCCATGTCTAAATGCAAGAATATATACTATCGCACTTTCCAGACCGTTTTCGGTGCCGGTGCAAGGCTTTTGCCTTGGCGTAAGCCCATTGCCGTTAAGGGTGTCGGTTCCGTCAGTGAAATACCCTCTCTCTTTAAAAAGCACGGCAACAAGAAGGTTATGGTCGTCACCGGTCGTACCGTCGGTAAGACCATCGCTCCCCCGATAATCGAGAACCTCAAGGCAAACGGTATCGACGCCGTTCATTACTCTCAGGTCGCCGCAAACCCCACTGTCAAGGTCGTAAACGAGATTCAGGCTATGTACCTCGAAAACGGCTGTGACGGCTTCCTCGCCATCGGCGGCGGTTCCCCCATGGATGCCGCAAAGGGTGCCGCCGCAAGAGTCGTTCACCCCAACCGCAGTGTGCCGCAGCTTTCCGGTCTTTTCAAGGTTCTGCATAAGCTCCCGACCTTTGTCGCGGTTCCGACCACCGCAGGTACGGGCTCGGAGACCACCATTGCTGCGGTCATTACCGACGACGAAACTCACCACAAAGCAGCTCTCATGGATCTCTGTCTCGTTCCTCTGTATGCGGTATTGGACCCCGAGACTACGAGAAATCTTCCCCCGAAGACCACTTCCACCACCGGTATGGATGCTCTGACCCATGCCGTCGAAGCGTACATATGCGCACACTACACCACCAAAGAGACCGACACCCTCGCAGAGGAAGCAACGGTCGCAATATTCAAGTACTTAGAGCGCGCCTATAACGACGGTAACGACATGGAAGCAAGGCAGGAAATGCTCACCGCATCCTTCAAGGCAGGCTTTGCATTCACCAGAGCCGGTGTCGGCAATGTCCATGCCATAGCGCACACTCTCGGCGGTCTGTATAATACTCCGCACGGTCTTGCGAATGCGGTTATCCTGCCCATCGTTCTTGAGGACTACGGCTCTGCCGTATACGAAAAGCTTGCGCATCTTGCAACCATTACGGGTGTTGCGACAAGCGGCAGTGCAGAAGATCGTGCCAAAGCGTTTATCGCGGAGATCCGTGCGATGAACAAGCGCATGAACATCCCCACAGGCTTTGACAACATCAAGGAGGAGGACATTCCCCAGATGGTGCAGTGGGCACTCAAGGAAGCCAATCCCGTCTACCCCGTACCCGTCATCTACGATGAGGAACGCTGTGCAAAGGTCATCCGCCGCATAATTGCGGAAGCGTAATCGAACATATAGTTTAAGCCCTCCGGTTCATTCGGAGGGCTTGTTTTTACATTTTTACAGCGGTAAGTCTTTTGTTCTGAAGGTGGCGTTACCGATGGCGTAGGTCGTTATCGCAACGACAAGGAGGATGCATAGCTTCCAGACGAATGTCAGGTCAAGGCTGTCGGTTCCGACTGTGGACAGAGAGTTTATATCGTACAGTCCCACAAGGGTCAGCTTGTTGAAAATATCAAGCTCCTCGACGCCGACACCCATGTTCACCATATCCTTTGAGCCGAACATACCGAGCAGTGAGGATATAAAGAACCACACGGTGATACCGCCGCCGAATGCGGTTGCCTTGCGGCTTTGATTGAATATGCAGCTTCCCATGTAGCAGATACCGCCCACCGCTTCGACGAGGATGTACATTCCGAAATACAGCGCGACGTTCATCGCGACATTCGTTTCGCCCGAAAAGGCATTTTGCGCAATGCAGCGCGCTATGCAGCCCACGGCACATATGATAAATGGCGACACGATGAGGAATATCGCCTGAGTGTTGGCAACCGCGGCACGCTTGGTCGGCGTCGCAAGAACGTACGCCATCGAACCGCTGTCCACCTGATTCACGATAAGCGAATTGCCGACGATAACGATGAACAGAAAGGTCGGGATAAGTCCCGTGACGGTGAAGTACATCGTGTTGAGCATTGCCGTTTTGTCCATGTTCGCCATCTGCGTAAGGCGGTCTGCCGGAAGTCCCATTGCGGTGAGCATGATCTCGAGCATATCCTCGATGGAGAGCTCATTATCCGTGAACACTCCCTGCTGTCCCTTGAGGGCATACACATACTCAAACTGCTTTACATAGCTTTCGACGGAGCCGTCCTCGTCTTTCAGCGTCTCTATCGCAGCACTCAGCTTATCCGAGCCGAGCTTTTGCACTCCGAGCTGAGCGTTCATCATCTCAAACACGGCATCATATGCACTCTTGTCATCCGTTGCAACAAAGCCGTCCGCGGAAAGCTCCGCTCCGGTCGTTTCGTTGTAGTTTGCAAGGACGAAAAGGTGTGTATACAGCACCTCCTGTGCCTCGGTCTTTTCCTCAGTCATCACGCTTCCGCCACCTATAACGTTCATGGCAAAGCTGATGACGCTTGTCATCAGACACAGCACAAGGCATATCACAAGCGTAAGCACCCAATTTGACTTTATATTCTGCTTCATCAAGGGTCTTGAATAGAAGCTTGCCACCTTTGCGTCTTTTCGCATTACTTATTCCTCCTCAATGAATGTTCAAATCGTTCTTCAAGAGTTCTGTGTTTTTCGGTGAGCGACAGCAGCCTGTAGTTTTTCAGGCTTTTGAGCAGCAGTCCGATATTTTCGGCATCGACCGATATGCCGCATATGTTATTCTTTGTCTCGCACATTGCAAAATCGCACTCATCGGCAAAACGTCGTGCATCCTCCGGTGCGGCAAAAAACGCAGCAAACAGTTTTCGCTTCTCGTGACTCAATGCGTAAACATCGATGAGGTCGACGATTTTGCCGTCCTTTATCATTGCCGCTCTGTCGCAAACTTCTTCGATCTCCTCGAAAATGTGGCTCGACATGAACACCGTTCTGCCCTTCGCCTTTTCCTCACGGATAAGATCGAGGAAAACCTCTCTCATGAGAGGGTCAAGCCCTGTCGTCGGCTCATCGAGCACCAGGATTTCCCGCTCACCCATGAGTGCCGCAACAAGTGCGGTTTTTTGCTTCATGCCCTTTGACATTCTTTTGAGGTTTGCCGTCGGGTCAAGGCGGAACATTTTTATGAGCTTATTCATATATGCATAGTCTTTAACGCCGAGATACTCCGCCTGAAGCTTCAAAAACTCCGTTCCGCTCTTCAGCTTCGGAAACGCGATCTCGCCCGGAACATAGCTGACGTGCGGTTTTATGTCAACCGACCGTTCCCACGAATCCATGCCCAAAACGCTCGAGACACCGCCGTCGGGCTTTATAAATCCCATCATGTTTCGTATTGTCGTTGTCTTGCCCGATCCGTTCGTGCCGATAAAGCCGAATACTTCTCCCCTTTTTATCTCAAGCGAAACATCGAAAATACCGTGTCCCGAACCGTAGTCCTTTGTCAGGTGCTCCGTTTTTATAACGATATCTCCGCTCATCGGCGCACCTCCTCAAACACACGCTCATTTTTGTAAAAGCCCATGAAGTAGTCCTCAAGAGTGAACACTATCTCGCGGAAATCGGTGACGTTTAAATCGGCAATATCGGCTATGAGCTTATTGATATCGCCGGCGTCTATAACCACTCTCGTGCGGAGCTTTGCCTCGTTTTCGGAGTGGAGATCGTAGTCAAGTGCTCGGAAGCGATCAAACGATTCTCTGTCACCGAAGGTCAGTCTGAATATCTTTCCGCTGCCGTGCTTTAATTCATACGCCGAGAAATCGGCTGCGATTTTGCCGTCTTTTATAATGGATATGCGGTCGCAGGTAGCGTCGACCTCGTGGAAAATGTGCGACGACAGCAGTATCGTTTTGCCTCGCCTTTTTTCCTCGACGATGAAGTCGATGAAGCTTTGCTGCATAACGGGATCGAGTCCCGAGGTCGGCTCGTCGAGTATGAGAATATCGGGGTCATGCACAAACGCCGTTACGACCGCAAGCTTGCGCCTTACGCCGAGACTCATCTTCTCGACCTTCATCGACGGGTCAAGCTCGAATCTCTCAAGCAGGCGATTCTTTGCCGTATCGTCCTTGACGTTTCGCATTTTCATCTGCATATCGAGAAACTCCGTTCCCGTAAGTCCCTTCGGAAATGCAATTTCACCCGGCAGATACCCGACCTCGTTTTTCAGCACCGCCGCATTCTTCCAACTGTCCATACCCAAAATGGCAGTTGAACCGCTCATAGGCTTTGAAAAGCCCATCAGGTGGCGGATAGTCGTCGTTTTACCTGCTCCGTTCGGACCCAAAAAGCCATAGCATACGCCCTTTTCCACATTCAGCGTAACATCGAATACGCCTCTGCCGTGTCCGTAATCCTTCGTCAGCTTGTTTACTTCGATAACAGGCATACTGTCACTCCTTTTCATTGTCGGCTATTGACATCGCCCGACAACGTGTTGTATCATTATATCGTTACTTTTAGAAATCATCAACCGACAGGATATCAAAGCTTGTCGGGCAATGATGTCGGAGGGTAAATGAGATGAATAAGCAACCCGAACAGACGGCAAAGACAAGGCAGTCGATAATAGATGCATTTTGGGAGCTTGCCGAAGAAATCGGTCTTGACAAAGTGACGGTCAGTGCCGTAAGTAAAAAGGCTCGGCTCAATCGCGGAACGTTCTACACCTATTTTGCGGATATGCCCGACCTCATCGCTCAGGCGGAGGACGAGATAATCCATGACTATCAGAGTTGGGCGATGAATATGCTCTCCAAGGGTGCGTTCGGTAACACCGCCATCGTTTCAAATCACATAAACGAAATTTTTTCGCGCTATGACAACAAGTTTTTTATGCTTATCGGCAAAAACGGCGACCCGAATTTCAGAGCCGTTTTGCAAAACGAGGCGACGAAAATGTACCGCAAGGTATTTGCCGATTACGCTAATGCCGTAAACGGCGAATATTATGCCGCATACATCACCTCTGCCGCGATAGGGACGCTCTCTTATTGGCATGACCACGGCAGGCAATTGCCCATCGAGGAGCTTGCGAAGATCATAAGCGGTCTTGCAACCAAAGGTCTCGCGGGAACGATATAGTAAAACATCCCCGACATTCGATGTCGGGGATGTTCGCTCCGCAGGACGCACACACGGGGATTGACCCGTATAGAAGTGCGTCCTTTGTTTCAAAGGGATTATTTTCGATATCTACATGATCACGGTATATATCTAAACAACTTACTTTCACTACAGGGTGTCTCTTGTTTCTCTGTAATCGACTCAAGGTAGGACTTTTCTAAAACAAATAGTGCTGCCAATGCATATATAAGATTTTTTTGGTTTGCGCGGGTATAATTGGCTTTACCATCCTTAAAATGAGAAGTTCTTTCGTGTTTAACTTTATTATACGCTGTCCACCAAAATGGTGTTTCTTTCCCTTTAAGTAACCGATAACGTAAGGCACCGTTTTTATCTGTGTAACTTTCATATTTCCAATTTTGCCATAGGCAAACTGAATAGTCATTATTAAATATGACTGAGGTCGTTTCTAAATGTGGATAGACCGATTGTAAATAATATCCCCATTTTTGTATGCTTTTGTTATCAATTTTCTTGAAAGATGGATCGTGTTCTTCGGCTAATATTTTGGCTACGACATCAATTTCGCTACATACGGCTTGGAACAACTTCAAATATTCAACCGAATATGTTGTGAAATTTGAGACATCAAATTCCACAAATCTCTTTGTAGCAATAAACTGATCTTCCAACTCTAGATAGTAGTTCCAATAACTCTTAATAAAGCTATCCATAATAGTTCCTCTCAAAAATTAGCTCCCCCCATTTTTATAATTAACGCCGAGGCAAAGCCTCAGCGTTAATGTTTTACAATCCCAAAATCTGTTTCTTCTTCGCATCAAACTCGTTTTGCGAAATTACGCCACTGTCCAAAAGATCTTTGTATTTTTTCAATTCATCTGCATTGCCGATATTCGAGTTGTCCGATTTGTGCTGTGCGGCTTTCTTCTTTTCGATAATCATAGATTTAATGCTTTCGGCATTGGTTAAATTTTTTATTTTAAATTCAGTGCCGGCTCCGACGAGTTTCAAACTGTTTTTTCCAAAGTCAACATTGCTGATATCCTCAAAAATCAACTCTTTTGACTTCTTAGGACTGATTCTGCACAAAACGGAATCCTCATAAACCACCAATTCCTTTTTCTCTTCTCGGCTAACTGAAATCGTAAAAATGATTGAGAAGATAATCGCAATATAACTGAGAATAGAAAGAGGATGAATCGTGTAATAGCCGAAAAAGTATTCAACAATGTTTGTGTACTTAAACCAGTTTTCTATGTTCGAGCTAAGTGAAACTCTGTTATATGAATATCGGTCAAACCCTGCGGATTCCATAAAATAAGCTAACGTGTCAGCAGTATTTTCATAGTCCCACCAGTATAACATATCGTAAATATCTTCACATTGTTCCGCATAAGAATCATTTTCATTTATCCAGTTTGAGCCGATCAGTTTTAAGGAAAGTTTCATAGTATCAAGAGCAAATTCTTGTCCCTCTTTATAGCTGCTGTAATCAACAGCAACGACAGCAAAAGTTGCAATAATCAGCAAAATAGAGATAGCCCAAATAATTATTTTCTTTTTCTTCTGTGATACTTTTTCGCTTTTTACTAACATTTTGATATTTTCTTCTCCCATTTCAAATTACCCACTTTCTGATTTATTTAGTGTATTATCCAAAAGGTGTACTTTTTTGCAAGCACTTTTGCAACCCCAAAGTGCGAAAAAACTTACAAATATCCACCATATTTTTCTTTAAGGTACTTGAAAAATGACAACAGCAGGTGTAAAATAAATATTATGTAAGCAAAAGGGCGATTTTACAGGAAAGTACACCTTTCTGTAAAATTCGCCCTTTTACAATAACTTGGCATTTTCGTAGACCTCTGCTCGGTAGCGAAATGTCGATAAAGGCATATCACATTCCTTTGCTGCCGCTGTGCCTGTGATCTCTCCCTGCTTCCACCGCTGATAAGCATCGTGAAAATTTTCGGGCAGTGGTTTCGGTGGCCTGCCGAAGCGGATTCCTTTGGCTTTCGCCGCCGCAATGCCTTCGGCTTGCCGCTGGCGGATGTTGGTTCGCTCATTCTCTGCCACGAAGGACAGCACTTGTAGCACAATATCGGATAGAAAAGTTCCCATCAGATCTTTTCCTCGCCGTGTGTCCAACAGCGGCATATCCAAAACCACAATATCAATGCCTTTTTCCTTGGTCAGCAGCCGCCATTGTTGCTGTATTTCCTCATAGTTTCGCCCCAGGCGGTCAATGCTCTTGATATAGAGCAGGTCGTCTTTTTTCATTTTTCGCAGTAATTTCTTGTACTGCGGTCGGTTGAAGTCCTTGCCGGACTGCTTGTCCAGATAGATATTTTTCTCCGGCACACCGACCTCTTTTAATGCGATCAACTGCCG
>CAZWID010000020.1:0-15033 GCA_964634065.1 uncultured Oscillospiraceae bacterium | reverse complement strand
TTGAGGCAAAGGTACTGTCGGATGCAAAGAGCTGCACCTATGCTTACTATCACGCACACATAAAGCCCAAGAAGAATCCCGCGCCCGAAAGACCCGAGGGCTATGTCTGCAAGATCTGCGGCTACTTCCATGAGGGAAGCGAGCTTCCCGAGGACTTCGTTTGCCCGCTGTGCAAGCACGGTGCCGAGGACTTCGAGCACGTTGTGCCCGATGACAAGCCGAAGCAAAAGGGATATATCTGCAAGGTCTGCAATCACTTCGAACCTTGTGACGGCGAGCTTCCGGAGGACTATGTCTGCCCGATTTGCCACCACGGTATCGAGGACTTCGAGCCCGCAGAGCAATAAAAGCATTGTCTGAAAACCCGAATGGGTTTTCAGACAAATTTTCGCAGACTGCTGCGCGCATAATTTGCCCACCTGCGGTGGGCAAATTCCACACTTGCAGCCCGAGAAGTATTTTCTGTCAGGTACACGCCCCGACAGAAAATGAATTTAATTTTATTTGCCGCCTTTGGCGGCAAACTCTGCGAGGCTTTTTTGACAAGTCGTGACCGCAGGACGTGAAAGCGTCCTGCGGTTTTTAAACTCTTTAAGCAAAAAACGACACGATTGATTATTTTTTGACAAAAACTATTGCCAAAACATTAACTGTATGATATACTATTTGACAACGATTGTTCAACTTTGAACATCATCGGTAAGAAAAATTAAATAGGAGGGTACGAAATGGTCAAAAAGGTATTCAGCATCGTCCTTGCGCTTGCCTGTCTGTTTATGCTCGTTGCCGGCGTAATAGGCATTCGCGACGTTCTCAACGAAAAGGAGGAGGGCGAAAGAAACAAGGCGGAGACTCTCGAAAAGCTCGATACGCTGAAAGCCGGTGTAGAGCAGCTTGAAAGCAACAGAGCGGCATATGAGGAAGGTCTTGTTGCTTATGAGGAAGGCACCGCGGCGTATGAGCAGGGCAAAGAGGATCTTGCGGCGGGCGAAGCGGAATACGCAGCCGGACAGGAAACTCTGCAAAGCGGCAAGGTTCAGCTTGCCGAAGGACAGAAAACCTATGACAGCAGCCTTGCGCAGTACAATTACTCGTTGGCGAACAGGGAAGCCATCATCGATCAGAAGACCGAGGAATACATTGCCGCAAATCCCGAGGCGGTCAATGCTCTTGTAGAGCAGAACCTCGATACCGGCATCGAAACGGCGGTGGCGCAGCAGATCGACTCTATGGTGCAGCAGAATCTTGCGGCATGGAAGGCGCAGAATCCCGATGCCACGGAGAATCAGATTGCGGCAATGGAAGCAGGCATCCGTGCGCAGGTCGAAGCGGATTATGACTTGATAAAGGCGGGTGTTATGGCAAACGACGAAGCCATGGCGCAGATAAGAGCTGCAGTCGAGGCACAGGTCAAGGTCGGCATACGCGCACAGGTTGAACAGCAGGTCGATAAGCAGCTTGCGGATGCCGCGGCACAGCTTACGGCAGGTAAGGCAAAGCTTGACAGCTCAAAGGTGCAGCTTGCCGAGGGTCAGGCAAAGCTTGACGCCGCAGAGCAGGAGATAGCCGATGGCAAGGCAACGCTTGAGGCTGCCGAGCAGCAGCTTGCGGAAGGCAAGGAGCAGCTTGACACCTTTGAAGCGGGTCAGGCGCAGATCGATGAAGGCTATGCGCAGCTCATGGAAAACGAGAAGATAGCCGCAAAGGTCGAAGCGGGAATGGACGCACTTGATGCAGGCTATGAGGTGGTCGACGAGGAGACCGAGATAACTACTGCCGATCTCGTCGGCAGAGCGGTTTATATCGCATTGGGTATGCTTGCCGCGGTTGCGGGACTTATAGCCTTGCTGCTGAAGGCTCCCAAGTGCAAGGTGCTTGCGATAGCCGCAATAGTGCTTGCGCTCGCGGGAAACGTCGTCGGACTCATCCGCAATTATGCTGAGCAGCAGCTCCCGATGGCGGCACTGATAGTGCTTGCCGTTGCTACGATACTGTTCTTCTTCACAAGAGGAAAAAAGGCAGCGTAATTTCGCATAATCAAATATCGAAAAACTCAGGCAGGGCATTTGCCCTGCCTGATCTATATTCATATCTCACATTCTCACGGATATTTCGCCGCTGTGCAGTATGCGACGGCAGCCGTCGCCGTCCGTGACAATGAGCCCGAAGTCGTCGCTCACGCCTTCGGCAAAGGCGTTTTTCTCTCCGTCGGGCGATATTATCCGTATCTCCTTGCCGACGACGCAGCACAGACGCCTGTAGTCCTCGAGGTACACGCGTTCATTGCCGCACCATGCTTCAAACATCAGGTCGATCTCCTTTATAAGCTCGAGTATGAGCCTGCCGCGCTCAATGCGTTTGCCGGTCACCGAAAGAATCGAGCCCGCAGTTTCGGAAAGCTCCTCGGGAAAATCCTCCGTTTCAGTCAGAACGTTTATGCCGATCCCGGCGACAACACTGTCGAGCACACCGTTTTTCAAGGTGCTCTCGCAGAGTATGCCGCATATTTTTTTGCCGCCGAGCATCAGGTCGTTGACCCACTTGATCTCCGGCGTAACGCCGCAGACGGTGTTTATCGCGCGGCAGACCGCGACGGCAAGATTCGGTGTCAGACTTGCGGCTTTTTCCGGCTCATTGCCGCAGCGAAGCAGCACGGACATATAAACGCCCGTACCCGCCTTGGAGAAAAAGCTCCTGCCGAGTCTGCCGCGTCCTTCGGTCTGTGCGTCGGAGAGCACCACCGTACCGTGCGGGAGATCGGCGTTTTGCCGCAAATACTCATTCGTCGAACCGACGGCTTCAAGACAGATTATCCTGCTCATGCGCTCACCTCATCGTTCCGAGGTAGCCCTCCAAAATGAGGCTTGCCGCCACAGCATCGACGTTTTTCCTGTGATTCTTCTCGCGGCGACCGTTGGCATGGAGGATGGCGTGAGCCTCGATGCTGCTGCGCCGCTCATCCCACATAACGGGCTCCATTCCCGTTGCGGCGCATAGCAACTTCGCAAAATCGCGGCACTTTTCCGCTCTCGGTCCCTCGCTGCCGTCCATGTTCCTCGGCAATCCGAGCACAAGCCTTTGAACGTTCCGCGATTTGACCTCGGCGGCTATTTTTTCGGCTGCAAGAGCCGCATTGCGTTCGGTGAGCGTCCACGCCTCACCGACGAGTATATTCATTTCGTCACTTACGGCAAGACCGATGCGCACATCGCCGTAATCGATACCCATAACTCTCATGGCTTTTTCCTTTCGCGTTTTTTCCTATTGTATCATCAAATCGCAAATCTGTGAAGTCCCCGACTTAAATCTCAAATCGCAGTAACCCGCACCGCTTTTTTGCGGTGCGGATTCATTTCGGCAGTATCGCAAACACGTTACCGACCGCGGCAGCGCGCTTGAGATTTTCGTCGTGCTTTCTTATATAGGCAAAGGCATCGGCAAGCGACAGAAACACTCTCGGCTGCTCGTGATATATACCGTATCCCGGCGTTTTGACAAGATTGATGTGCTCCGCTCTTATCGGAGTCACATTCACCTTAATGCGCCACTTCCCGACGGGAGTTTCAATGCAGAAGCAGCCGTCCTCCATATGATGCGCATAGCCCGCTTCACGGCACAAAGTCTCCAGATCGTCGACTTTTTCGCCCTTCCGAGTCTTATTGGTTATCGGCACGGACAATCTCAGGTCGTGCTTTGCCGTCGGCTTGCATTTGCGGCAAGGCGTAAGCCCCATGCGCACCGCTTCTCTGTATGTACCGAAGCCTCGAAGACCGCTGAGCCCGTTCAGCTTGGGACAGGAGCGCAGGTGGAATGAACCGTAACCGCGCGCACTCCAAAATGCAAAGCTCGGCTGCGTCAGAGTCATTATGTCGGCTCTTTCCTGCTTTGTGAGCCCTTCCTTGAGTCTTTCCCGCCGCTCTTTTGACGCTATCTTCTGCCGCCGCAGAGCGCGCTCACATTCGGCATCGGTCTTGCGCTCGATTTTTCTCTCAAGCTCTTTTTTCGGCTGCGGCAAAGCGGCGGTATTTTCGTCTTTCGGAGTCGGGCTACAAAGCTTGCAGGGCGTTCTGCCGGTCTTGACTGCGGTGGCATATTTTTCCGCGCCCAAGATGCTCTTTGCCGAAAGCATGGTGCCGCAACTGCGTTTGTGAAAAACCGTAGAGGTCGGCGTATAGATATATGTATATCCCGACCTGCCTATCGTGTCCGCGTTCTTTTCCCTGCGTGCCGCTTTGTATTCCTCTTTGCAGCAGGAGCACGGTCTGACATTCCTCGTGAGCAGCTTTTTCAGCTTGCCGAAGGCAAACGGTTCGCCGCTTATCAAGGGGCAGCCCTTTCGGTGAACGGTGTCGGTCGCGGGATCGAAGCGATACGGAAGCTCGTCGAGAGCCTTTGCAGCCTTACGGCTCTCCCTCACAACGGAAGGCGGCTTTTGCAGGTCACCGTGCGGATATTCGAGCTTTTGCAGCAGCCCTTGCATGACCGACACGTCGTTTGCGGAGCAGTGCATCAGCCTTCTGTCGGCAGCAATCCCAAGTGACGCCGCGATAGCGTATGCGCCTTTGGCGGAGCTCTTGAGATAGGCGTATATGTGCTTGCCTATGCACAGACTTTTGTTTGCGCATACGCGCTTTGAAAACTTTCCGAATACGGCGTCGGAATCCTCGTGCCACCACAAAATCACATCATCCGCCGACAGCCATTCGGCAAACTCCGCAAAAACGCAGTCGGCACTTTTCGCATTCTGAAACTCCGAGAACGATGCTCCCGTGAAAGCCATGTGCCCACGGTCGCAAGCCTCTGAATCCGACGGGCGAATGAGCGACTCAAAACGCTCCGTCACATTCCAACTTTCGTCGGTTCTGACTGCCGCAAGCTGCGTCGGTGACACTTTGCCGCTGCCGTGTGTGATCCATTCGATGTCTGCAATAACGAACATTTCCCGATACCTCCCGACTGTTATGGTGTCATTATACCGCATTTACTGTCCAATAAAACGGACAGTAAAGCAATGTGCACCCCAAAAGCGTCTGATTTTTGGGGTGCACATTAAATATCGTAACATATCGTCGGCGGTTTTATCGCTTTACCGCCGATACTGCGGCGGGACATCGTAGAGGGTCTCGTGCTCACGGAGGGCAGTCTCACGAAGGTCGAAGCTGCCGTTTGTGCGGCTCCATTCGTATGCCGCGCCGAGAGCGATACGCACGCCCAAGGTCACGATATCCTCCGGCTTGTTGGGATTGCGTATCATGCCCTGTCGCTGACAGCTCTTAATGAGCTTCACGAACCAATCGTTAAACGCGTAAAACAGATCGAGTATGCCCACCGAATTTTTGAGCTCCAGGGCAAGCAGTGTTCCCGTGAGATCGGGTCCGAACTCCGTCGCAAGAGAAAGATAACGGTCATACAGCAGCCAAATGCGGCAAAGATCGTTCTCGGCTTCAAGCAGCTCCGAAACCACCGAAGCATAGTCCTCCTTGAGATCTCGCAGCATATATATGATAATATCCTCCTTTCCGCCGAACACGCTGTAAAACGACGAACGGGGGACATTTGCACGGCGGCAGATCTCGCTCACGCCGACACCGTCAAAGCCCTTTTCTTTGAAAAGCTCCAGTGCGGCAGCGGAAATGGCATCGCGATTTTTTGAGTGTACTACTTTCATGGCGACCTCCTTGGGCAGGTGTACATATTTCTTGTACAGTTTATTTCAAAACGTTGCGAAAGTCAAACACATTTCCGAATCAGTTGTCAGCAAACAGTGTCATAAATTGGAGAAAACATAGATTTTTCAATACTTTTCACGCTTTTGTTGACGAACGCCGCTTTGTTATTTTATTATCGTAGTATAGAAAATTTTAATTACGGCACTGCAACATAAATCGGAAGGAAGGAAAAACAAAATGAGCTACGAAACACTGCTGTCTCCGTTTAAGATAGGTGCGCTTGAGCTTAAAAACCGCAGCGTCATGACCGCCGCCGAGGTCAGCCTCGGTCAGACCGACGGTACGCCCACCGAAAAGCTCATGGCTTACTACGAGGAGAGAGCCAAGGGCGGCGTTGCCCTCATTATTCCCGGCATCACCAGAGTCAATGACGACGGTGCCGCATCGACCTACACTCAGCTTGCAATGAGCCACGACTACCACATTGAGCCGATGCGTAAGTTTGTCGACCGTATCCATGCTCACGGCGCAAAGCTCGGCTTGCAGCTTCACCACCCCGGTCGTCAGGGATACTCCAGCTCCATCCATTCCCTGCCCATGGTTATACCCATGCTCAAGGTCTTCCCGGGTATGCTCGGTACGATATTCAAATGCACGCCGATTCTCATGAAGCTTGAAAAGCAGGGCAAGCTTTGGCCTGTGCAAGCCCCCTCGAAGTGTGAGCTTGCAAATCACGGTGCCATGAAGGTTCGTGAGATGAGCCGCAGAGAGATCAAAAAGCTCATAAGCGATTTCGTCGATGCCGCCGAACGCTGCAAGAAAGCAGGCGTCGATCTCGTTGAGCTGCACGGCGGTCACGGTTATATCATTCAGCAGTTTATATCGCCGCTCACCAATCTGCGTACCGACGAATACGGCGGCTGCTTTGAAAACCGTATGCGCTTCATCACCGAGATCATCGACGGCATTAAGGACCGCTGCGGCAAGGACTACCCCCTAATGGTGCGTCTCACCGCCGACGAAATGTACGACCGCATAGGTCAGGCGGGTAAGGGCTATGACCTCGAATACGGAAAGCTCGTCGCAAAGCGTCTCGAGGAGCTCGGTGTCGACGCGATAAACGTCACCTCCGCCTGCTACGATGCATATAACTATTGGCTTGAGCCCACATCCTTTGAGCCCGGTTGGAGAAAGTATCTGTGCAGAGAATTAAAGAGCGTTGTGTCGATCCCCGTAGGCGGTGCGAACGTTATTCGCACACCCGATCAGGCGGAGCGTCAGCTAAGTGAGGGCGATCAGGATTTCATCGGCTCCGCAAGAACCTTTATCTGCGACCCCCACTGGGTCAAAAAGGCACAGGAGGGTCGTCCCGAGGAGATACGCCGCTGCATAGGCTGCTTAAACTGCATACGCTCGTTTATGACCAACGCCTGGGTCGGAGAGCCCTGCGAATGTGCACTCAACATGGGCATGGGCAAGGAAAAGGAATACTTCAATCTGCCGTCCGACGGAGAGGGCAGAAGGATCGTCGTCATCGGAGCGGGTCCCGCAGGTCTTACTGCGGCGCAAACGCTCGCAACGAGAGGCTTTGACGTCACCGTTCTCGAAAAGGCGGAAAAGGCAGGCGGTCAGGTGATAACCGCCGCAGCCTGTCACTTGAAGGATAAGCTCTACTGGGCAATAGAGGACCTCATGACAAACGCACAGAAGGCAGGTGCTAAGGTCATCCTCGGTGTCGAGGCAACGGTCGAGAGTGTGAAGGCGTATGATCCCTACGCCGTCGTCGTTGCAACGGGCGGAGTCCCCCTGCGTCCGTCATCGATATCCGGTATCGACGGTGAAAACGTCGTTCTCGCACCCGAGATCATCATGGGCGAAAAGAAGCTCGAGAACAAGAAGGTCGTCGTCGTTGGGTCGGGCATCACGGGACTCGAGGCCACGGAATTTTTGAACGCCGCGGGCTGCACCGTCACGGTAATCGAGATGGCGTCCGAGATAGCACCCGGCGCTTGGTTCGAGCTGGTTGACGATGAGCTTGAGCGGATTAAGCCTTTCGGCACAAAGTTTATGACCGGAACGAAGCTCGTTTCGATAGAGCCCGACGGCGTTGTCGTCGAAGGTGTCGAAAGCGGCGACCGAAGCAAAATAGATGCGGAGGGCGTTGTGCTGTCTCTCGGCGTTCGCCCGTTTGACGGTATCGTTAAAGAACTGCTCCGCGGCGGTGTGGAGCGTGTTGTCAAGGTCGGTGACGCAAAAAGGAGCGGCACCATAGCCGATGCCTGTCACAGCGCATACGACACCGTAATGAAAATAAAATAAGGAGGAAGCTTACATGATAGAGAACAAAAACATCGTACTTACCGGCGCATCGAGCGGCATAGGTCTCGAGGTTTTGAAGCTGCTCTGCAAAGGCAAGGGCAACAGGATTCTGGCAGTATCCCGCAACGCAAGCAAGAAAATTTTCGACTTCGGTGAAAACGTCATCGTTTTCGATGCCGATATCAGCAGCAAAGAGGGTGTCGATGCCGTATTCGCAAAAGCGGAGGAGTGCTTCGAGAAAATAGACATCTACTACAACAATGCCGGCTTCCCCTACTATGAGCTTTACGACTATGAGGACTGGGACAGGCTCAAGGCGATATTCGACACAAACACGCTGTCGCCTGCGTACACCTACGTCAAGTACCTGCACCACCTAAACGGCAGAAAGGGTCATTTGTGCTACACGGTGTCGGCAATAGGTCAGATGGCAATGCCCGGCTACGCGCTGTATTCCGCAACGAAGTTCGGCTTACAGGGCTTCCAGGAGGGCATACGCCTCGAAATGCCGCAGAACATGAAGCTTACCTGTCTGTACCCCGTCGCAACCGATACGAATTTCTTCAAGGTCGCGGCAGACGGTGTCGGATTTGAAAAGCCCTTCCCCGTGCAAAGCCCATCGGTCGTTGCGAAAAAGATGGTAAAGGGCATGGAAAAGGGAAAGAAAAAGGTTTCGCCCTGCGGTCTGTTTACATTCAGCAAGGTGCTCATGACCGTGTTCCCCTTCGTTCGCACGATATATTGGAAGCTTGAGAAAAACAAGCTCCGCCGCTTTGTCAAAAAGACAAGAGGTACCGATTTATAATGCAAGTAAATCTCCCGAGGAAATCGGGAGATTTTCATGTTTTATACTGTTTCCTCATTTAATGCCTTCCGAAATTTCATGTCAATACTGCGTTAAGTTATGTGTTAATATATTGACATATTTTCGGCGTTCTGTATAATAGAACCGTATAGTCAAAAATCGTTAACAAAAATTTGAAGTATGGACGGAGGTAACTATATGCGCGGAATGGAGACCGGCAAAACCCAGATAAGACACAAGGTATTTACCGAGATCGCCCGTCTCGCCTATGAGGGCGGAGACTATGCAAGAGCTTTGGAAGAACTGCCGTACAAGATTTGTCCCGGCGATCCCGACGATATGGGCGCATATAAAGGCACTCTGATGTACGAAAGAGCCGTCGTCGGTGAAAGGCTTCGCCTTGCGATGGGTCTGCCCACGAGAAAGCTCGGTGTTCACAATAATATTTCGGACGGTGTCGAGGAAACGGTCATAGCCGAAAAATACTACGAGCCGCCTCTCATAAACGTCATCAAATTCGCCTGCAACAAATGCCCCGACAACGTTGTCACCATAAGCGACGGCTGTCAGGCTTGTCTCGAGCATCCCTGCATGGAGTTTTGCCCCAAGAAGGCGATAACCAAAAAGCCCAACGGCAAGGCGCAGATAGATCAGACCCGCTGCATACGCTGCGCAAAGTGCGTTTCCGAGTGCCAGTTCCACGCGATAATCCATCAGAAACGTCCCTGCAAGACCCATTGCGGCGTCGACGCAGTAGGTGTCGACGAGCACGGCAGAGCGGAAATTGATTACAGCAAGTGCACCTCCTGCGGTCAGTGCCTTGCAAACTGCCCCTTCGGTGCTATCGCGGACAAGAGTCAGATCTTCCAGACCATTATGGCAATAAAGAGCGGTGTTCCCGTTTATGTTGCGCTTGCGCCCGCATTTGTCGGTCAGTTCGGTCCCGATGCGATCCCCGAAAAGATGGAAGCATCCTTCAAGCGTCTCGGCTTTGCCGGCGTGTATGAGGTCGCGATCGGAGCCGACCTCTGCGTTCAGGAGGAAGCTACGGACTTTCTTGCCGAGGTTCCGTCCAAATATAATTTCATGGTCACCTCCTGCTGCCCCTCTTGGAGTAACATGGTCAAAAAGTTCTTCCCCGAAATGGCGGAGAACATCTCCGTCGCACTGACTCCGATGGTCATCACGGCAAGGCTCATAAAGGAGCAGCATCCCGGCTGCAAGGTCGTGTTCGTCGGTCCCTGTGACGCGAAGAAGCTTGAAGCAAGTCGCCGCCATGTCAGAAGCGACGTTGATTTCGTCCTCACCTTCGAGGAAGTCCTCGGTATGTTTACCGCAAAGGGTGTCGATAAAGAGCGCATCCCCATGAGCGAAGCCGTGACGCTCAATCAGGCGTCCGCCGACGCAAGAAAATTCGCCGTCACCGGCGGTGTCGCACAGGCGGTCGTCAATGCGATACACAAGACAGATCCCGACCGTGAGGTCAAGGTCGTCAGCGCAACGGGACTGAAAGAGTGCCGCAAGCTGCTTATGCTTGCCAAGGCGGGCAAATACAACGGCTACCTCATAGAGGGCATGGCGTGTCCCGGCGGCTGCGTTGCCGGTGCGGGAACGCTTGCGAGAATCGACAAGGCGGCAAAGGAAGTCGAGATTTTCGCCTCGAGAGCGGAATTTTCCTGCGCCACCGATACCGAGTACGGCGAATATCTTCCTCTCGTCGAAGCCGCCGGCAAAAACTACAACGAAGTCTCGAGAGACTGAGTATATGAGTATAAAAACACCTGCAAGGCAAAATGCTTTGCAGGTGCTTTAGTATGTATCAGCCGAAGTAGGGCCACTTCACTTCACCGAGGGTTATCGCATAGCCGCGATCCCTCAGCAAAGAATTTGCGTTCTCCAAAAAACGCTGTTTGCTCTCGGGCGAAAGCGCATCCATATCGTCCTCTATCGCTCTGATGGCGGCAAAGAACTTTTCGACAAATTCCTCATATTCTCTCTGATAACTCATGCCGAACCTCCTGTTTTATTATTTGGTAGGGTCTTGACAATATATTACCATGCCCTCGACGGTTTTACAAGTGAATGATATCGCACCGCGCAACACTTTATGCGGTCTTAACGCCTTATTCGCGATTGACCTTGCAGTCGGAATGTGGTAAAATCAAACGACAAATCAGAATTGTATCCCACGGAGCAAAACGATGGAGCAAAGAACTATACTTGAGGAGCTGCTTGACCGCAGTCCGAACAAGGCTTATACCTCGAAGCTTGAGACGGCGTTCAGGCTTTCTTCAAAAGGAAAATACGATGAGGCTGCCGCTCTGTTTGATGAGCTTCTTGAAATTGAGCCGGGCAATACCGAAGCGGCATCCGGCAAAAAGCTCAACGAACGGCGCAGAAGTCTTGACAACAGGATAAACAGTCTCGGTGAAAGGCACAAGGAGGAAAAGCCTCCCGCAAAGGAACGCAGCTCCGAGAGCGGCATCGCGCTTTTGCGTTCAAAAAAGGTGCTCACTGCGATAGTCATTGCCTTTGTCATTGTCTGCGCGATAGCCGCGGCGGTCATCGGCGTGAGTATTCACGAGTCCGAGCTTAATGATCTTGACGGTACGGCATCTCAGCTCCGCACCGTAAGCCGTGTCGAATGTATCGAAATCATATCGAAATAGTATGACGGCAGCTTTCGCTGCCGTCATTTTCGTTCTTCTGTTCTGCCGAGGATATAGTCGACGGTGACGCCGTAAAAGTCCGCAAGGGCGCACAGCACCTGCGGCGGCACCATGCGCTGTCCGCTTTCGTAATATGCATATGTGCGTTGGGAAACCTTTATCGCTATACCGACCTCGCTTTGCGTCAAATCGGCATCCTCTCTGAGGTCGCGAATACGCTGATATTTGTGCATCGTCATCACCGCAGTCGATTATAACAGAACATTTTGTTCTTGACAAGGCGGTATTGCGGTACTATTTAATATACCGTATCGTATTGACAAAGGCGTTTTATGGAGTTATAATAAAAACGTTCGTTTTAAATAAATCGTTACAGGAGGTCAACGCAATGCTGGAAATCAAACATCTGACCAAGCGGTACGACGGGAAAGCCGTCGTATCGTCGCTTGACATAGAGGTAGCCGCCGGCGATATATACGCCTTCATAGGGCACAACGGTGCCGGCAAGACGACGACGATAAAGGCTTGCTGCGGCATACTGGATTTCGACGAGGGTGACATTTTCATTGACGGCATCTCGATAAAGGAGCGACCGCTTGAGTGCAAAAAGCTTCTTGCCTACATACCGGACGATCCTCAGCTTTACGACTATCTGTCGGGCATAAAATACCTCAACTTCATAGCGGATGTTTTCGGCATTGGCAAGGCGGAGCGTGAGGAACGCATACGCAAGTACGCCGATATGTTCGGGCTCACAGAGGATCTTGCCCAACCCGTTTCCGCCTATTCGCACGGCATGAAGCAGAAGCTGTCGATCATCGCGGCATGGATACACGAGCCGAAGCTCATCATCATGGATGAGCCCTTTGTCGGACTCGATCCCGTCGCAAGTCATGAGCTCAAGAAGATCATGCGTGAGCATTGCGACAACGGCGGCGCGATCTTCTTCTCGACTCACGTTCTCGAGGTCGCGGAGAAGCTTTGCGACAAGGTTGCCATTATCAAAAACGGCAGTCTTGTCACCTGCGGCACCATGGACGAGGTGAAGGGCGATGCGTCGCTCGAGTCGGTCTTCCTCGAGCTGGAGGGCGAAAATGCTTAAATCCTTACTTAAAATAAACTTTGCCGCATACGGTAAAATGTTTGCCGACAAGAAAAGCAAAAAGCCGTCAAAGGGAAAAATCCTGCTGTATGCGATACTGTTCGCATACGTTTTCGGCATTTTCGTTTGGACCTATTATCAGCTTTTCGAGGCATTTGCGCCGCTGCTTCACGAGATGGGCTACGGCTGGCTGTACTTCGTATATGTCGACATTATGGCGTTTGCGCTCATGTGCATTTTCTCGGTGTTTGCCTCGAAAACGACGCTTTATGAGGCAAAGGACAATGATCTTCTCCTGTCACTGCCCATTAAGCCGTCTGTGATACTGCTCAGCCGCATGATAACGCTGCTCATAATCAATCTGTTCTTCGGTATGCTTGTCATGATACCGGCAGGCTTGGCGTGGTATAAACAGATAGCGTTCTCTCCGATGGCACTTGTCGGCTTTATTCTCATTGCACTGTGCCTTTCCCTTTTCGCACTTGCGATATCGTCGCTTTTCGGTTGGCTGCTTGCGGCGGTATCCGCCAAAGTGCGCAGAAAATCGCTGTTCGAGACCGTGCTCTCCGTCATATTCCTCGGCGCATACTTTGTTTTTTTCGCAAAGCTAAACGGCATTTTGAACAACCTGATAAAAAACGCAGCCGATATTGCCGACAGCATGAGCTCCTTTGCTCTGCTCAAGTGGATAGGCGACGCAAGCACCGACGGTGCCGTACTGCCGCTGCTGCTGTCCGTTTTGTGCCTTGTGCTGCCCTTTGCGGCGGTCTATGCGATACTGTCCGCAAGCTTCATAAAGACCGCAACGGCAAAGCGCGGTGCGGCTAAGGTGAAGTATGTCGATAGGGGTCAAAAGGTCTCAAGCCCGATGAACGCACTGCGCAAAAAGGAGTGGAGTCTGTTTCTTTCAAACTCCGTCTATATCATAAACTGCGGCTTGGGTGCACTGTTTATTCTTGCGGCGGGAATCGCCCTGCTCATTTACCGTGAGGATATTCTTGTTCTGACTACCATGCTGCTGCACGCCGATCCCGTATACGGTGAGCTCATGCTGCCGATATGTATGCTTGTCCTCGGCTTACTCGGCTCCGTATCCGTGCCGTCCATCGCCGCGATATCGCTTGAGGGACGGAGCATTTGGGTAATCCAGACCGTCCCCGTTAAGCCTCAGTGCGTTTTGAGGGCGAAATTGGAGGTCAGCCTGTGGCTGTATATGCTGCCGCTTGCGCTGTGTGTTGTCGCAGTGCTGCTGTGCTTTGAATCGGAGCCTTTGCTCATGCTGCTGTCGGCACTGTTCCCGCTGCTGATGCAGCTGCTCTTTTGCGTCATGGGACTTGTGCTGAACCTCCGACATCACAATCTCAATTGGCAAAACCCCGCCGAGCCGATAAAGCGCGATGCGGCGGTCATCATAGGTATGCTTTGCAATTTCGCTACCGTCATAGCCTTCGGCGGCGGCGGATGGCTGCTGTTTTACTATGCGGATTTCGGTGCGATCGCCATAGCGACGATATTCGACGCCGTGCTTGTCATCGCGATCGCTCTCCTGTACCGATATCTGATGCACGGTGGTGCCTCAAAACTGTTGCACCTGACATGAATACAAACCCGACGAAGCTGCGGCTCCGTCGGGTTTTGCATTGTCAGTAATTTTCGGCGTGTAGCTCGAAGTAAGCCTGCGGATGGGCACACACGGGGCAGATCTCGGGTGCGGCGGTACCGACGACAAGATGCCCGCAATTGCGGCACTCCCAAACCTTGACCTCGCACTTTTCAAAGACCTCGGCGGTCTCGACATTGTGCAGCAGTGCACGGTAACGCTCCTCATGCGTCTTTTCTATTGCGGCGACCATGCGGAACTTTGCGGCAAGCTCGTGAAATCCCTCGGCTTCGGCGGTCTCGGCAAAGCCTGCGTACATATCCGTCCATTCGTAGTTCTCGCCCTCCGCTGCGGAAACGAGATTTTCGGCTGTGCTGCCGATGCCGTCCAGCTCCTTGAACCACATTTTCGCGTGCTCCTTTTCGTTGTCTGCGGTCTTTAAAAAGAGTGCGGCAATCTGTTCAAAGCCGTCCTTCTTTGCCTTGGATGCAAAATAGGTATACTTGTTTCTTGCCTCGGATTCGCCGGAAAATGCAAATCTCAGGTTCTTTTCGGTTTGGGTTCCTTCATATTTGTTAGCCATTTTTGTTCTCCTTTGAGTGATATTCAAGCGGATTTTAACACGCAAAAGCTGCGATTTCAACTTATTTCTGTCGTAATATCGCACAAGCGCAGGTAAAAATTCAAGTTAAAGTTTGTAAAAAGTGCAAAATGTGAAATTCATACTTGACAAAATGCGTCAATCGGGACTACCATGCAAGCGTAAGCGAAATTTTCGGAAAGGAAAAGCAATCATGAAGAAGCTCAACGCAAACATGATGATGATGTACATGTGCATGTGCCGCATGTGCATGCCTTGCTATGCTCCT
>CAZWID010000019.1:0-15527 GCA_964634065.1 uncultured Oscillospiraceae bacterium | reverse complement strand
AACCAAATTGGCAGAAGTGGCACAAGTATCGGCGCAAATATCTACGAAGCACAATACGCTCACGGCAAAGCGGACTTTATTGCTAAACTTCAAATCGCACTTAAAGAAGCAAATGAAACCGGATATTGGTTGGAGCTTCTTTACAAAACAAACTACATAGCCGAAGAACAATTCAAATCTTTAGATTCTGTTTGCGCCGGCATTCGCATTATGCTCATATCCTCCATCAACACAGCAAAGCAGAACGGAAAATAACCGAAAATACCACCCTGTTTTCACAGAGTGGTATTTTCATAGGGAGAGAAAAATAAAAGAGAAGAATAAAAAAGTGTAAGCGTATTTAAGACAGCATGGTGCGGTCATTGGCAAATTCACTGCCGCTTGCCTCGGAGAATTTTTCGAGAAGATTTGCTACGGTCAGCTTTTTCTTTTCCTCACCGGAAATGTCGAGAATTATCCTGCCTGCATGGAGCATGATGAGGCGATTGCCGTATTCTATGGCGTCTATCATGTTGTGCGTTATCATGAGCGTAGTGAGCGAGTTTTCGCGCACAATCTTGTCGGTGAGCTGCATGACCTTTGCTGCGGTTTTCGGGTCGAGTGCCGCCGTGTGCTCATCAAGCAGCAAAAGCTTCGGCTTGCGCATCGTCGCCATGAGGAGCGTCAAAGCCTGACGCTGACCGCCGGAGAGTGTGCCCACCTTTGCGGCAAGTCGGTCCTCGAGACCGAGATCAAGCTCGGATAGCAGCTTGCGGTATTCCTCACGCTCCGACTTGGTGATACCGGGACGCAGACCGCGCCTTTTGCCGCGTCTGGAGGCAAGAGCAAGATTTTCTTCGATTTGCATTCCCGCCGCCGTGCCCATCATGGGATCCTGATATACTCTGCCGAGGTATTTTGCGCGCTTGTATTCAGGAAGCGCGGTGACATTGATGCCGCCGAGAAAAATGCTTCCGGAATCGGGGAGCCATGTTCCGCAGATGGCGTTCTGCATGGTGCTTTTTCCCGCACCGTTGCCGCCTATAACGGTCACAAAATCGCCGTCTTTGAGCGTGAGGGAGAGATTATCGAGCGCGAGCTTTTCGTCGACGCTGCCCTTGTTGAATATCTTTGTGACATTTTTCATCTCAAGCATGGTCTTTACCTCCCTTTGCAACGCTGCGAGACAGACTGAGCTGCTTTTTAATATGGGGGATGCCGAGGAAAACGGCAACGACTATCGCGGAGAACATCTTGAGCAGATCGGTGTCGAAGCCGGAGAAGATGATGGACTGGTACACGACGTAGTAGACTATCGCTCCGACGATAACGCCGCACAGTCTGACCGCAAAGTTGGGGGATATGCGTTTTGCTATGACTTCACCGATGACGACGGCGGCAAGACCGATAACGACCGCGCCTCTGCCCATGTTTATGTCGGTGTAGCCCTGATACTGACAAAGGAGCGCACCTGAAAGTGCGACGATGCCGTTGCTGATCGCAAGACCGAGGATCTTGGTGAGTCCCGTGTTAATGCCCTGAGCGCGGCTCATAACGGGGTTGGAGCCCGTTGCACGGATGCTGCAGCCGATCTCGGTACCGAAGTAGAGATAGAGTACAGCAACGGTCGCAAGAGCGAATACAGCAAGAACAATGAGCGCGGAATCGATATCCATCTGTGAAAGCAAAACGGGATTGGAGCGGGAGCTCAGAGCCTGATTTGCTTTGCCGAGTATCTTCAGATTTACCGACCACAAAACCATCTGCGTCAGTATACCCGACAAAATAGCGGGTATACCGAGCAGAACATGGAGAAGCCCCGTAAGACATCCGGCAAGCAGACCGGCGATTACCGCGCATAAGACGGCTACCCACGGGTTTTGACCCGAAAGCATCATCATCGTGCACACAGCCGCACCGGTACAGATCGAACCGTCGACCGTGAGATCGGCAATGTCCAAAACCTTAAATGTAATGTATACGCCTATAGCCATGATGCCCCAGATTATACCTTGGGCAACGGCGCCGGGTAAAGCACCGAGTAGATCCGTCATAATGCGTCTCCTTAGTTTTTAAATAAAGTAGGTAATATCAGTCGAGAGCCTCAAAATCGTCGGGCACGGTGATGCCGAGCTCATCGCAAACGGTGGGGTTAAACTTCTTGGCTGCTTCCGCGTATGCAATGGGCATATCGGAAATGCTTGCTTCACCGAGAAGAATCTGCGCTGCCATTTCGCCGGTCTTGTAGCCGAGATCGTAGTAGCTGATGGAAAGAGTCGCAACACCGCAGCCGGAGCAGATACCGGCTTCACCGGCGATGACGGGAGTCTTTGCGGAGAGAACTATGTTGCCGATGGTTTCGACACAGGTGGCGGCGGTGTTGTCGGTGGGAATGTAGATAACATCGCTGTCCGCCGCTGCCTTGGTGGTTACGGCAGCAACATCGTTGGAATCGCTGAAGGAGAAGCGAGTGCACTTAATGCCCTTGCCGGAAAGGTATTCCTCAACGACCTTCACCTGGTATTCGGAGTTGGGCTCGGCACTGCAGTAGAGAAGACCGACGGTCTCGGCATCGGGGAAAAGCTCAAGGATCATGTCTGCCTGCTCGGTAAGGGGAGCAAGATCGGAGGTGCCGGATACGTTGCCGCCCACGGTGCCGTCAAAATCGTCGAGATCGAGTGCGACGCCGTATTCGGTGACGGAGGTGCCGAGGATGGGGATGGTTTCGGTCGCGTTGTATGCCGCCTGGAGAGCGGGAGTCGCATTTGCGAGGATGAGGTCAACATCCTTGGAAACGAAGGAGTTAACGATGGTGGAGCACATTGCGCTGTCGCCCTGAGCGTTCTGCTCATCGAAAACGACCTTGTCTTCACCGAGCTTTGCAACAAGAGCGTCTTTGAAGCCTTGAGTTGCGGCGTCGAGTGCATCATGCTGCGCAAGCTGACATATACCGACGGTGAACACATCGGAGTCGCCGTCACCGGAGCAGGCGGCAAGAGAGAAGCAGAGAGCGAAAAGCATCACTGCAGTCATCAAAATAGCGGTTAAACGTTTGGTTTTCATGATTATTCCTCCAAAAAACACGAGTGTCGTAAAGCAATCCGTGCGGAAAAAACAAAAATGCCGCATGGACTTGTGATCCATACGGCAAGCTCAAATACAAATTAACCTTCGCGGAAAAGACCTTTGACCTTTACGCGAACGACCGTTTACGGGTATCACAAATCGCTATTATTTTCGTAAAGTAAAAATAATAGTAATAATAAAATCGATTTGCAAAAGCGAAACGGATGTTCATCATAACTGCCGGTTACGTCTCCTTTCCGTAAGATGGGCTTACTATAGCACTGCAAAGTGTAAAAGTCAATAGGGAATTTTAAAAAATTTTCAGCCGCTAAAAAAGCGGCTGAAAAAGTACTTTATATCATAAATTTTTTGATAGCCTCACCGACGGTATCGGGATCCATGGTGACGCTGATGACAAATTCAATGTTTTCCTTTTCGGAGAAATCGTCGAGCCAAGCGAGGAACTCACCGAACATGACGGGATCCTTATTGCTGACGATTTTATAGAAATTATCCACAAAAACGTGGGTTATATCGTAATTACCGGAATGAAGTCCGCAAATAAAGCCTTTGATAAATTCGTATGAACCCGTATCGTAAGAACCCGCTTCTATAAGTCTTGCCTGATACGGAATGTCATAAGTGAGCTTCTTCTCTTTTTCGATGCATACTACGTCGCCGTTTTCCATTTTTACGGCTTCACGGACGAGCTCAACGAGCCTTTTGGTTTTTCCGGATCCCTTCAGACCCAGGATCAACTTAACCATTGTGACCACACTCCTTTAAGTTAATTTTGGTTCTTATGTATTTAGCTTAACATCTTTCTCTGCTCAAAGCAAGTCTTTTTTGTTAATATCGGTCAGGGCTTGCCGAGCATCTTAAACATATTCTTTTTATACGCCTCGACACCCGGTTGATCGAAGGGATTGACACCGGACATATATCCCGAGATAGCACAGGCAACCTCGAAAAAGCATACAAGAGCGGCAAAACCGGCTTCGTCTCTGGACGGAACCGTGATGACCATATTGGGAACATTGCCCGAAATGTGCGCTGCCTTGACGGCATCGGCAGCCGTGGCGCAAATATCACCGAGCTCCTTACCCGCGAGGTAATTAAGACCGTCGGGATCGCCCATTTCAAAGGGGACGGGGAAGGAGCAAAGCGGCTTGGAGAATCTGACGACCGTCTCCATAAGCGTCCTCGGACCGTCCTGAATATACTGCCCCATGGAATGAAGATCGGCTGTCAGCTCAACGGAGGCGGGATAAATACCTATGCCGTTCTTGCCTTCGCTTTCACCGTAAAGCTGCTTCCACCATTCCGCCATAAAGCGGAAGGAAGGTTCATAGCAGCCGAGTATTTCGATCGTTCTGCCTTTACCGTAAAGGTGCTGCCTTGCCGCGGCATATTGCCATGCGGGGTTTTCGGGAGAGCGAAGATCGAGATCGTGCATCTCCGTGATTGCGGCGTTTATGACCGCCTTGACGTCGATTCCCGCGACAGCCATGGGCAGCAGTCCGACCGCCGAGAGGACACTGTAGCGTCCGCCGACATCGTCGGGAACGACAAAGCACTCCCAACCTTCCGCATCCGCCATGGATTTCAAAACGCCCTTTTCACTGTCTGTTGTCGCAAAAATATGCTTTTTTGCGGCGGTACCGTATTTCTCGCGAAGGAGCTTTCTGAATACTCGGAATGCGACGGCGGGCTCCAGTGTGGTGCCGGATTTGGAAATGACGTTCACATCGAAATCTCTGTCACCGAGCTTATATATGATGTCGCTCAATGCATCGGGAGACAGACCGTTTCCGGCAAAAAGAATCATGGGGTCGTCATCCGAGGGCACGGGACGCAAAAGCTCGATAGCACCCTTTGCACCGAGATATGAGCCGCCTATGCCAATGACGACGAGAGCCTTTGAGCGTGAGCGTATCTTTTGCGCCGCGTTGAGAATCGACTTGAGCTCCGTCTCCTTTATGCGGCGGGGAAGCTCCAACCATCCCGTAAACTCACTGCCTGCACCCGTTTTGTCACTGAGCTCTCTGTGCGCCTTGGCTGCTGCCGCGAAATCAGGTCCCGAAGGGTCGAAGAAAGCCTCCGCACCCGATAAATCCACCTTGACCATAAGCTGCCTCCGTTACATTTTATAATACTCACATTATACTATCATAAAGCAAAAAAGCAAGTAAATTGTGCCGAAAGCATATAAAACCTCTATATTTTGTGCCAAACACCGCCTAAAAAGCAGCCTGAAAGTTTCAGGAAAATTTCACCGAAGCTCATTTTCGCTACATCGCGAGAGGCAACAAGCGGCACGGTATAGGTCTCTGTGCCGTTGATTTCAACCGTCATTGTGCCGAGAGCATCGCCTTTTTTAACCGGAGCGGAAACGGTTTCGGGCAAATCAAGTGAATATGTCACCTGACCTAAAGCCTCTTTCTTAATAAGTGCCGCAGCCTTGCCCGTATAATCCGGCTGAACGTATCCTCCGCTGCCGAGTTCAACATAAACGGGAGGCAGCATGGTATCGTAGCGCAGCGGGCACAGTGTGTAATTTGCGAAAGCGTAATTGAGCAGTGCTTTGGCGTCGGCATTGCGCTTGTCGACGCTTTCCGCGTGCATAACGACGGCTATGTACTCAACGCCGTCGCGCATTGCCGTTGCGGAAAGGCAATACATTGCCTTACTTGTGAAGCCTGTTTTCAGTCCCGTACAGCCTTCGTAATAGTATACGAGCTTGTTTGTGTTCGACAGTCCGAATTTGCCGTCTCTTATGCTGTCCATCCATATGGTCGTGTAATCCTTTATGAGCTCATGCGAAATCAACTCTCTTGACATAAGTGCGATGTCGTATGCGGTGGTGTAATGCTCATCGTCGTCGAAAAGACCGGTACAGTTTGTGAAGTGTGTATCCGCCATACCGAGCTCCGAGGCCCTTTCGTTCATTTTCGCAACGAAGCTTTGCTCAGAACCGCACATATGCTCCGCCATTGCTACGGCACAGTCGTTTGCGGATACGACGGCGATACACTTCAGCATTTCGTCGACGCTCATTTTCTCGCCTTCCTCGAGGTAAACGCAGCTACCGCCGAAGGATGCGGCTCTTTCGGATGCGGTGACGGTATCGGAAACGGAGAGCCTGCCCTCATCTATCGCCTCGACTATGAGCAGCATCGTCATGACCTTGGTGACACTGGCGGGTGCCATACGTTCGTGAGCGTTCTTTTCGTATATGATCTCTCCGCTTTGCTTTTCCATGAGGATCGCAGATGGCGCGGAGATATCTATTGCGACATTCTCGGATATCTCGGAGTAGCTTGCGGGAGAGTATAAGGAGAGCAAAGTGCAAAGTGCGATAATAAAATTTTTCATGGCATATTCCTCCGAGATATACTATGCCGCACCCATGCCGCTAAATGCAGGTTGACAGGATTATGCTTTATTCGACAAATTTGAATTGGTAAAAAACAGACATCAAAGATAAAAATGTGCTGTATTTACTGTGTTTTAAACACTTTCAACAGAGTTTTCAACACAATCTCCGCCCATAATATTTATAAAATATTCACGCAAGAGTTAACATAACAATGAAAGTTTTTTATTAAAAATCTAAAAAATTTACAGAATAGTAGTTGACGGAAATATGCGGTAATAGTAAAATTATAAGATAACAGAGGCTCGACTCGGAGGAAAAAATATGAAGCGACGTATAAAATCAAACAGTCAGTATTTTCGCTGGGGATTGACGGCGTTTATTGTCATAGCCGCCGCGATACTGTTCTACTTCGGGTTGGACTATCTCGGAAAGCTGTTCGGCATACTCGGTGATCTGATGGATATACTCAACCCCTTTGTGTGGGGCTTTGTGATATTCTATCTTCTGCTGCCGTTCATGAATCTTTTCGAGAGCAAGCTCTTTAGCCCGCTTACGAAGAATCTCTATGAAACGCATCCGAAGATGAAGCGGCGCAAGAAGTTGGCAAGAGGCTTTTCGGTGCTCCTTTCGGAGCTTTTGATGCTCGTCCTTATAGCGGCTCTGTTTTATCTTATAATACCGCAGCTTTACGAGAGCATAGAAAAGATAATCACCGCGGCTCCCGAGTATTTCACAAAGCTGTATCATAAGTTGGACAGGCTTCTGGCAAAGAATCCGCAGGTGGCGGAGTATGCGGAAGCAATATTCGGAAACCTCAACAATACCCTTGCAAAATGGGCGCAGAATACCGTGATTCCCAATATGGACAGCATCATTTCCGATGTCACAACGGGAGTCTACAGTGTCGTCATGGCGGTATACAATGTTGTCATCGGCATGATCGTCTCCATCTATCTGCTGTACAATAAAGAATCGGTTCGCACCCACTTCAAAAAGCTTATGTATGCACTGTGCAAGCCCAAGACCGCGAAGCGCATAAATACGGCTCTTAAGTTTTCGGATCAGACCTTCCGCAATTTCATAAGCGGTCAGCTTACAGATGCTTTGATAGTCGGCATACTCTGCTTCATAGGCTGCTCCATTCTCGATATCCCGTTTGCACTGCTTATCTCCGTTGTTGTCGGTGCGACGAATATAATACCCTTTTTCGGACCCTTTATCGGCGGCATACCGTCGGGACTTTTGGTGCTTATGGTCGACCCCTTCAAGTGCCTGATATTCGTTATATTCATTGTTGCACTTCAGCAGGTCGACGGAAATATCATATGCCCGAAGATCATGGGCGGCAGCGTCGGCATAAACGGCTTCTGGGTCATGTTTGCAATTATACTCGGCGGCGGTCTGTTCGGCTTCTGGGGAATGTTGCTCGGCGTTCCCGTGTTCGTCATCATCTATACCGGAATCAATGAGTTCGTAAAAAAGCGGCTTCGAAAGAAGAATCTTCCTCACGATGACGAGAGCTATGAGGACCTTGACTATATCGAACCGCAAACGGGAGTTTTGGTAAAAGTACCCAAGAAAACCCAAACCGCACCCGAACCCGAGGACGAAAGCAACGGCGAAAGCGACTCGGAAAGCAGCGGCGAAAGCAGCAATTGATATGAAAAACTCGGCGTGAAAATACGCCGAGTTTTTTACATATTCGATATACTTGACCGCAAACGAAAGCGGGTATATAGTAATAAACACGGTGTTTATAACTTTCGGAGGATGCATAAACGATTGCGCAGATAAAAAACTGTACGGCTTGAGGTATTGACCGGCTTTGTCTACCGTGTTAAAATTTACACATATGTTATGCAGGAGGATTGTATATGGCATTCACGAAAGCAAAATTCAAAATAGACGGCAGACCGTATCTTAATCCCGACGATAAGGCAGACTTTGATACGCTGACCGAGGACACGATAATCTGCAAATGTATCGACACTACTTACGGCGATATTCTTCGCTGCGTTTCTTACGGGATGACAACTCTCGACGAGGTTATCGAGGAGACAAGAGCGGTCACGGCGTGTCAGCAGTGCAAGCGTCTTGTGGGAGAAGTGCTTGAGCACGCCCTTGAGGTTGCAAATCCTTTTGCATAATATAAATGCTTCACAGTTGCCAAAATATGAAAAAGTCGGTGCCGTTTAGCACCGACTTTTTAAATTACTATAACACCCGAGCATGGGGAGAAGCGTATAAATTCGAGAGCAGGGAAGTGAGCCTTCAGCTCGGAAGCGACAAAGTATATCTCATCGTCGTCCCACTCGTTGCCGGCGACCCTGCGACACTCCTCCAATTCGGAGCGAGTCACGAAAGCTACGTCACCGATAAGTATCTTGCCGCCGTCAAGAAGCTGCTCTTTCAGTGCGGAGATAAAGCCGACTTTTTCGGTATCGGTCAAATGATGCAGCGAGTAGGTGGCAATGATAAAATCAAAACGCTCATCGCAAAGCGGAGACACAAGACCGAGAGAAAAATCACCGCAGCAAAGCTTTGCGTTCGGCATTTTCTTCTGTGCGGTTTTGCACATTTCCTCGGAAAAATCCTGACCGTAAATGCTGCAGCCCTTATCGTAAAGCCTTGCCGTGAGCTTTCCGGTACCGAAGCCGATATCCAGCACCTTGACGGATGCACTACCGGTCACACGGTCGTAAATATACTGCTGTATTTCATTGTATGCGGCAAATGGGTAGCTGCCGTCAAGATCGGACAAACGAACATCCTCGTCATAATCCTTTGCCCATGCGTCAAAACCTTTGTTGTTCAGCATATGTTTCTCACTTTCGTAATCCGTAAGGATTTATTTCGTTGAAAAAAGCACGCTTTGGCGTGCTTTTTTCTGGAGCAGGGTACGGGAGTCGAACCCGCCTCCGAAGCTTGGGAAGCTCCTGTACTACCGATGTACTAACCCTGCAATGAGTCAACTATAGCACATTCTCTCTGTCAAATCAAGTTAAAGCTTGCTATTGTGTGCAGCTTTGTGATAATATATTGCGGTATTACATTCGGAGAGAGATAAAATGAAGCTTAAACTGAAATCCTTTATAGGCACAAGGGAATTTTACAAAATGGCACTTGCCGTTGCAATACCTATCATGGTGCAAAACGGCATAACGCAGTTTGTTTCGATGCTGGACAATCTCATGGTCGGCAGACTCGGCACCGAGCAGATGTCGGGTGTCGCTATAGCGAATCAGATGATATTCATCTACAATCTTGCCATATTCGGCGGCCTGTCCGGAGCAGGTATTTTCGGAGCGCAGTTTGCCGGTAAGGGCGATAATGACGGCATTCGCAGCGTTTTCCGCTTTAAGATATACATAGCCGTCGCGGTTTTTGCGATTGGTTTGTTTGTCATCGGCAACTACAATGAGCCTATCATAAGCCTGTTTTTGCATGAAGGCAGTGACAGCGGCGACCTTGCGATGACCTTGCATTACGGCAAGGAATATACCAAAGTGCTGCTGTGGGGACTTGCGCCCTTTGCGGTGTCGCAAATGTATGCAACGACGCTGAGAGAAACGGGGGAGACCGTCCGTCCCATGATCGCAAGCATAGCGGCGGTAGTCACGAACCTCGTTTTGAACTACATTCTCATATACGGCAAATTCGGAGCACCGGCACTCGGCGTAAGAGGTGCCGCGATAGCGACCGTCATATCCCGTTTTGTCGAGTTGGGAGTTATAGCGTCGTGGGCGCATACGCATACCGACAAGGCACCCTTCTTCAAGGGAGCGTACAGAAGCCTCAAGCTGCCTCCTGCTCTTGCTCTCAAGATAGCAAAACAGGGACTTCCGCTGCTTATAAACGAGGTAATGTGGTCTATGGGCATGACCGTTTTGACGCAGTGCCTATCCACGAGAGGGCTTGCTGCGGTAGCGGCAACAAATATATGCTACACCGTAACCAACCTGTTTAATGTCGTATTTCTTGCCATGGGCTCGACTATCGGTATCGTCGTCGGAAATCTGCTCGGTGCGGGAAAATACGAAGAAGCGGTGGATACGGACAAAAAGCTCATCGCGCTCAGCGTCGGCTCCTGTGTTATCCTCGGCTCACTGCTTGCGGCGGTGTCCGGTCTTATACCGCAGCTTTACAATACGACGGATGAGGTCAAATCCCTTGCAACATCACTGCTGATAGTCGGCGCGGTAGTCATGGTGGTAGATGCTTTTGCCAATGCCTGCTACTTCACATTGCGCTCCGGTGGCAAGACCAATATCACGCTGCTGTTTGACAGCGGCTATGTTTGGGGCATCATGATACCGGTCACTGCGGTGCTTGCGTACTTCACCGATATGCCGATTCTGCCTCTGTACATAATTTCCTACCTTACCGAGATACCCAAATGCATAGCCGGCTTTATTCTTGTAAAGGGCGGCAAATGGATTAAGACGATAGTTCCCGAGGAAATGTAAGCCTTATCCTTCCTTTGACTTGTACATTTTTCACAAAAGATTTCAACACATTTACGAAAATGCCGAAAACCGTTGAATATCAGTGTTCGTGAGAATATACTGTAAGTTATAAAAGGAGGGGTAAAAATGAAAAAACGTATTTTAAGTTTGTTGCTCGTTTTGGCTCTTGCGTCAAGTCTTGTCTTTATCCCGACTTACGCAGACGAATCGGGCACCGCCCCCGAAAAGGAGGACGGAACGCGGTATACGACCGTGTTTGTGCACGGCTTACTCGGCTTCGGTTACAATGACAAGGTGACCGACCTCGTCTGCTACTGGGGCATGACCTCGGGTGACATGATGGATTATCTCGGAGATTTGGGATATGATGTTGTGAATGCCTCGGTGGGACCGCTTTCAAGCTGTTGGGATCGCTGCTGTGAGCTTTTTGCACAGCTCACAGGAACCAAAACAGACTACGGTGCGGCTCATTCGGCAGCCTGTGAGGAGAGCTTTGCGAATGAAGATAACGATCTCAAGCACGACCGCTACGGCAGAGATTACACGGGTGCGGCGATATGCAGCGGCTGGGGACCGATCTATGACGAAAACGGGAAGGTCACGGGTTGGTATGACAATAAGCTCAACCTCATTGGGCACTCCTTCGGAGGACCGACCGTAACGAAGTTTTTGCAGCTTCTTGCCGAAGGCGATGCCGACGAGATAGCATGGGGCAAAGAGCAGGCGGCACTGTACGGCGGTGACTGGCACGATTATGTGTCTCCGCTGTTTTGGGGCGATTATGACGGAGAATATCTCATAAACTCCGTGACCTCGCTTGCGGGAGTTCTGAACGGGACGACCTTTCTTTCGACCTGCAGGGACTCTGCCGATGCGATAATGACGATCGTTGCGTTCATCGCGAACACCTTCGGACTTACGGATCTGACGATACTTTACGATTTTCAGCTTGAGCATTTCGGCATAACCAAGACACCCGGTGAAGCGAAATCCGCAGAAGAATATTTCAGCTTCCTAAAGCAGAGCGGCTTTATGGACGGATATGACAATGCACTGTTCGACCTGTCCATCATGGGTACCAATGAGCTGAAACAGGGTTGGGACACCTATGACAATGTGTACTACTTCTCATACGCAGGTGATAAAACCTATGAAGACCCGCTGACGGGATATCATAATCCGGATGCGGATATGCTGCCGCTGCTCACGGCATTTTCGTATGATATGGGGCATGACGATTACAGCTTTGAGCAGGTAAAGGACATTCACGGCAAATGGTCGGGAAGCACGGATAAGACATGGATGGCAAATGACGGCATGGTCAACACCATATCGGCACGCTATCCGATAGGTGCGGCAAATAAGCCCTATGATGCACAGAATATCGAGGCGGGCGTATGGCAGTGGTGCGATGTTGATTTCGACCATTTGACCTTCATCGGCGGCTTGCTTGACCCGAGAGTGTCATCGACACCGAAACAGACAAGAGCGTTCTATGAGCAGCTCATGAGCAATATCGCCGCAACGACTCCGATAGATAATACGGCAGCTCCCATTGCTCCGACGGACGGACTTCCGTTCAAGGATGTTTCGGAGAGCGATTGGTCGTATGACTATATAAAAAGACTTTTCGACCTCGGCATCGTGAAGGGAAAAACAACCGACACCTTTGACCCGACCGGAATGGTAACGAGGGCGGAATTTGTCAAAATGCTCGGCTGCCTTGACGGGATCGACATAGCGGAGTATTTCTCCTGTCGCTTTGACGATGTGAGTGACGGCAGCGTTTTCGCACCGTATATCGAATGGGCGGCGAAAAACGGTATAGTTAAGGGCTATGATGCGGACACCTTTAAGCCGCTGCAAAACATAAGTCGTGAGCAGATGGCAGCCATAATCTGCCGCTACTGTGACTATGCGGGCATTGAGCTTCAAAGTGTAAACGAAGCCGCGACCTTTACCGACGAAGCGAGCATATCGAGATATGCGGTAGGCTATGTCAAGACTTTGCAGTGCGCGGGCATCATAAGCGGCTATTACGACGGCAGCTACCGTCCGACGGCAAATACGACGAGAGAGCAGGCGTGCAAGGTTCTTTGCGGCTTACTCGACGCATAAACAGAATACAGACTAAAAAACGCTTGCATTTGCAAGCGTTTTTTTACATACTGATACCGTGTTCGCAGACATATTCGTCATACTTTTCGGTGATATAGACCTGAGCCTCAAGACCCTTGCCCTGCTCAATGAGCGATATGATATGCTCACTCTGCTCGATAAGTCCCTCAAGCCCCCAGTAGCCCGCACAGTGCTGCCACATACTTTGCGATATTTCTGCAAATGAGTTCATAAGCAGAATTAAAACCTCATTCCCGGAAAGCGCACAGATGAGATAGTGAAAATCCTTCGTCATCTTACCGAGCACGACATTGGACGGGGAAGTGCCTCTTGCTGCTTTGAAGTTTTCAACTTCTTTTTTAAGTCGCTGCATATCCTCATCGGTATGGCTTTTTGCAAGACGGATGAGCGCACCGCCTTCAACGGCATTTCTCATTTCTATGATCGAAACCTTGCGTTCATATGTAAGATGAGCGTTACTTGATTTCAGTATCTCATGCAGAGTATCATAGTTACCGCAGGCGATATAATCCGCTACATAAGTGCCGTGACGGGGGATTATCTTCAAAAAGCCCGTTCGCTCCAGATCCTTAATCGCAAGATGGATGGCGGACTGATTTATACCAGTCTGCTCAGATAGCTCACGCTCCGTCGGAAGCTTTTGCCCGACAGAAAGCTCACCGGAAAGTATCTTCGATTTCAGCTCCTCAAAAAAGCATTCTTTAGCCGAGGGAATTGATATTTTATCAAATGCCATGGAAAACCACCTGTAAAAATATTGTGATTGAATAATCACCATCACAATAATATTATGAAGCACTTAATGATATTTGTCAAGTAAAAATCATTGATAAATCAACAAATTTGTTATTGACATATATTTGACACCGTGTTAGTATAACGGCAGTGATTATTCACAACGACACAGAGCGGAGGAGGACAATATGAAAGACTTAAAGCACCTCACTTACTTTGAAAAGCTGCTTTTTGACGCCGACAACGAGCTTGTAAAAAAGGCGATAGGTGAGGGAAAGCATGCACTTGGCTACACCTGTTATTTCGTGCCCGAAGTGCTGCTGAATTTAAAGGGCTGTTTCTCGGTGAGACTCAGAGCACCCGGAACGACCAACACCGACATCGGCACATACTACATGACGAACAAAACCTGCCCATTTACCCGTAGCATATTAGAGCGCAGCATGGAGGGCGGATACGATTTCCTTTCCGCAATGCTGTCATCCGAAACCTGTCAGATGATGCACAGGGCACATGAGTATTTCGAGATAAAGGGGCTTGTCAAGGAGAAAAACCCGAACTTCTATCTCAGTATGATGGATGTTCCCTTTGTTACCACAAAGGCAGCATATGAGCACTATGCAGAGCAGCTCAGACTGCACATACTTGAGCCGCTGAGTAAGACCTACGGTATCGACATTTCCGAGGAAGCACTCCGTACCGCAATCGAGGAGCACAATGAGCTTTGCCGTATCATAACGGAGCTCGGAGATCTCAGAAGGCAGGAGAATCCGCCTATAACGAGCTATGAGTTTCATGTTTTGCAGCTTGTCTCCGAGTGCTGCCCTCAGTATCTCATAAAGGATAAGCTTATCGAAACTCTGAATGAGGTCAAAAAGCGTAAGACCGATAAGGAAGCAGCCTACAGAGCAAGAATCGTTGTCACGGGTTCCGAGGTGGATGATCCCGAGTTTACGAAGCTGCTTGAATCCTGCGGTATTTATGTTGTTGCAGACCGTTATTGCTACGGTTCGATCCCCGGCAGAGAGGAGATTGAAATTCGTGACGGCGAGACGGCACTGGAAGCTGTAGCCCGTCATTACATAGACAGCAGCGAGTGCCCCCGTTTCATGAATGAAGAGAAGCAGAAGCAGCGCAGAGAAACTCTAAAGCGTCTCTATAAGGACTACAACGCCGACGGCATACTGTACTTGCAGATGAAGTTCTGCGAATTTTGGTCGTATGAGCGCATCCTCGGTGTTCACGATATGAACGAGGTCGAGGGCATACCCTGCATAGGCGTCGAAAAGGAATACACGATGGCATCGGCAGGTCAGCTCAGAACGAGATTTCAGGCTTTTGTCGAAAGCATTGAGATCAAAAAGATAGGCAAGGGAGGTAAGACGTAATGGCAAACGAGGGAAAGCGTTTTATAAAAGGCAACGGCATTGCAAAGCACCGTGAGTGGCGCGGTCTCAAGGATACGTTTTACGATTATACACAGTGGCTTGTAAACCTCGGCATACTTGTGCAGTTTGTTGCGAAATCTCCTCTGCGTATTATGAAAGGTATGCTTGAGTATCGTTGGCTCGGCTCATACCTCGGCTCACTGCATATGGCAGACAAGTGCATGGCAGGTATGAAAGGTCCTGCGCTGAGAGTCGCACATACTCAGATGCACGCCATCATGAGGGGCGCAACCGCCATGATTGCAGACAGCATGAAAGGCGACCGCCGCTTCGGTGACACAAAGAATGCAAACAAGTTTGTCATGCTTGAGCAGA
>CAZWID010000018.1:0-16258 GCA_964634065.1 uncultured Oscillospiraceae bacterium | reverse complement strand
CCGTTTCTGAAATCGCCTGCTGTAATCATATGGATAAACCTCCAAAGTAGTTAATATTTTAATTTGATATTAGCGATAATTAGCTTAAATATTTTACATTATAAGTGCGTATATTGCAACACTATTTTTTCTTTTTCCGGGGCTTTTCGTCCTCCGACAGCTCTTTTTTGCCCGTGCGCTTCTCGAAAGCTATCTGGTACATATAGACGACAAATGCGAGAACCGCCACAAGGTAGACTATGGTGGATATGGTGCTCTGAGCATAGCCGTCGATAAACTGCGCAAGGGCGACGTTCAGAACTATAAGCACGAAGCCGAACACCATGAGCGGAGTCATGCTGAGATTGGGCTGCTTTTCATTTTTCTTCGAGCCCTTGCCCGAGGCTTTGTAATTGTTGTTCTTTGCCATGTTGCCGTCTCCTTAAAGTATGATGAGCTCTTTGGGAGCGTGTGTGAGATTTATGCAGCCGTCCTCGGTGAGATACAGCGCGTCCTCTATTCTGACACCGAAGGCACCCGGGATATATATACCGGGCTCGGCACTTATGACCGCACCCACGGGCATCACCGTCTTGCAGGAGGGAGATGCATTGGGAGCTTCGTGGATATCGAGACCCAAGCTGTGCCCGAAGGAGTGCCCGAAATACTTGCCGTATCCTGCGTCGTCGATGACCTTTCTTGCGGCGGCGTCGATATCGCAGCCGAGTACGCCCGCCTTTGCGTATGCGATACCGGCGAGTTGGGCGGAAAGCACCGTGTCGTACACCTTTCTCATCTCATCGGTGGCGTAGCCCACGGCGACGGTTCTTGTCATATCGGAGCAGTAGCCGTGCTTTAAGCAGCCGAAGTCCATGGTGATGAAGTCGCCCTCTTTGACGACGGTGTCCCCGGGGACACCGTGCGGCATGGAGCTGTTTTTACCCGTAACGGCGATGGGATCGAAGGAGTTACCCTCCGCACCGTGCTTTAAGAGCCTGTAGGTTATTTCCGCTGCGATGTCTTTTTCGGTTATGCCCGGACGGATGATCGAGAGGACATCCGAAAGTGCCTTCTCCGCAATGTCCTGAGCCTCCTGCATGAAGGAAAGCTCCTCGGAGCTTTTTGCTGCACGGAGGGATGACAGTATGCTCTGTGCCGGATGCAGCGTCGTTTCCAAAAGCTCCTCATAGCGGCGGTATTCCGCAAAGGAGAGCTTTTCCTCCTCGGCACCGAGACGGACTACCTCGGACTCTGCCATGGCATCGCGAATATGCTCCGAGAGCTTCTTTGAGCCGTCGAACTGCCGCAGGACTATGTCGGGGTCAAGTGCTTTTTCCGCCGCCTCGATATAGCGTGAGTCGGTGAAAAGATAGGTTTTGCCGGTCGTCACGAGCACGGCACCGTCGGTAAACGGGAAGCCGCAGGCGTAACGCTGATTCTTTTCGTCGGTTATGAGGATGGCGTCAAGCTTTTCCTCAATGAGCTTTGCTTTGATTTTAGATGTGTTGTTCATGTTATCACTTTACCCTATTGAAATTTTTTTCGTTTTATATATAATAAGTGTATTATACTATTAAATTTCAATTAACACAATCCGAAATGAGAGAAAAAGATGAAAAATAAACGGTCAATTGCAATTTTAACCGTGCTTTGCCTGCTGATGACAGTGCTTTGTCCCGCGGTATTTGCTGCGGATTACTCGGATTACACGCTTCCCGTGCCGAGTGTCGATTCCTCGGGTGCCGTTGTCATGGAGCTCGACGGCGGCAGAGTGCTGTACGGCAAAAACGAAAATACCGTGATGTATCCCGCAAGCTTAACGAAGATAATGACGGTACTGCTTGTGGTCGAAGCGGTGGAAAGGGGAGACGTGGCACTCGACGATGTCGTGACCGTCGGTTCGGATTACGACGAAGGTGTACCGCTGTACACAAGCTCCATCACATTCTCGGTGGGTGAACAGCTTACGCTGCGCGATCTTTTGCACTGTGCCATGCTCAGCTCGGTGAACGAATCCTGCAACGTCATGGCTGTCCATGTATCGGGCTCCATTGAGGGCTTTGTGGGAAGAATGAACAAAAGAGCACAGGAGCTCGGCTGCACGAATACGCGATTTGAGAACACAAACGGACTGACTCTCCCGGGACATTACACGACGGCATACGATCTTGCGCTCATCGCAAGAGAGGCACTGTCCCATGATCTGTTTGCACAGCTTTGCGGTACAGAGCATTACACCGTCCCCGCGACGAACATGAGCGGTGAGCGGTATCTCAACAATACGAATGCACTTATCTGTCAGGACTCCGTGTACGGCTCACAGTATCTTTACCCCGGTGCCTTCGGCGTCAAAACGGGACATACCGAGGCTGCGGGCTATTGCCTTGCCGGAGCGGCGGAAAAGAACGGCGTCAGGATACTCACGATCGTCCTCGGCGGACAGGCAAAATCGGGGGGGTACTCGAATTTTTCCGACACCGTGAATCTGCTCGACTGGGCATTTAACAATTTCTCGATACGCACCGTCGTGAAAAAGGGCAGCTCAATGGGAACCGTCGAGGTCAAAAACGGAGTGGATGAGACCGAGGTCGGAGTCGTTACCGCCGAGAGCGTGCGCTGCTTTTTGCCCGAAGGCTTCGATACATCCGACTATCAGACGGTAATAAAGCTCGACAACGATACCGCACTTGCACCGATACAAAAGGGTGACAGACTCGGCACCGTCACCTTCCTCGATTCAAACGGCGAGGAATACGGGACAGTCGAGCTCATCGCGACCGCGGATGTCGATGCATCGGTCTGGGCATCGATAACGGGCGAGATATCGGATTTCTTCTCCAACTCATGGATGACGCTTATCGCACTTCTTATATGTCTTTTGCTGCTTGCGTACTTCGTCCTCAGAGTCAGAGCCAACCGCCGCAGAAAGAAGGCGGAAGCACTGCGCCGCCGCCGTTTGGCGCAAAAGCGCAAAGAGGAAAGTATCCGCCGCGAAAAGGAAGCGCAGAGAAAATATTACGAAAGCTTTTTCGAGGATGAAAACGGAGGCAACGGACGGAGATGATAAAGCGTATCGCCGTATTCATACTGACTGCCGCAATACTTGCCTCTCTGTGCGCTTGCGATACGGCATCCCAAAAGGCACCTACACCGACACCGACCGCCGCCGTCGAGCTTGAGGGTCTCGGTCTTTGGCAGGAGCAAATGCTGAAGCTTTGCAATATGGATTACGACGGCTTCATCGGATATTGGGATACGGTATGCTGCTGCTACTACGGAGATCACCTGAAAACGGTGCTCACAATCCTGTCCTCCGGCGCAAAGCCATTCCTCTCGCTCGACGAAAAGAACGCCGAGATTGAAGATACGAGACGGCAATACGCACAGAGCTACGGTGACGATTGGCACTTCTCGGTGCTGTCGGCGGAAAGAACGGATTTGGACGAATATGCGGCATCGGACTTTGCGCTTGAGCTTAATTCGCTTGCCAACGGTATCGACGTTCTGCTCTCTGCCGCAGAGGGATGGAACGATGCGGGATGGTCGGAGTTTGCGCTTGACCACGGCTGCTCGGTCGACGATGCAAAGAGACTTGTCGAGGCGTACCGAGGCATCGCGACCCTGTGTCGGGATGCAAGCGTCACCGAGGCAATGACGCTGAGCGTAACCCTCGAGCTCACGGGAGAGGACACAAAGCCGCTCACCGAAACCGAAAGCTTCACGGTCTATTGCGTGAACGGCGTGTACGTCACCGAGCCGCTTGTTGACTACACCTATGCACTTATAAATCTTGTATTTTGAAAAATCGCTTCCCCATTGCGGGAGGCGATTTTGACGTTCACGAAACGTTCATAATCGGCGGGCAAAGATGTGAATAAAATATTAACGAAGGTCGGAGCAATATCGAAAAATCGTTCGAGAACGGACGAAAACGGGAGAATAAGAGGCTTTTGTTTTGACGAAATTCAAAATTTGTTAAAAATTTTTTTAGAATTATTGTCATTTTTTCTTTACTATTCTGACATCGTGTGTTACAATGCGACTATGCTGACAATTAAATGACAATCGGCATATAAATGTGTGGTTAAGTAAAACTTTTTATAAATATTATGGGAGGAACAAAATGAAAAGAGTATTACTTATGGTCTGCAGCATTTGTCTTGTTGCAGCGTGCATCTTCGGACTGTTTGCCTGCGTAGCCGGCGTTCAGGACATTCTGAATGTCAAGGACTACAAGACATCCGACTCCGAGACCGCAAAGGAAGGCATTGAGACCGCAAGAGACGGCATTGCCCAGCTCAGCGAGAATCAGGAAACCTACCTTTCCGGTGCGGACACCTATTCGGCGGGTCTCGTGTCCTACAATGCGGGCAAGGCGACCCTCAATGCCGGATATCAGGCGTACTATGAAGGTCTTGCCCAGTATGAGGCGGGCAAGAAGACCATAGAGGAAAACACCCAGGCATACAACGAAGGCAAGGAGACTCTCTCCAAGATCGAGCCCCTTATGCCCTACCTCAACAAGTACGTTGAGTTCCGTGACGGTTATCTCACAAATCTGCCCGGCTTTAGCACCGCTCAGGAATGGTTCGTAAGCGTTGTTCGCCCCCTCGGTGCACAGCTCGGTCTTGAGATTCCCGAAGATGTCACCGACTTCCCCGCATACATTCAGCAGATGGTAGCCGACGGTCAGGCTCAGCTCAAGGCATATGAAGACGGTCTTGCTCAGCTTGAGGCAGCGGAGAAGCAGCTTGCCGATGCAGAGAAGCAGCTTGCACAGGGCGAGATCGACCTTGCAGCCGGCGGTGCTCAGCTTGCCGACGGTAATGCACAGCTCAACGTTTTCGAGCAGGGCGAGGTTTCCCTTTTGAACGGCGGCTATCAGCTCTTTGAAGGCATGGTTCCCTGCTACCGTTGGTACAGCGGCGAAGAAGTCGTCATGTCCCTGCCCGAGTACATGGCAAAGAAGCTCGGCGTTGCGATCCCCGATAACCTCATCGTGGCAAATCCCGCAGAGGGCGAAAACGAGCCCGCATACATTCTGAACGAGGAAGCATACATGGAGCTTTGCGACGCGGTTGCGGCGGCAATGTACCTCGTTGACGAGAACGGCGAAAAGGTCGTCGCTCCCGGACGTGACGGATTCACTCTCCTTGACCTCGATAAGTGCAGCCTCCTGCTTGACAAGGCGGAGCAGTACCTTGCCGATCAGGAAGCGGACATCACCAAGGAAGTCACCGGCAGAATCATCACCTGCGCACTTGCCGCCATCGCCTGCATCCTCGGCATCATTGCCGGTATCGTAGGTCTTGTCGGCGGCATCTCCGGCAACGGTAAGAGCGGCTTCGGCTGCGGTCTCGTCACCGCCGTCCTCGCAGTCGCGGCAAACATTGTCGGTCTCATCACTCACTACACCGACTATGCATATCCCACCCGCGTCGACGCATCCGGTTCGTTCGTAATCGAGGCGGCAAATGCGGATCACTATGTATACTCCGGCGATCTCCAGCTCACCGCAATCATAATCCTTGCCATCGTTGCGGTTATCTTCTGCCTCGTCGCAGCGATCGCACGCAAGGCAAAGGCAGCTCCCGTATCCGAGGAAGCAACCGAAGCAGCGGCGGCAGACGCAGCTGCAGCGGCAGTTGCGGAGGAGAGCAGCGAGCAGATAAAGAAGCTCGAAGCCGAGAATGAAGCACTCAAGGAAATGGTAGCCAGTCTCGCTGCAGAGGCGGCAACCGCCAAGGAATAACAGACAGCCCATTGACCGACAAAAGGGCGATATTCAGATCGCCCTTCGGTCACTATCCGGTGCGTAACGGATAAAGGCTGTAGCCTCCCACGGGAAACCGCGGGAGGCTTTTTTCGTCTTATAAGAAATCCCCCAAAGGTTACCTTTGGGGGATGATAGCTTCGATTTTATTTTAATACAAAGTCTCCTGCACACAAACGGCAATCGCTATGCCCCCATGAATTACAATTATAAGGAGTAATAGTGATGTATAAATATGTGACACCGGTTAAATCAATGGAAACCGCTTTGGGAGGTAAACCGCCGTAGAAATCATCGGAATATACCAGAGTTTCCTCGTCAGGACCACCGTAGCTAACATATACAAATATAGAAGCGTGCTCATCGGTAAATCCGCTTTGGGTAAAGGTGTTGAATGTTAAATAGGAGTATTCCCCTGCCAGATAGTATTTTTTTGTAAAGTATTCGTAATAATCGGGATCATTGTAGTTTTCACTGAAACTGTTATAAATTACATTATAATGAGTCGCACCGAAAACATCTTCCTTACTGCTGCAATGACTTAAATGGAAGTAATCGCCACTGTAAAAGCATAGTTCCTCAATTGAATCCACCTTGGGCTTTGTTGGAGTGTTATTGTTTGTCGGTGCGTCTGAAGAATATCCTTTATGACTGCTGTTATCAGTGGAGCTTTCGGAGCTTTCGGAAGAATCTTCTTCCATATGTTCATCATTATGGCTTTCACGATCTTCGCGGCTGTCATTTTCATATAAATGATTATCGCTGCCAATAAATTCTTCGAGATTGAATTTGCCACAACCGGTGAAAATCATAGGAATTACTATTGCAAAAATTAAAAGTATTCCTAAAGCACGGTGCGAATATCTTGACTTGTTGCGCATTGTAATTTCATCCCCTACGTTCATTGTACTAATATTTTACTGCAATTTGCGGTAAAAGTCAATACAACAAAATGCGGTGTGATATGCTCATTCAAAGGAAGTGAGTGAATGTATTGCCGCATCAGAGAGCTGAGAGAGGACCGAGATCTCAAGCAGAGAGATATCGCAGAAGCACTGCACTGCTCACAGCAGGTCTATAGCAACTATGAGCTCGGACAGAGGGATATTCCGACGGCGGTGCTTATCAGACTCTCCGAGTTTTACGATGTTTCGGCAGATTATATTCTGGGAATATCGGACAATCCCACAAGAAGATAAAAAGTTTTTTCGGGAGAGTAAGTCACTTTCCCGATTTTTTTACCCGAATCGCGTTAAAAAAGACGCTTTTGTTGACAAAGCGGCATAAAGAGTGTATTCTCTACCTATGCTTAATCGCATTAAATAGCTAAATAAATCACAGGAGAGAAAGTATGGATAACAAAATGGAAAAACGCTACGGCTTGCCGACTGCCATATCCATGGTCATAGGCATCGTCATAGGCTCGGGCGTTTTCATCAAGGGCGGCAAGGTGCTGTCGCTCACAGGCGGCAACCTCATTGAGGGCATTGCCGTTGTCGGCATCGTGGGTCTTATTTGCATTATCTGCTCACTTGTTTTTGCGACATTGGGCAGTAAGTACGAAAAGGTAAACGGCGTCGTCGACTATGCCGAGCTCGCATTGGGACCCAAGTACGCCTACTATGTCGGTTGGTTTATGACGACGATATACACTCCGGCACTGTCTGCGATGCTTGCCTTCTTCTCGGCAATGATGTTTTTGCAGCTTTTCGGTATCAATGCGATAGATTTCGCGACGGGCTCCGTCAATGCCGTCGCTATCGGTGTCGGTGCGGGCTTCCTCATGATAGGCTACGGCATAAACGCACTCAGCCCCAAGATCGCAGGCAAGCTCCAAGTCGGCATGACGGTTATAAAGCTTATCCCGCTTATCCTTATGGGTGTCGTGGGTACGATAGTGGGTCTTGTAAACGGTACTACACTCGATGTATTAAACTATGTCAATACCCCCGAATACACCTCCGTCGGCGGCGAAGGCTTCTTCCAGGCGATAGTCGGCTTTGCCTTTGCTTACGAGGGTTGGATACTGGCAACCTCGATAAACTCCGAGCTCAAGGATTCAAAGAAGAACCTTCCCCGTGCACTTGTCATCGGCGCATTGGTGACGATACTGCTCTATGCTCTGTACATTTGGGCGATGAGCGCGGTAGGTAACGTCAACATGATAATCGCAACATGGCCCTTCGGTGAAAAGCTCCCCGAGATAGCGTTCACAAAGGTGTTCGGCGGAGCGATAGGGACTATCGTCTACGTGTTTATAACCGTCTCCTGCCTCGGCACGATGAACGGTCTTATCATGGCATCCTGCCGCAGCCTCTACTCCGTTACCGCCAGAGGCATGGGTCCCAAGCCCGAGTTTTTCGGCAACATCGACGAGCAGAACAATTTTGCCATCAAGTCCTCCGTCGTCGGTATGATGCTTGCCGGCTTCTGGTACGCATGGACGGTCATGATGTGGATGGGCGGACCCGGACTGTTCGGTCAGGTTCATCAATCGCAGTGGTTTGCATGGGAGCCTGACGAGATATGCATCATCTGCCTGTATGTCATGTACATTCCCATGATGATAGGTCTCATGGTCAAGGCAAAGGAGCTGCATCCCGTGAAGCGTTTTGTCTTACCGGCACTGGGCGTTTTGTGCTGTCTGTTCTTCTGCTATGCGATCTGGGTCGGCTACGGTTGGCAGCAGTGCATAGGCTTCCTTGCGTTCTTCGCGGTCGTGATGTTTATAGGCTTCCTGTTTGAAAAACACCGCCAGCACAGCGAAAAGAAAGCAAAATAAAAAAGCGATATAAAAAGTTTAAGGCTTCAGCCAAACGGCTGAAGCCTTTTTACGCTTATCAAGATATGAAGATGAGCAACGAAAAAACGCCGCTCCTGCGGCGTTTATACATAAAGATCGACTCAAACCTTGTCCTTGAGCTTCTTTATGCAGTCGGGGCAAATGTTCTTGCCCTTGTAGCTGATGATGTTACGAGTATTGTCGCAAAATACGCAAGAGGGATGATACTTGTGAAGAATGATGTTATCACCGTCTACAAATATCTCCAAAGCGTCTCTCTCTGCTATGTCGAGAGTACGACGAAGCTCGATGGGTAAGACGATACGTCCCAGTTCATCAACCTTTCTGACTATGCCTGTTGACTTCATTGCGGTTCCTCCTTGTTGCGGATATAGCTATCCATATTTGATTCCATTAAGCGTTATTATTATATCAAATATTCGATTATTGTCAACAAAAATCGAAAAAAATTCAAAATTTTTTAATCTTTACAAAAACACAAAAATGTTTATTCATAATAATTGCATCGATTTGAATACAATGTTTAAAAAACGGGAGTGGTTTTTCATGTTATTGGGAGCGATTTGGGTGGTATTTATCGTCATTTCAATCGTTTTCGCAGCAGCAAACGGGAGCACTTCGGAGCTTGCGTCCGCTGCGCTTGAGGGCGCACAGGCTGCCGTTTCGCTTTGTATTTCGATCGGAGGAGCAATCTGCCTGTGGTGCGGTGTCATGGAGCTTATGGAACGCTGCGGGATCGCAAAAGCACTTTCCCGTGCCCTGCGCCCCATACTCGGTAGGCTGTTTCCGACCGCTGCGGAACACGGTGAGATAATGCAGCCGCTTGCGGCAAACGTGAGTGCGAATCTGCTCGGACTCGGCAATGCGGCAACGCCCATGGGCATAAGTGCGGCAAAGGGAATGGTGCGGCTCTCCGGCGGCGAGGCATCGAATGAGCTGTGCCGCTTCGTGGTGCTCAACACCGCATCGATACAACTGCTCCCGACCTCCGTTGCCGCCATAAGAGCCGCTTGCGGCTCCGAGACGCCCTTCGACATACTCCCCGCCGTCTGGATAAGCTCCGCACTGTCCGTCACGGTGGGGCTTGTTGCCGCAAGGCTTTTCGAGAGAGTGTGCCGGTGAAGCTCATTTGCGATCTTGCCGTACCGCTCCTGCTTGCAGCCGTCGGAATATATGCCATACTCGGCAAAACGGACGTTTTCCCCGCGCTCACCGACGGTGCCCGCAAGGGGCTCAAAACCGTTCTCGATATGCTGCCGCCGCTTGTGATGCTCTTTCCGGCAATCTATATGCTCCGTGCTTCGGGTGCATTGGACGCGATATCGTGCCTTCTGTCGCCGCTGCTTGAGCTTTTGGGCATACCGTCGGAGCTCGGTGTGCTTGCGCTGCTGCGACCGATAAGCGGCGGTGCCGCGACCGCTGCGGCATCGGAGCTCATAGCAACTCACGGTGCGGACTCCCGCATAGGTCGCATCGCTGCGGTGATGCTCGGCTCGAGCGAAACGACCTTTTACGTCGTTGCCGTTTATTTCGGTGCGGCAAAGGTCAAGAAGACGCGTTGGGCGATCCCCGCCGCATTGTGCGCCGACCTTGCCGTGTTCATTTTTTCCGCACTGTGCGTCGAGTATTTGTAAGCGGCAAAAACGCCCATGCTCGGGAGCATAGGCGTTTTCGGAATCAATATGTGCTGATTTCGGGAGTGTCGATGAGATATACCGAACCGTCCTCACCGCTTTGTGCCACACCGCAGGAGTGCTCAACACCTTCGGCATCGGTGTAGATAACTACGATGTTGCAGTAGGCATCGGGAATATAGCGTGAGACGCTGACATAATCGCCGTCACTCATAACACTGCGATAGTATACGCAGCCTTGAAGCACGAGATAACCGCTGTACGGCGACATCAGTGCCTTGTAGATTTTTACGTCGTATACGGTGCCGTCAGCCGCCAGCGCGAAGGTCTCACCGTCGGGATTGATGGCAAATTCGGCAACCTTGTCGCCCTTGTCGGAAAGAACTATTTCGCCCTCTCCCGTGCGGGCTTCGGGCAAAATACCTTTGCTCACAAAACCGTCAAGCTCATCATAGGGCACAATAAAGGTCGGCATACCGGAGGCATAGCTTGCTATCTCATAGAGCTGTGCAAACACAACCAAGCCCGCATTTGAGAAATACCACTGCCCTTCTTCGATGAGATTCGTCACCTGCGAAAGATCGGGCTCGTTATTCTTGACGATGTCGGCGTAGTCGGTCTGAATATAGGACGCAATGTGTTCTGCCAAGGCATCGACATCGTCGGACAAATCGTCAACGGAAAGCAGCTTGCCGGTCTTTGTGTCGAAGTTGTAGGTGGTCTGAACGGTTAAGCCGTGAGCACCGCCGCTGTAAATGTTCTCATGCACACACAGACTTATAACATTTTCGTCGCACCGCTCAACAACGAGCTTATACGAATAGCTGAATGCGGAAAGCGAGTATCCCTCGAGATATGCGGAATAGGCATCCTCTTTTAAAGTGTCGCGATACTGCGCGGCATCGGCATAGGAATCTTCGAGCACCTTGTTGATCGCAGCGGCAGCATCGGAGCCGACACCGTCTGTGATCTTTGCGGAGTTTAAGATATAGCTGAAGTAGAGTGCATCTTCGCCGTACAGCTCCGCACTGTCACAATCGTACTCAAAGGCGATAGCCGAGACCTTGTCGCCGTCTTTGTCCTTATCCTTGTCTTTGCCGCTGCCGCCGCCGTCACAGGCGCAAAGCGAAAACAGCAGCATTGCCGCCAAAAGCAGCGAAATAAAGCGTTTCATAAGCATCCTCCGAAATTTATTTTCAACATTTTCAACACGGTTTTCAACATTATTATGTAAATCAATTGGTTTTGCTTGCAGATCGTGATGAGGGATCGACTCTCCTCAGCTTAAGTATTGTCAAGGGGTTTAACGCAGTATGGGCGGAAATCAGCATACCGAAACCGATATGGTTCGATTCCCCTCAGCTTAAGCTCTTGACCTTCTGAACGAAGCTCATCGCACCGGTATCGCAAAAAGCCTTGAGTGCTTCCGCGACCAAAGCGGGATCCTCTTTCATGCCGTTTTCGTACCACAGGCGCAGAGTCGTATTCGTTGCCGAGACCAAAATGCTGCGCAGACATTCGAGATGCGTCTCCGGTATGGGCGGTTTGCCGCCGAAAAGATCCTCGACATAACCGAAGGAGTATTCGTATATGATATTATACATGACCTTGGTATCTCCGTTCGGCCCGTAAAAAACGCCGCAAATGTCCTGATTCTCCTTGAGAATCGTGAAATTATCCTCCGCATCGAGACGCGAAACGCCCATCGTTGCCTTTTTGCTTGCAAAAGCGTCTTTTAGCTCCTGCTCGAGCTGTCGCTTGAGGTCATAGGGGTCGGAGTAATGCGAATAAAACGTACCTCTGTTTATATCCGCTCTTTTGCAGATTTCCGTAACGCTTATCTTATCTATCGGCTTTTCCTTCAAAAGCTCGAGAAAGCTCTCTCTGATCGCCTGCTTCGTGTATTTCACACGGCGATCCTCTCTCTTGTAATTGTTCATTCGGCTCACCTCGCAATGTATTATTTCTATGGTTTCAAATTACCACACTGTTCGAAAAAATTCAACATATTGTGCGAAATTTTTCATATTATTTACTTTTGTCTATTGACTTCACACACTTTGGATTTAATATGGTATAGGTGGTTGTGTTATGAAGAAAATAGGTATTTTACAATTGGGACTTTCCTTTGCCGGCTGCTTTTTGGGAGCCGGCTACGTTTCGGGTCAGGAGCTTTGGCAGTTCTTCGGCAGCTTCGGCGCATGGGGCATCGCGGGACTTGTCCTCGCGATACTGCTGCTGTCTGCTGTCGGTGTCGTCATGCTGCGCCTCAATCGGTTGACCGCCTTCGACGAAGCCGATAAGCTCATAGCGGGAGAGAGGCATCCGCTTTTGCGGTATGCGGTGTCGCTGCTGTCGATGCTGCTGCTGTTCGGCATCGGCACGATAATGACTGCGGGAGCCGGAGCATTGGCGGCGCAGCTTTTCGGCTTGCCCACTTGGTGCGGCAGTCTGATATTTGCTGCCGTCGTCGCCGCCGTTTCGCTTGCGGGACTGTCGGGTATGGTGTCGGTGTTTTCGGCAACGGTGCCGCTGCTTGCCGTGTTTTCGCTTGCCTTCGGACTCTACGCTCTGAGAGTATACGGCTATGCGCCGCAAGAGGTGAGCAACGACAATCCGCTCATGTCGTCGTGGGTCGTTTCCGCGATATCCTTTGCGTGCTACAATCTGTTTGCGGGCATTGCCGTCGTCGCTCCGTTGGGTCGGCACGTAAAGAGCACGGTCGGTGTTATCGGCGGCGTCGCACTCGGCGCGTCGCTTTTGCTTGTGACGGCAGGCAGCGTCTTGGTGTGCGTATCCGCGGCACCGCGCTTTTCGGCAGCGGAGCTGCCTATGCTGAGCTTTGCCGCCGATATATCGCCCGTTTTCGGCACCGTGTACGGAATTTTGCTGCTGCTTGCCATGTTCGGCACCGCACTTTCCGCCACCGTCGCACTGACGAATGTGCTGCACATTAAGCTGTCGGCAAGACTAAAACACAAGGCACCGCTCGTTATCTTCACCGTCCTGCTGATGTTCTGCGGCAGTCTGTTCGGCTTCGGTGAGCTCATCGGGCTCATTTACCCGATCTTCGGCTATTGCAGCAGCGTGTTCATTGTCCTCATGACCGTCCACTATTTCAGACGCAAACGACAAAGCATCAAAGCTCGATAAATACAGAGGCACGGCAAGCGAAAAACCGCTTGCCGTGCCTCTCATTATTTTATCATTCGTATTCGCCGCCGCCGATAAATTCGCGGATCATCGCGTCGGGCGCGACAAGCTCCTCGTTGATGTTGCCGAAAAGCTGGAGCGCAGGGAGCACCTTGCGCAGCTCGTCATATCGCTCTATGCCCTCCGGTATCGACGAAAACAGCTTTGTCGCCGTTGCGTTCATAACGGGAAACTCATATGCAAACACGGAGTCGAACATGAAATTCGCCTTGTTCTTAAACGGCGATATGTTCGACTTTTCGCCCCGTCTCACGTTTGCCCACATTGCCATGGTTGCGGACGGATCCGCGCCTCTGAAGTTAAAGTCCCTGACGGTACGCCGTACCAGTCTGAGCCATGTGCCTTTAAACACCGTTTCGCCGCCGAAGCTCACGTTGCTCCTTGCGGATATGTAGAGCTTAAAGGCATCGGGATGCTTTTCGGTTATCATGTCGTTCAGTGCGTGTATGCCCTCGAACACGACGATTTCGTCCTTGTGCAGCTTTATCGACTTCGACGGCTCGATAACTCTCATGCGGCGCGAAAACTCGTACTTGGGCACGAAGATGCGCTTACCCTCGGAAAGCAGCTTAAAATGCTCGTTGAGGAGCTCCATATCGAGGCACAGCGGCGATTCGAGATCGAGCTCACCCTCCGGTGTTCTCGGTGCCGTTTTGGGGTCGACCGTGAGAAAATAATCGTCCATGCCCACATAGTGTGCACGCAAGCCCTGCCTGTACAGCTCCTCGCTTATCTTTCGAGCCGTCGTCGTCTTGCCGCTTCCGGACGGTCCCGACAGCAGCACGATAGGGCTACGGCGGCTGTTTTCGAGTATCATGGACGCGGCCTTTTTGACCTGCTCATCGTATGCCGCATCGCATTCCTCGATAAAACCCTTGGGGTCTGCGACGGTTTTGAAATTTATTTCCTTGAGATCGTATGCCATTATTCGTCCTCCTCCGAGAAAAACGCGATTATTTTTTCCTTGTCCGCGCACACCTTGCCGATGCCCGAGATATATTCCGTCGGGTACTTGGGTGCGAAAATTCTTTCGCTTCTGCCGCCGTCTGACTTCGTCAGCTTCGTGCTTCCGCCGCCGCCGAGAGCGAGTATCGGGCAAAGCTCCTCCATGATGCAGACGTTGTAAATGTTCTCAAAGCCCGACTTTGCCCAACCGAGATTTTCAAAGCCGCCCGACATAAACTTCTGACGGTAGAGGTAATACGGCGAATAGCCCGCCGCGCAAAGCCTTTCGCGTGAGCTGTCGAGCATTCTGCCGACCTCGGCACCGCTCGGAAGCTTGGTGTTTTGGGTGCTTATGCGACTTCCGTTTTTGAGTGACAGCGTGTGAACGGTGATGTTCTCGGGCTCGAGTGCCAGCACCGCATCGAGACTGCGCTCAAAGCCTTCCGCAGTGTCGGTGCTGAGCCCGGCAATGAGATCCATATTGACTGCCATGCCGCCCACGGAGCGCACCTTTGACAGCGCATCGACCACATCGGCTGCCGAGTGACGGCGACCTATCGCGTCGAGAACGTCGTCGCACATGGTCTGCGGATTGACGCTGACGCGGTCGACACCGTGAGCGGAGAGAGCTCGGAGCTTTTCCTCGGTTATCGTATCCGGTCTGCCCGCTTCAACGGTATATTCCCGAACCGAGGACAGATCGAAATTATCCTCCAGTGCACGGCACAGCCTGTCAAGCTGCTCCGCACTCAAGGTGGTCGGTGTGCCGCCGCCCATGTAGACCGAGATCACGCGCCTGCCCGTTGCTTTTACCGCCTTGCCCAACGCCTCTACCTCAAGCATAAGCGCATCGAGAAAGGGCGGTATGAGCTTCATGCTTTTTTCGACCGACTGACTCACAAAGCTGCAATAGTTACACCGCGTCGGGCAAAAGGGTATGCCGACATACAGACAAACGTCGTTTGACTCCAAGGCTGCGGCAACGGAGCGTGTCACGTTTGATGTCGTGCGGCACAGCTCGGTGCGCTCCGGCGATACGCCGTAATCGTGAACAAAGCTTCGCGCCGCAGCCCCTTCGCCGCTTTGCGCCGCAATGCGGCAAAAGAGCTTGCCGGGTCGCACACCGGTCAGTGAGCCCCAAGGCGGCACCTCATGACCCGAACGCAGTGCCGCTTTGTAAAACGCGTTTTTGATGATGCGGGAGCAATGACTGTCACGACTCACGTCGTCGGTCGCAAGCGTGTTTTTAAACGCGCTTTTTGCGATGTATGTATTCCCGTTTATCACGAGACGGCAAACCGCCGTCACATATTTTTCGCCGTCGCGCAAGCTTATCTCGACTCTGTCGCCTTCGGGGCTGCCCTCGGGGTAGACGGGTCTTTCCTCGGGATACAGCGTCAGCAGCATTTGCTCCGCGGCATATTTATAATCGTGTCCTTTTAAGTATATGTTCATAAAGCACCTCACAAGCCGTGCCGATTCAAATAGAATGTGCCCATTCTACACCATTTCACCGTACCTTTCAATCGAATAATGCAAAGCCTAAACACGAAAAAGGCAAAATGTCTAAAAATCAAGGCATTTTTTGTTGATTTCGATAAAAGAGCGTGAATTTTCGCATTGACTTGTTTACAAACGCCGTCAATTGTGCTTAAATATAAGCAGAATGCGCATCTGCGGCTTTGCGGCTGCCGCCGCATTTTTCGGCTTTGCCGCGGATGCTCTTAAAACAGGAGGAAAAAATCATGGTCAAATTCGCAGACAGAATGAATCTTCTCAAAGGTTCGGCAGTTCGTGAGCTTTTGGCTCTTGCCAACAAGCCCGAGGTTCTCTCTTTCGCAGGCGGTATGCCCGCACCCGAGCTCTTCCCCGTCGACAAGATCCTTGCCGCTACCGAAGCGGTCATGAAGG
>CAZWID010000017.1:0-16726 GCA_964634065.1 uncultured Oscillospiraceae bacterium | reverse complement strand
ATCTCACCGATATCGACGGTGCTGACCTCACGCTCCAGTGAGCTCTGGAGCTCCTGCTCGATCTCGTCCGCTATCTTCTCAAACTGAGTGTATGCCACGGGACGCTTATCGCACGCCCTTGCGACCCCGTTTATTATCTTTGCCCTGTCGAAGGTCTGTCTCGAGCCGTCTCTCTTTACGACGACAAGAGGCATATGCTCGATAATCTCATAGGTCGTAAATCTCTTTTGGCAGGCAAGGCACTCTCTGCGGCGACGTATGGTCGCGCCTTCCTCGGCAGGTCTCGAGTCGATTACCTTGCTCTCCTGATATCCGCAAAACGGGCATTTCATATCTTTGTCCTCCGAACTTATTATGTATAACCGTATCGGTTGTAATATTATAGCACAACACGGCAGTAAATGCTACAGTATTTTAACAAGCTTTTCAAGCTCTTCCTTTGTGACAAGAACGTTTAACACCTGTAGGAGTCCATCCGCACCGAGTCGCTCCGGCAGACCCATATGTGCCTTCAAAAGCCGACGCTTTTCGGCACTGTTTTGTTTTCCGCTCAGTCCCATGGCATACATATCCGCCTTCGTTATCCCGTACGTTTGCCGCTTTGTCTCCGTGTCATCCAGTGTCGCACCGCAGCGGCGCAGTGCATCGACAATGATCTCCGGCGACATTCCCTCGACGCCGAGCTTGCCTTCCGCTCCCGCCTTGCTTTTGCGACGCTCCTTGCCGTATATATCCGGTATGTAGGCGTTTTTTATATATTTCGGATCGATGAAGCCTTTTATGCGATTGCGTATCAAAAATCCCGCTCCGTCCGAATCCGTCAATATAACGATACCGCGTTTTTCGGCAAGCATACGCAAAAGCTCGCGCTTTTCGGCATCATTGAATATGCCGAATCCGCCCGTCTCCACGACGGTCGCATCCACCGCTTGCAGCACGGTGTTTTTATCATAGCGTCCTTCGACGATTATAACCTCTCCGACTCTGTACATTTCAGTCTCCTACGGCAATTTTCAGCACACATTCCTTGAGCACGGTCGCATGGTCCTCACCGGTGCTTTTCATGCGGCAGTCGGTTTCCGCGCAAAGCACAATTGCAGCGGATAGCCTTGCGCGTTTGAACTTATGTGCAAGGCGGATAAGATTTGACGCCTGACTGTCATACCTCAGCTTGCAGGTTTTCATCACATAGTCCTTGCCGAGCTCCTCATCTATCGCAAGTCTTGCTGCATAAAGTCTACGCATTTGCATAGCAATTATCGCAAGTATCATAATCGGCTCGTTATTTTTGTCCGACAGCAGCTCTCCGAGCAGTCCTATTGCCGCATTTGTCTCTCCGGTTGAGAGCTTTTCCGTCATGTCGAACACGACGGCTTCCGGAATATGGTGTGCGACGGCATCGACGTCCGCGACCGTCACTCTGTCCCCCTTGGCATAGGACGCGATCTTGGCTATCTCCGGTATCAAACGGTTCATGAGGTCTCCGCTGACCGCGATAAGTCTTTGCGCGGCGGCAAGATCTATCTCCTTCCCTTCCGCGGCAAAGCGTCGCACTATCCAGCGAATAAGCTGCGACCCGTCCTGCGCCGAAAAGCGCAGCTCCTTGCACAGCGGCAAAAATGCCTTATAGAATTTCAGTCTCTTATCCGGTTCAAAGCTTGAGGATTCCGTGAAAACGACGGTGCAATAGTCCGGTATGTCCTTGAGCGTATTTATAATGTCCGTCGAATCGGGCTCAGTGAGCTTATTCATGTTCAAGCCGTTTACCTCGACAAAGCTTCTCTCGGACATAAACGGTATCGCGTCGACCGCATCGGACAGTGCCGCAGCGGAAAAATCGTCACCGAATTTGTGATAACAAAAGTCGTCCGTTTCTCCGGTCACGCAACGCTTTTTGAGCTCATCTCTGAAGCAGCCGGTGAGATAGTCCTCCTCGCCCCACAAAAAGTAGAGGCGTTCCGGTCCCTTCTCCTTAAGCTCCCTTACGGCAGCCGAATAATTGACTTTTTCTTCGTACTTCTTTGCCATTTCGGTCTCCTATGACAGTTTTATGACCACTCTGCCGTCGGCATCCGTTCGGTGCACATCGCATCCCGCAGTCTCAAGTAGGGTCAGCACTCTGTATGACGGGTGCCCGTATCTGTTGTAGCCGACGGATATTATCGCCGTCTTCGGTTTCGTCGCCGTTATCAGCTCCGCAGAGCATGAATAGCTTGAACCGTGGTGCCCGACGATTAGCACCTCGGTATTCGACAGGTCGTAGTCGCAGGCAAGCTTGCGCTCCGTCTTTACTCCCGCGTCACCGGTTATCAGTGTGTCATGACCGTTTATCCCGACGCTTAGCAGCAGTCCCCTGTTATTACTGTCGCTCCCCTGTCTGTATATCTTATAGAACGTCAGACTTATCGCCTCAAGATCTATCGTATCCTCACCGTTTATGTATTGTATCTCAACACCGTTTTCATTAGCAAGCTGTCTTATCTCGCGGTAAACGTCCGCTTTTTCGCCGTATTTGGCAGTCTCCGGCAATATCAGTTTATCGACGCTTGTAAGGCACAAAAGCTTTTCGAGACCGTTTATATGATCGTCGTCAAGATGCGTGAACACAAGGCAGTCGATATTGCTTCTGCCTCTTGCGCCGAGGTATTGAGCAAGCTCCGCTCCCGCATTGGTCGAGGTTCCGGAGTGCCCGCAGTCTACAACAACCGTATTTTCTTTTGCCGTGAACACTATGCACTGTCCGTTGCCGACATCGAGTGCCGCAACGGTACCGCTGTCACTTCTGCCTACGGCAAAGGTGCCGACAATCAAAAGCACGAGTGTCATCAGCGTAAATACCGATGCCGCTTTGAGTCCCTTACCCTTCCGGAAAATGCAGATTCCGAACACGGCATAGACCGCCAAAAGCCACACTATGACCGCAATGTTCTCCGTATACAAGGCAGCATACGGCAGGTCAGCCACCGTTTTTACGACGACGGCGATATAACGCACTCCGTAGGATAGAAGTCCCGCAAGAAAGACAGCGGCTGCTTTTGAGATAAGCGACAGTGCGCAAAGCAGCAGTCCGCCCGAGAACAGAAGCGATACCGTCCACAGGCACAGAATATTGGTCAGTGCGGAGTATATAGAAACATAGCCGAAGTGAACCGCTATAAGCGGCACGGTAAACACCGATACCGCAACCGAGCTTGCGAAGGTTGCGATGATATAGTCACCCACTCTGCCGATCTTCAGGTATCGCTTTTTCAGTCTGTTATACAGCGGTCCCGAGAAAAGCATAATACCCGCCATCGCGCCGAAGGAGAGCTGCAAGCCGACACTTCCGCAGGCAAAGGGATTGCCGAGCAATATGACCGCCAAAGCAAAGCTTAATGAGGTAAATGAATCGCTTTCCCTGCGAAACAGCGGAGCGGAAAGCAGCATCGTTTGCATGACTCCCGCTCTCACGGAGGACGGCGGTGCTCCGACCATGAGCACGAACACCCACACCGTCAGTATGCACAGCAGTGACAGGCGTTTATTGTGCCCGAGTATAAGCTGCAAAAGCCCGACAAGAAAAGCGACGTGCATTCCCGATACTGCAACGACATGGGTTATGCCGGAAACAGCCATTGCCGTATCCAATTCCGTATCCTCGTACAATGAGCTTCGGTCACCCGTAAGCAGTGCTCGCATAAACGCCTCTGTGTCATCGGGAAAAACATCGTTTATTATCGCTCTTAAGGACAGCGCAAGCCGCTTTGGGAAAAACTCTATTCCGTTTTCTGTCAGAGATATAAGCTCCGCTTCCCCGTCAAGGCGCGTTACCGCTGTAAGCCCCTTTGCGATATTCAGATCGGAGTATTCCCCGAAGCGTTCTGTTGCGGAGCTGAAACAGAGCTCCGCCCTTATCGTATCTCCCGCGTTAAAATTTAGTGCGGTCTTATCATACGACACTATGAGCGTTTCGCTTTGCGGCAGTGAGCTCTCGCGCAGTCTTACACGAAGGAGCACACTGCTCTCACGATACTCGGGATTATCGATGACCGTCGCTGTCACGGTGAGCGTTTCCCCGTCAAGTGCTTCGGTGGGCGACAACACAATGTCGACCGTTATCTTGTAATAAAACAAACCGACTGCGGCGGCAACCGTAACAAGAAGCAGTCTCTTTCTTATGCCGCCTTTTGTCAGAAAAGAAGCCGCTGCCGCAATGAGACAGAGTATCGTCGCTTCCGTCAGATCGTTTGCGGCGATCAGATAGTGTGCGGCAAATACGGCTGCGCAAAAGCCTGTCGACAGACAGGCAAGCTTGCGTACTCCCTTCAAGTCATATCACACCCGATATTTGACAAAAGCAGAAAGTGCGACCTTTCTGCTTTTTCATTTTCTTTTTTATGCCATTCCTTCGTTCAGCTTTTTGCCGCCGAGCACATGGAAATGCAGGTGCTTCACGGTCTGACCTCCGTCTTCGCCGCAGTTGTTGACCACACGGTAGCCGTTTTTCAGCCCCTCTGCTGCGGCTATCACGGCTATCGCCTCAAAGCACTTTGCGACAAGCACGGAGTTATTCGCGTTTATCTCGTCGGCACAGGCGATATGCTCCTTCGGCAGCACCAAAACGTGTACCGGTGCTTGAGGATTTATATCGCGAAACGCATAAACATATTCGTCCTCATAGACCTTTGTTGAGGGAATCTCTCCCGCTATGATCTTGCAAAACAGACAGTCGTTCATTTAAATTCCTCCTTAAAGTCCGAGCTTTTCGGCAACGTAATCGTCAACGATTGCAAGTGCATTGTCGGTTTTCAGCACTTCATTGCTTCCGCCCATCGCGGAATCGGGCTTGCCGCCGCCCTTGCCGCCGGCAACGGCACAAACCGCTTTGACAATGTCTCCGGCTTTGATTCCCGCCGCTATCGCTTCCTTACCGCAAACGGCAAGGAAGGTCACCTTGGAATCGTTCACCGCGGCAAACACCGCAACGGTCTTGGGATCCTTATCGCGCACAAAGTCCCCCATCTTGCGGAGGTCTCCTGCGTCCACACCGCTGAGTGTCTGGGTCAGGACACTGAAGCCGCCTATCTTCTTTGCGGCAAACAGGAAACGCTCTGCGTCGGAATTGAGTGCCTTGGATTTCAGGCGATCTATAGTCTGCTTGAGTTCCTTCATCTCGGCTATAAAGCTCTCCGTCTTTGCAAGCAGCTCGCCGGGCTTTGTCTTTAAAAGTGCCGCTGCCTTATTGAGGCGCAAGGTCGTCTCATTTGCCATTCCGAGATAGCGTTTGCCGCAGACTGCTTCGATTCTTCTGACACCGCTTGCCACCGAATACTCGGTGAGTATACGGAAGGGACCGACCTTCGCGGTATTGTCAAGGTGAGTACCGCCGCAAAGCTCAACACTGTAATCACCCATGGATACGACTCTGACGACATCGCCGTACTTCTCACCGAACAGTGCTGTTGCGCCGCTGTTTTTCGCTTCATCGATGCCCATTTCCTTTACGGAAATATCCATGCCCTCAAGCACAGCCTCGTTGACGGAGGTCTCGACCGCCGTCAGCTCCTCGGGTGTTAGTGCATTGAAGTGGGTAAAGTCGAATCTGAGCATATCTGTATCGACAAGAGAGCCTGCCTGATTGACGTGATCGCCCAAAACCTCACGCAGTGCAGCGTGCAGAAGATGGGTTGCCGAGTGCGCTCTGGATATTGCCTTTCTGCGTTCGGTGTCGACGGAAGCGACAACACTCTCGCCTACCGAAAGAGCCCCGGAGCGAACAACACCGTAGTGCAGGAACTTTCCGCCCTTGTCCTTCTTAACGTCTCTTACCTCGAATTTTGTAAGCTGACCGTTTTCAATGTCCTCGACGCTAAAGCCTATCTCGCCCATATCGGCAAGCTGACCGCCCATCTCTGCGTAAAACGGAGTTTTATCGAGGACGACTATGCCCTCACAGCCTTCGCAAAGCTCCTCCGTGAGCTCGTTTTCGCAAACAAGCGCAAGTACCTTTGCAGTGTCTGACAGCTTATCATAGCCCGTAAACCGAGTAGGCGTGGTGTCCAGTCCGAGGTCGATGCCTGCCCAACCGAGGTCCCCCAAAGCTTCTCTTGCCTTTCTTGCACGGACTCTCTGCTCCTGCATAAGCTTTACAAATTCATCGGAATTTAGGCTCATGCCTTCGTCCTCAAGCATCTCTGTCGTAAGGTCGACGGGGAAACCGTAGGTATCGTAAAGCTTAAACGCATCCGCACCGGAGAATATGCTTTCGCCTCTCTCCTTGTGTCCCTTGAGGATGCCGGCAAATATCTGCATACCGGCATCTATCGTCTTTGCGAAGCTTTCTTCCTCGCTCTTTACGACTCTTGTTATATAGTCCTGCTTCTGCAAAAGCTCCGGATACTGACCCTTACTCTCGCCCACAACGGTTTCAACAACTCTGTACAGGAAGGGATCGTTCACACCGAGGAGCTTGCCGTGTCTCGCCGCTCTGCGCAAAAGGCGGCGCAGAACATAGCCTCTGCCTTCATTTGAGGGACGGACACCGTCGCAAATCATGAACACGGAGCTTCGTATATGGTCTGTGATGACACGCAGGGAAACATCCATCTTATGACTCTTGCCGTAGAATGCGCCGGTGATCTCCGAGACCTTGTTTGTAATATTCATCACGGTGTCGACATCGAATATCGAATCGACGCCCTGACATACGACCGCAAGACGTTCAAGTCCCATGCCGGTGTCTATGTTCTTCTGCGCAAGGTCGGAATAGTTGCCTTCACCGTCGTTATCGAACTGGCTGAAAACATTGTTCCAAACTTCAATATAACGGTCGCAATCGCAGCCGACCGTGCAATCGGGCTTACCGCAGCCGTACTTTTCGCCTCTGTCGTAATATATCTCGGAACAGGGACCGCAAGGACCCGCACCGTGCTCCCAGAAGTTGTCCTCCTTGCCGAAGCGGAAGATGCGGTTTTCGGGTATGCCTATCTGCTCGTGCCAAATATTCCATGCCTCGTCATCGTCGACATATACCGAAGGATAGAGTCTGTCGGGGTCAAGTCCCACCCAGTCGGGAGAGGTCAGAAATTCCCAACTATACGCTATTGCTTCCTTCTTGAAATAATCACCGAAGGAGAAATTGCCCAACATTTCAAAGAATGTACCGTGACGTGCGGTTTTGCCTATGTTCTCTATATCGCCCGTGCGGATGCACTTTTGACAGGTGCACACTCTCTTTTTGGGCGGTACCGCTTCGCCCTTAAAGTAGGGCTTCATCGGTGCCATGCCCGAATTTATCAGCAGAAGGCTTGCGTCATTCTGCGGTATGAGCGAAAAGCTCGGCAGTCTCATATGCTCCTTGCTTTCAAAAAAGGAGAGAAACATCTCTCTAAGTTCGTTCAGTCCGTATGCTTTCATCTTTTCATTCTCCTAAGTATGGACAGCCTTTCGCATTTTTCGGGCAGTCTCATTTTAAATCTCATCATCGCATGGGGCGTTGAGCTAATGCTCTCCCCCGCTTCATTCTCCATTTCTCCCGCGACAAACTCAATTGGCTCGGAATCGTTTGTCATCAGCTCCACGGTATCACCGACGCAAAAGCGGTTCCTCTGCGTCAGTATCGCCGTACCGTCATCGGCACACTCCTCAACCACGGCACAGACCTCGGCTGTCGAAAAATACGACGCGTCCTCATAATGCTGTCCCGGATAACCGTAATAAAATCCCGTACTATACGGTCTGTGGCTGAGCTTATATACCTCGTCTCGCCAAACATCGGGGAGCGGTATCCCCTGTGCGGCACAGTCTATCGCATGGCGATAGGCATTTGTGACTGCTGCGGCGTAATACGCCGACTTCATCCGCCCCTCTATCTTCATACTGGATACTCCGGCGGATATGAGCTCCGGTATATGCTCTATCATGCACATATCCTTTGAGTTTAGGATATGCGTTCCGCCGTCCTCGAAGATGTCGAAATACTCATTCGGTCGCTTTTCTTCGACAAGACGGTACTTCCAACGGCACGGTTGGGCACATTCGCCTCTGTTTGCGTCTCTGCCCGTCAGGTAATTCGACAGCAGGCAACGTCCCGAAAAGGATACGCACATCGCACCGTGTACAAAAGCCTCTATCTCAAGCTCTTTCGGCGTATTGGCACGGATGGTGAATATGTCCTCCATGGGAGTTTCCCTCGCCAGTACGACTCTTTTGGCTCCCATATCGTACAACATTCTTGCCGTCGCACTGTTTATGACGCCGAGTTGGGTGCTGACATGGCGTTCAACGTTCGGTGCGTATTTTTCGGCATAGCTCATAACGCCGAGATCCGCGATTATAAACGCATCGACTCCTGCTGCGGCGGCATCCTCGATAAAGCTCGGGAGCCTTAAAAGCTCGTTCTCTCTCGGCAAGGTATTGCAGGTAAGATGCACCCTCGCTCCCTTATCATGAGCAAGTGCGACTGCCGTTTTCAGCTTTTCTTTCGAAAAGTTTCCCGCAGCCGCTCTCATGCCGAAGCTTTCTCCGGCAAGATAGACGGCATCCGCACCGTAGTGGAGCGACATTTCAAGTCGCTCCATGTCTCCTGCCGGTGACAGTAATTCCGGTTTTTTATCAATCATAATTCTGTGTTGCGACAAAGGCCTCAAACTCATAGGATGTTGCGAAGAATCTGTGTGTGCCCGTCTCGGTATCGAGTGCGTAGTACAGATAATTCGTATCCGCAGGACGAAGTGCAGCTTTGATGGACGCAAGTCCCGGACTGCATATAGCCGTCGGCGGAAGTCCCGTGCTTATTCTCGTATTATACGGCGAATCGCTTGCAAGCATCTCCGCCGTCGGTGCTCCGACATGGTCCGGATATTCGTAAAGCGTGGTCGAGTCTATCTGGAGCGGCCAACCCTTTTCGAGTCTGTTATATATGACCGATGCGATCCTTGCACGCTCATCGTCATTCGCAGCTTCCTTTTCGATCATGGAGGCGATGTTCACGATCTGTGCCCATGACATACCGCTGCTCTCCTGCCAATCGTACATTTCCTTGGTGAGTCGGTAGTGGAATCCGCTGAGCAGCTTATTTATCGCACTCGACGCCGGCATTCCCTCGTAGAATTCATAGGTGTCCGGGAACAGGAAGCCCTCAAGCCTGCTTGCGTCTCCGGTTTCTATGCCTTCAAGGAATTTGTAGCTGAATGTCGCATTTGCGGCGGCATCCATCAGATCGTCGTAATCACAGACGCCCTCCGCCTCAAGCTTTTTGAATATCTGCTCCATCGTATAGCCTTCGGGGAAGGTTATGCTGAGTCTTACCATAGAGTTTGATCCCGACTGCATTTTCTTGACAAGTGCCCTGTAGTCATAGCTGCCCTTGAGGACATAGGTGCCCGGGTCAATGGTATTCTCGGCATCGGCAAGTGAACAGTAGAGCTTGAAGAGCCATTTGTATTTAATGACGCCGGCTTCTTTAAGCTGATCCGCAACATAGTCGATGTCGGCAATATAGTGCTTATCCTTGACGATCTTTCCCTGCTCGTTTGTCGATTCCGTGACGACGAGCTCAAACTTGTCCTTCGGCAGCACCACCGTTGCCGTTACATCGGAGGCATTAAGTGCAAGGATATCCGTTGCGGCAAGCCATGCAAGGCAGGCAAGTATAACGCTGACGCTCAAAACGAAAACGAGATACAAAAGCCCGTTAAGTGCTCCGTGCTTTTCCGGCTTTTTACCGTCGGCGGAAGCGGGCTTTTGTACAGGCTGCTTTTGCGGTGCGGGCTTCTTGGCAGGCTGCGGCTGTGGCTTTGTCTGCTGCGGCTGCTGCTTTTTTGCAGGCTGAGTCTTCTTTGTCTCGTCGGGCTTTTTGCCGAACAGTTCATCAAAATTTACTTCGTCGATCATAGCATATCTCCTTTGATCGTTCGGTAACCGGATATCGGTCTCCGGCATATTATATCACAGACGCAGAAAACTCTGCGTACTACGTTAAGCTCCGCTCACGACAGTCCGCCGCACCGGACCGTGACACGGAATACATCGTGCGGAGAAAGGTATTTTATATGTTCTGTGGAAACAACAATAGCTGCATTTGGATAATCATCATTCTGCTCATTCTCGTCTTTGCCTGCGGCGGCTGCGGCAACAACGACTGCGGTTGCGGCTGCAACAACGGCTGCGGCTGCTGAGCGGAATCGGGGCTCTCTTTTGAGAGCTCCGTTTTTTATTTAAGTGCTTCCGTTATGATACCGTATATCTCCTCATGCTTTTCTTCAATCGAACGCTCGACCCCGTCTTTCAGATACGGGACTCTGTGCCAACCGAAGAAATCGGCTGCCTTATCCGCTACACGGAGGCAGTTTTTGAGATACTCAACGTCCTTTTCATGGATATCGGCGGTTGTATTGGTCTTCTCCTGCCTGTGCTTCATTCTGGCAAGAGAGGTCTTTATATCGACATCGAGGTATATGACAAGATCCGGCTCCGGTAAGCCCATCTTTTTATGCTCAAGATCGTACAGCCATTCAAAAAACGGCACGAGCTCGGCATCGGAGAGCTTACTGCCCTGATGCACCGCATTGGAGGTCGTATACCTGTCCGACAAAATGAAGCCGTCTTCGTTATAGATCTGACCCCAATCCTTTTTATATGACGCAAACCTGTCCACCGCGAAGAAGGTCGATGCGGTGTATGCATTGACATCGGCGGGATTTGTTCCGAACTCTCCGCCGAGGTACATACGGATGAGAGCGGAGCTTTCATTGTCGTATCTCGGGAAAACTATATGTCTGTAATCTATTCCGTCTTCTTCAAGGTGACTGCAAACTTTTTTGTAGTGTGCGGATTTTCCGCTGCCGTCTATACCCTCGAATACTATCAGCTTGCCTTTACTCATTTTTCTGATTTTTGATCCTCGTTTCCAATGCTTTTGTCATGAAAAGCGGCAATCTCGCAATGCGTTTAAACCGCCACGGCTCCTTTAGGCAGCGATACAGCCATTCAAGTCCGAGCTTTTGCCATATCTTCGGTGCTCTCGTTGCAACTCCCGCAAACACGTCAAGCGATCCGCCGAAGCCGCCCATAAGTCCGACATCGAGTCTCTCGGCGTTTTCGTACATCCAAAGCTCCTGCTTCGGTGCTCCGAGGCAGACCATAAGAAAGTCCGGCTTTGCGGCATTTATCGCCTCGATAATCGGCTCGGAATCGTCAAAATAACCGTCCTGCGTTCCGCAGACGACAAGTCCCGAGTATTTCTCCTTGAGATTCTTTGCCGCCTTTTCCGCAACTCCCGGCTTTGCTCCGAGAAGATACACGCTTTTGTTTTCTTTTGCAAGACGCTCTATGACGCCTTCGCATATTTCAATGCCCGGCAATCTTTCCTTCAGCGGCGTACCGAGAAGCTTTGCCGCTTTGATGACACCGATACCGTCGGATATGACAAGGTCGGCATTTCTCGCGGCTGTCTTTAAGCCCTCATTCTCCCAGCTTGCCATAACTATCTCGGGATTCGGCGTCACCATATAGGCAGAGGCGTGCTTATCAATGAGCTTTACGCATGATTCAATTGTTTCCTCTTTTGTCAGATTGTCAAACCCGACACCAAGCACTTCTACTCTACTCAAAGCTGACTGAACACCTTTCCGATTTTTTCGTTTATAACCAGATCAGCCTGACCGTCATACGGTGTGCTGCTCAAATTCACAAGGGCAAGCTTATTCCCTCGGTAATAATTTATGAGTCCCGCCGCAGGATACACATTCAGCGACGTTCCACCGATTATAAGAACGTCGGCTTCGGATATGCTACGCAATGCCTCGTCCATTATGTCCCTATCCAAGGGCTCCTCATAAAGCACGATATCCGGTCTTATAACACCGCCGCAGGAACAGCGCGGCACACCTTCACCGTGATTCATCTTATCCGCGGAATACGGTTTGCCGCAGACGGAGCAGAGGCTTCTGAGTATGCTTCCGTGCAGCTCCAGAACCTTTTTGCTGCCCGCCGCCTGATGCAGCCCGTCTATATTCTGCGTTATGACCGCTTTAAGCTTTCCTTTTCGTTCAAGCTCCGCAAGCTTCAAATGTGCCGCATTGGGCTTTGCACCGTCGATAACGAGCTTTTCCCTGTGGAACCTGTAATACTCCTCGGGGTAACGCATGAAAAACGTATGGCTCAATATGGTTTCGGGCGGATACTTCCACTTCTGATTGTACAGCCCGTCGACACTTCTGAAATCGGGTATGCCGCTTTCGGTGGACACTCCCGCTCCGCCGAAGAACACGACGTTGTCACTCTCATCTATCCACTTTTTCAGCAAAGCGATTTTTTCGTCCATAGAATGCGACTCCCTTCTCGGTCTTTATCAGTTTATTATACTATATTAAAGCCTGAGAATCAAGAAATTATTAGCTTTCTTTTCCCTCTCCGCTTCGTGCGTAATAGAAAATATATTGCTGCGCAAGTCCCGCATAGTTGCCGAGGCTCGAAGGGTCGAAATCCTTTGGGAAATGCTCCTTTAACGCTCTTTTCATCCAAACGTCAATCGGGAACGCCTCCATATGCCCCAAACCGAAAAGCACGACGCAGTTTGCCACCTTTTCGCCTACGCCGTAGAGCGTTCGCAGCTCCTTTATCGCAGTACGGTAATCGCACTTTTTAAGTGCTTCGAGGTCAAGCTCTCCGCCGCTCACCTTCTTTGCGGCATTTATAATATACTCCGCACGGTAGCCGCAACGAAGCGGCGCAAGCTCCGACACGGTCTTTTGCGCAATGACCTCGGCTGTAGGGAAGGTGTATAACGATTTGCCTTCAAAGTCGATTCTTTCGCCGTAAAGCTCGGAGAATCTTGCGACTATGCCTTTAATACGGGTAATGTTATTGCACTGGGATATGATAAACGAGCAAAGCGTCTCCCACGGTTCCTGCCGCAGTATGCGTATACCTCTGCCGAAGTCGCGACAGCGTTCGAGATATTCTCCCGTGAAGCTTTCGGAGACCGCATCGTAATCCGTCTCCATATCAAAATATTCACGCCACAGCTCATCGGGTGCATCCGATGTTATGTAAACTTCGCCGTCTATCACCTCGACCCTTGCCGGATAGCCCATGGCAACGCCGATGTATGCGCCGTCGCTTTGGCGGTTCCAACGGAAGCATTGCCCACATTCAAAGGTTTTTCCGATGTTGAGCTCGGTTGTCGTGCACAGTTTAAGCATCATCTCTATCTCACCCCATCGTATTTTACTATGTAAGCTCGCATTTTACAAGCGTATCTATTGCTAAGCAAACGGATTTGTGCGATAATAAGCTATCACTTATTTCGGAGGGAATAATGGATTTTAAGGCATTGTACAGGGAAAAGCTGAGGACGGCAGATGAGGCGGTACGCTGCGTCAAAAGCGGCGACTGGGTGGAATACACCTCGAACCTCGGTTTCCCCACGGAGCTTGACAAGGCTCTTGCCAAAAGGCGGGACGAGCTTTGGCACGTCAAGATAAGAGGCGACCTCATATTCGGACCCATTGCCGTCTGCGAATGTGATCCGACGCTTGAGCATTTTGTATACAACACATGGCACTGCTCCGGCTATGAGCGTAAGCTTGTCGATAAAGGCAGAGCATTTTTCGAGCCGATGATCTTCCGCAATCTTGCTTGGTATTACAAGAGCTTTTTACACTCCGACGTTTGCATGGTCACGGTATCGGAGATGGACGGCGACGGTTATTTTTACTTCGGCAACGCTCTCGGACTTTCCCGCTGCATTGCGGACAACAGTGCAATCGTTATAGTCGAGGTAAACCGCAATATGCCGAGAATACTCGGTCATGACGATGTTAGGATACACATAAGCGAAATCGATTTTATCGTCGAAAGCGGCGATCCTCCCCTGTTTGAGATGCCGAATCCCTCACCTACGGACACCGACCTTCGTATTGCGGAGCACGTTTTTCCCCATATTTGCGACGGTGCGACGGTGCAGCTCGGTATTGGCGGTATGCCGAATGCCTTGGGTGAGATAATTGCGAAAAGTGATCTTCGTGATCTCGGTATGCACACGGAGCTTTGCTCCGACGCCTACTATTCCATGTTCAAGGCAGGCAAGCTTACCAATAAGCGTAAGACGCTGCACAACGGCATCGGTATTCTCGGTCTTGCAATAGGAAGTCACGAGCTCAATGAGTGGGTGCATGAGAATCCCGAGGTCGCGGGCTACCCGCTTTCCTATGTGAACGACCCCTATGTTATAGCGCAAAACGACAATATGATATCCATAAACGCCTGTATTTCCGCCGATCTTTTCGGTCAGGTGTGCTCCGAAAGTGCCGGAACTCGGCAGATAAGCGGTACCGGAGGTCAGCTTGATTTCGTTACGGGCGCAAGCATGAGCCGTGGCGGTAAATCCTTTATCTGCATGAGCAGCACCTTTACAGGTCGTGACGGTGAGCTCAAAAGCCGCATAGTGCCGACCTTTTGCGGCGATATCGTGACGACACCGAGAAGCCAGACCTTCTATCTTGTCACCGAATACGGCGTTGCCAATTTAGCGGGTAAGACCACTTGGGAGCGCGCCGATATGCTTATAAATCTCGCTCATCCCGATTTTCGTGATGAGCTGATCCGCGAAGCCGATAAAATGCATATTTGGCTTCCTTCGAATAAGAGGTGATAATAATGGACGCATACACTGTTTACAACGGTGCACCTGCCGATATCGACGACAGACTCGATGTCGAGAAACGGTGCAGGAGACTTTTGGATGCGCTTGAGATCGACTATATTTCCGTCGATCATCCCCATGCGGATACAATTGCCGCCTGTGAGAATGCGGAGAAGGCACTGAATGTACATATCTGCAAGAATCTTTTTCTTACAAACCGTCAGCAGACGGAGTTTTATCTCTTGCTGATGCCCGGTGACAAGCCCTTTAAGACAAAGCTTTTGTCAAAGCAGCTCGGCACCGCAAGGCTTTCCTTTGCATCGCCGGAGCATATGCTGCTGCATCTCGGCTTAACTCCCGGCTCCGTCAGCGTTTTGGGGCTTATGAACGACACCGACGGTAAAGTTCATCTTGCGATTGATGCCGACCTTTTGACCGAAGAATACTTCGGCTGCCACCCATGCATAAACACCTCCTCATTGAAGCTGAGGACGGAGGATGTCATAAAAAAGTTTCTCCCTGCGGTTTCTCACGATTATGCTGTCGTTGAGCTTCCGTGGGAGATCGAAGAATGAAACCTAATGAAACGTAAAAAAGCTGCACCGAACGGTGCAGCTCAGCTTGTCAAAAAAGTCCCTTCGGGCTTTTTGACAAGCTGAAACAGCCGCCGGTCATTTTGAATACTCAAAATGACGCTACGCCCAAAAGCCTTGATTCTCAAGCCTTTTTTGCGGCGGCAATCCAATTCGAGGTGGGTCTTAACCCCCTCGAGCTCCCCCGCTACTCTGACATCTTTCTTGCGAAGCATAGTTTTTTGACAGTCTCAGCTGCACCGAACGGTGCAGCTCAGTCTGTCGAAAAAGCCTCGCAGAGTTTGCCGCCATAGGCGGCAAATAAAATTAAATCTATTTTCTGTCGGGGCGTGTACCTGACAGAAAATACTTCTCAGACTGCAAGTGTGGAATTTGTTCGCCAACGACGTACAAATTATGCGCGCAGCAGTCTGCAAAAAATTATCGGAAAACCCGATCGGGTTTTCCGATAAGCTGAAAGCTGCACCGTTCGGTGCAGCTTTTTCAGTGAGATCAATAGTATCTCTTGTTTTTGTTCTTGCGGGCAGCCTCGCTCTTTTTGCGACGCTTTACGCTGGGACTCTGGTAGTACTCCTTCTTTCTCAGGTCCTGAAGGACGCCTGCCTTTGCACAGCTACGCTTGAATCTTTTCAGAGCATTGTCCAGAGATTCGTTTTCCTTGACATGGATTTCAGACATTTATTTCACTCCCTCCGTTAACGCCTTTCGACGTTTTTAAGGGCCAAACTCTTTGGCTTAACAAATGACATTATACTTGTTTTATTCCGCAATGTCAACAACAATTATTTAACTACAAGGCTGACAATCTTATTTTTTCTGACTATTGTCTTGACAAGCTGCTTGCCTTCGAGCAAAGGCTTTACCTTTTCGTCGGCACAGGCAAGTGAAACAACGTAATCATCCTCGGAATCGACGGGTGCCTTGATTGTGGTCTTGAGCTTACCGTTGACCTGAACCGCCATTTCGCACTCATTGTCGACCGTCTTGCTCTCGTCATAGGCAGGCCACTGCATTTGCATTGCCATCTTGCCTTCCGCCGCGGCAAAGCCCATGAGCTCCCACATTTCCTCGACGATATGCGGTGCAAAGGGGCTGAGAAGCAGAAGCAGTGCCTTGACGTCGCCCTTGGAGCAGCCGTTTGAATAAAAATCGTTGACCATGGTCATGAGTGCCGCAATTGCGGTATTCATCTTGAGCTCCTCGATATCGGAGCCGACCTTCTTTATCGTCTTGTGGATAATGCTCTCGTTCTTTGCGGAATAGCCTTCCTCGTCGGTGCACAGCTCCATGAGGTTCCAACAACGGTCAAGGAACCGCTTCGAGCCCTTGACTGCTTCGTTAGACCACGAAACCGCCTTCTCGAAGTCACCGATGAACATAATGTGCAGACGCAGCGTATCGGCACCGAACTGATTTACGATGTCGTTCGGGTTTATGACGTTGCCTCTGGATTTGCTCATCTTTTCGCCGCCCTCACCGAGGATCATACCGTGAGAGGTGCGCTTTG
>CAZWID010000016.1:0-17010 GCA_964634065.1 uncultured Oscillospiraceae bacterium | reverse complement strand
GAAGCGTCATTTTGAGTATTCAAAATGACCGGCGGCTGTTTCAGCTTGTCAAAAAGTCCGAAGGGACTTTTTTGACAAGCTGAAACGGAGCGGCAGTGCCGCTCCGTTTTCAGGGTTTGCAGAGCTGTATCATGCGATGAACAGGGGACTGAGCGCGATGAGAAGCTGCGCCGTCCAATACAGAAGGTGGAGAGTGCGGTTTTTGCCGTTCGACGGATGATCCGAAAAGGACTGCACCGAAAGAATACTGTCGCTCACGATGAAGCACACGCCGGCTATGGCAAAAAACAGCGTGCCTATGTTAAAATGCCAAAACACGGTCGATAAGGCGGATGAGCCCATGAAGCCGACAAGTGCGCAATAGATACCCAAGGGGACATACAGGCGACCGAGCTTGAGGCTATGCCGTTTGGAATTTATGTACTCGAGAGCGAGCACAGCGACGTTTATGATGAGCGCGGCGATCCATGCCTTCGGCGCGACGGAAAAGAGTGCGACAAGATAAAAAACGTGACCTGCGAAAAACGATGCCGAGCCCGTGAGGAAGCAAAGCTCTAGCTGTTCGGGATACACAAAGCGCAGTGCCAAAATCTCGTCACCGACAAAGCCGAACAGTAAGCCGAGAATTATCAGGACGGCAAAATGATGGTTATTTGTGTTGAACAGCGATATCGCGGCGATCAATATGCAAAAGAAGGTCGCAAGTCCCTTGAAAAGGGTTGCCCTCAGATAACCTTCTTCCTCCATCGCCTTGATGAAAAGGCAGCCTGAGGCGGCACAAAGCAGTGCGAAAAGAATAATAAGCAGTGTCGACATGATGGCTCCTTATATGGAGTATTTTTTGCTGTACTCCTCATAGTATTCGTCGAAGCCGTGACTGTGAGCGGCGGCAAGACTGTTTATATACTCATGGGTGTCGAAGGAATCGGACTCGAGCTCTATCATTGCGACGGCAATGTTGGAGCAATGGTCACCGACTCTTTCGAAGTTCGTGAGCAGATCGTCGAACACAAAGCCGTGTGCAAGGGTACATTCACCCTGTTGGAGACGGGCTATATGGTGCGACTTCATTTCGTCGCAAAGATTGTCGATAAGCTCCTCCAAGGGCTCAACGCGATAGGCAAGATTGAGATCGTTCTCGACGAATGCCTTGACCGCGATGCTCATGATTTCCGTGACCGCTGCGGTCAGAACGTCGATCTCTTTTGCGGCATTTTCGGAGAAAACTATTTTCTTTTCGTGAATCTCCTTTGCGCACTCGGCAATGTTGAGTGCGTGGTCGCTTATACGTTCGTAGTCGTTGATAGTGTGCAGATACTTGCTGACGTCCTCCCGTTGCTCGAGGTTCAGCTCCTTGCCCGTTACGCCCATGAGATAGGTGCCTATCTTGTCCTCATAGCGGTCGATGATATCCTCGGTGCGGGATACGTTGTCAAAGCCGTCGTCGGAATAGTTTTTAATAAGTGCGAAGGCGTCGAAGATGTTTTCCTTTGCTTTTTCTGCCATTGAGTTTACGGTGAGACGGCTCTGCTCGATGGCGAGAGCGGGGTGGGCGAGGAAGCGTTCCTCGAGCCTGTCCATATCGCGCAAAGCGGCGGCATCGCTTTCGTTGTCCTTAATAAGAAATCTGCCGAGCTTTTCAAGCTGCGGAATGAAGGGAGCAAGCAGCAGAACGATGATGAAGCGGAAAACGGTGTTTAAAAGTGCGAGGCTTACCGCGGTCATCGGCATGGACATGAACGAGAAGTCGATTATGGCATCGAGCGTATAGAATATTGCGGAGAACACGACGACACCGAGCGTATCGACCAAAAGATAGGACAGCGCAGTGCGCTTACCGTTGCTGCCTGCGCCGAGAGCAGAGAGCAGAACGGGGACGGATGCGCCGATGGCAATACCCATGATGATGGGCAATGCGGTGTCGAAGCGGATGGCACCGGTTATCGCAAGTGCCTGAAGTATACCGACTGCGGCGGATGCACTCTGAATAACGGCGGTAAACACAAGACCCAAAAGTATGCCGAGCAGAGGATTGGAGAAGGTGGTCAGCATATCGATGAAGGTCTGACTTTCGCGAAGTCCCGCGACGGAACCGCTCATGGTGTTGATGCCGAACATCAAAACGGCAAAGCCGAGCATGATGTTGCCGACGTGCTTTTTCGTGCCGCTTGAGGAAAACATACGGAAAACGATGCCGACGACGGCGATGATGGCGGTCAGCGTGTCGGTCGAGACAAGTTCAAGCCAACCGGAGCCGCCGCTGACGTTCGACAGACAGATTATCCAGCCCGTGATGCTTGTGCCGATTATCGCGCCCATGACGACGCCGATAGCCTGCTTTACCTTCATCATACCGGAGTTTACAAAGCCGACGACCATGACCGAGGTCGCAGACGACGACTGAATGACCGCCGTTACACCGGTACCCAAAAGGATGCCCTTTAAAGGTGTGCTTGACAGACGGTAGAGGATGAGCTCAGGCTTGTTGCCTGCGACGAGCTTCAGACCGTCACCCATCAAAGCCATGCCGAACAGGAACAGCGCGACGCCGCTCAGCAGCTCAAATACATTAGAAATACCCAATACTATTACCTCTCAGTTGAGTAAATTGCGGAAACTTCTTCAACTTAAATGTAGCCTAAAACACGTCCAAAATCAAGAGGCGGTTTTACATTCTCGGTAATGAACAGTTTGAAGTCGCGGCATTCAACGTTTTTTGTTTACTGTGCGATATATTTGTGCTACAATATTATAAACAAAATTATAATGGGGGATAAGCTCATGTGCATAAAAGATACGGAAAAGCTTAAAGAATGGATAGGCAATATCTGCTCCGCAACCGGAAAGGTTTTGGAATTTCTCGAAACGGCGTCGATAAGGCTCGACCCATTGGTCAAGATACCCTTTGTTGGGGACAGTATTGCCGAAGCGCAGGACATAGTTTATATGCTCAACGACTACTATAAGGGCAATTACAGGCACGTGCCCGTCACGGCTTTGCTCGGCGGTGCGGCGATACTTATATATCTTGCAAGCCCCTATGATCTGATACCCGACAATGTGCCCATCTTCGGTTTTATCGACGATGCGCTTATAATAAACCTCGTCGTCAGCCTTTGCCTCGATCATGAGCTTGAGGAATACCGCCGTTGGAGGAACGAAAACAATGAAGTACGGCAGCTCACTTAAAGTCGGCGCACTGTTCGGACTCATGCTCGGTGCACTTATCGTCGCCGTGAGACTTGCGGGCGGCGGTACCTTTGCCGATGCCCTGCCCACCGCTGCGATAACGGCGGTGTTCGGCGGCATTTTTATGGGTCTGTATATGAGAGCGCACAATCGCAGACATTCGGAGGCACTTGATTCCGTCGGCAGAGCTCTTGCCGAAGAAAACACGGTGCTGCTCTCCGACGCCGCGGGACACTACAGAGGAAGCGACTGCGTTGGCGGCAGACTGTGGCTCACGGATAAGGAGCTGTATTTCGCGTCCTTCCCCGGTGAAATGAACAGTCACAGACTCGGCATTCCGCTTTCGGACATAAAAACGCTTGCCATTACGAAAACCGCCGGAATAAGAAACGGATTTTCGGCGGAAACTGAAAACGGAACCGAGTGTTTTGCGGTAAGCAGACCGCAAAAATGGCTCGAGGCAATTGCGAAGGAGACAAAGCAATGAAGAAAATTCGCTTTACCGAAACCGTTCTGAGAGACGCAAATCAGTCGCTTATAGCGACGAGACTGCCCTATGACGGCTTTGAGCCGATACTCGAAACGATGGATAAGGCGGGCTACTATTCCGTCGAGTGTTGGGGCGGTGCGACCTTTGACGTTTGCCTGCGCTATTTGAACGAGGATCCGTGGGAGCGTTTGCGCAAGATAAGGGCAAGAATGCCGAACACGAAGCTGCAAATGCTGCTTCGCGGGCAGAACATCCTCGGCTATCATCATTATCCCGACGATATCGTTCGCCGCTTTGTCAGAGCGTCGGTCAAAAACGGTATCGATATCGTTCGCATATTCGATGCACTGAACGACCCGAGAAATATAAAGGTCGCCGTTGAGGAAACGCTTAGCAGCGGTGCGGAAGCGTCGGCGGCGATATCGTATACGACAAGTCCGGTGCACACTCTGCAAAAGTATGTGGAGCTTGTGAAGGAATTTGACAGCATGGGAGTCGACACGATTTGCGTAAAGGACATGGCGGGCATACTTTCACCGAAGAACGCCTATGAGCTTGTGAGTGCTATAAAGGATGCGGTCGACAAGCCCGTCATCGTGCACACGCATTGCACTACGGGACTTGCGTTCATGACTTGCCTAAAGGCTGCGGAGGCGGGTGCCGATGTTATTGACACGGCGATATCGCCCTTTTCCGGCGGCACCTCTCAGCCTGCGACCGAGACGCTTTCGTTTGCACTGTCGGAGCTCGGCTACGATACGGGGCTCGACGCGAAATCGCTCGATGAGACCGCGACATTTTTCAAGGGAATACGTGCAAACGCACTGGAAAGGGGACTTCTAAACCCCATATCGATGGCAACGGATACGCAGTGCTTGAGCTATCAGATACCGGGAGGTATGCTTTCGAATCTTTTAAGTCAGCTAAAGGCGATGAATGCACTGGATAAGCTCGACGAGGCATTGCTCGAAACGCCGAAGGTGAGAGCGGAGCTCGGCTATCCTCCGCTTGTCACGCCGACGAGTCAAATGGTCGGCACTCAGGCGGTGCAGAATGTGCTCTCCGGCGAGCGTTACAAAAACGTCGGAAGCGAGGTCAAGGCATATTGCCGCGGCGAATACGGTACGCCTCCCGCGCCGATCGACGAGACGGTCAAGGCAAAGATACTCGGCGGCGAAGCCGAAATAAACGGCAGATATGCGGACACCTTGCCGACGGATACCTTCGAGAAGGCTGCCGCCGAGCTCGGGGATACGGCGAAATGCGAGGAGGACGTTTTGAGCTACATTGCCTTTCCGCAGGTGGCGGAGAGCTTTTTCGAGAAGCGGAAAGAGCGTGAGGAACGCCGTGTTCGCTATACGGTGACGGAGATATGAACATGACTGCTCTTTTTCAAATGCCTATGCGGGACGCACTCCTCACCGCCGTTTTGGGATATGCGGTCGTCTTTGCGGGAATAGCGTTTTTGCTGCTCATCATCGCCGTGATGGGAAAGATAATGTCAAAGCCGAAAAAGGAGACTGCCGCAGCAGTGCCGGAGCCTCAAAAGGCATCGGGCTCTGCCGGTGAGCTGAAGCTATATGATACGGACCCTCGTGATGCCGCGATGATAATGGCGATAGTGGCGGACACTTTGGGCAAGCCCTTAAACGAGCTTCGCTTTATTTCGATAAGGGAGGTAAAGGACGAATGAAATACAGAGTGACATTAAACGACCGTGTGTATGAGGTCGAGGTCGAGGACGGCTGTGCGGTTCTGCTCGACGAATATGAGGCAACGCTGCCTGCGGTAAACACTCAAAAAGTCTCTCCCGTCGAGACACCCGCTCCGACGACGGTAAGCCCCGCAACCGACTCTGCCGATGCGATCAAAGCACCGATGCCGGGTACGGTCTTGAAGCTTGCCGTTGCCGTGGGTGACAGGGTGAGCGAGGGCACGACGCTTGCCGTCATCGAGGCGATGAAAATGGAAAACGAGATCACCTCCGACAGAAGCGGTACCGTTACACGGATACTTGTGAGCAAGGGACAGACGGTGCAGACGGGTGATCCGCTCATGCTCGTAAATTGAGGAGGGCAGCTTATGGACATTGCCGAAACCCTGCGTAAGCTTGCTCTCGAGTCGGGCTTTGCGGCGTTTTTCACCACCGACGGCGGTTGGAAAAACCTCATTATGATAGCAATAGCCTTTCTGCTGCTGTACCTCGGCATAGGTAAAAAGTTTGAGCCGCTGCTTCTTTGCGGCATCGCCTTCGGCTGTCTGCTTACGAATCTGAGCTACTTTGTCGGGCAGGGCGAAAACGCCATGTATCACCCCGAAATTTGGGAAGCCTTCGTCGACGAAAGCAGCCCGTATTATCACAGCTACGGCTATATAATGCAAAATGCGGGACTTTTGGATTTCTTCTATATCGGTGTCAAGGCGGGCATATACCCGTCACTGATTTTCCTCGGTGTCGGCGCGATGACGGATTTCGGACCGCTGCTGTCCAATCCCAAGAGTCTGCTTTTGGGTGCTGCGGCGCAGCTCGGCGTATTCGTCGCGTTTTTCGGCGCGATACTGCTCGGCTTTAGCGGCGGTGAGGCAGCGTCGATAGGCATAATCGGCGGAGCAGACGGACCCACGGCGATATTCACGGCGTCGAAGCTGGCACCGTGGCTCTTAGGTCCCATAGCGATAGCGGCGTATTCGTATATGGCACTCATACCGTTTATTCAGCCGCCTTTGATGAAGCTCATGACGAACGACAAAATGCGCAAGGTGAAGATGGAGCAATCGAGAGAGGTAAGCAAAAAGGAGAAGATACTTTTCCCGATAGTCGTGGCAACGGTCGTCATTTTGCTCTTGCCGTCCACCGCGCCGCTTATAGGCTGCCTCATGCTCGGAAATCTGTTCCGCGAATGCGGCGTTACGGACAGACTGTCCGATACCGCGCAAAACTCGCTCATGAACATCGTCACAATATTCCTTGCGACCTCGGTCGGTGCGACCATGGTGGCGCAGAGCTTTCTCAATTGGGAAACGCTTAAAATAATCGCACTGGGTCTTGCGGCATTTGCGATATCGACCATCGGAGGTTTGCTCGGTGGCAGAATAATGTACAGGCTTTCGGGCGGCAAGATAAATCCGCTCATAGGCTCCGCGGGCGTATCTGCCGTGCCGATGGCGGCAAGAGTGTCGCAGGATGTCGGCAAGAGATACAACAAGTCGAATTACCTGCTTATGCACGCCATGGGACCCAATGTCGCGGGAGTCATCGGATCCGCGATAGCCGCCGGCTTTTTGCTCTCTGTATTCGGTTGATAATATGTAACGAAAGAACAGGCTGCCTTAAGAGACAGCCTGTTTGCTATTTTATAAGTCCGTCCGTAAGACGGTTTAGACGTTTGACCGCAAGAGTCAGAATAAGCGTAACCGCGATACAGGTAAGATACCAAGGGACGATGCCGACATCGCAAAGTCCGATCTCGGTAAAGAGAATCATGGGTAGCCGCTGTAGCAGGTAGACCTCAAAAACATGGTCTCCGAGCCAATTGATCACCGGATTACCGATCTTAAGCTTCAGTGCAATTATGAGCAACAAAAGCATAAAAACGACGGAGACAAGATTTCCTATAAGAGCGGGAAGCAGTCTTGCCGAAATATCCTTGAGGAAAAGAATTGACACAAGATATGCAGCGGCGACGCCGAGAAGTGCCGCTGCCGTTATGATAATGCCGCGCTTAAAACCGCGTTTTTCCGCAAATCTGTCACGAAAAGTGTCGGCAAAGTCATAAAAGCAAAGACCGAAGAAATATGCAAGCACGGTGTCGTACCACCAAGTCGATTTGAAAAAGGACATCACGGCAATATACGACAGCGTGAGCACAAGACAGGATATGAGCCTTTTGCGCCTGTCGGTAAAAATGCGAAATGACAGATAGCTTGCAATATACAGAAACAGTATCGCGAATATGTACCAATTACTGTTCCCTATGCTGTTCCAAAACAGTAAGCAAGAGAGCACAAAGCCGAGGTCATAGCTTTTGCCGAGAGCAAGCTGCAAGCAGAGGAACATTAAAAGTATCGGCAGAGTGTGCAGCCAGAGGTTTAAAATTCGCTTTTTCGGCATGGAACGGATATAACTGTCGCCTTTGCGTTCCGCGGAATATCTGATACCGTAACCGGAAAAGAACATAAACGGCACGACGATCATTTGACCGAGAGTTATTTTTACAAGCAAAAACGAATCGGTCAGAATACCCTGCGGTGCAACGTCTTTGATATATCCCCAAGAATGAGACGCGAATACGAGAAGAACGAATATGCCTTTGAGTGCGCCGCTTTGCGCCTTACCGACAAAGGCGTCGTTTTGCTCCGCCTTTTTGCAACTCCAAAGAGCGATGACGAGAATGAGAATGTATATCGCAATCATGTCTGCACCTTCTTTTCACAGCGGGAGTAATATTTCGAGGTGCGTTGACGGTGCAGGAGTAATAAGCCTCTGACACAGAGCTCTATTGCCATTGCTATCCACATACCGTGCAGACCCAAGGAGCCGACAAGGATCAGCGCAAGACCCAAGCGCACTATCCATATACTGCACAGATTCATGAGACTGGGAACAAACGTGTCTCCCGTGCCGCGCAGAGCTCCGGCGGCGACGATGGATACACCGAACAGCGGCTCCGCGAAAAGCTCGATTCTCAGCACCTCGGTCGCCAGAGAACGCACCGCGGCATCCGGTGTCAGCAGGATGAACACATAGGGGCATAAAAGCATCATAAGAAGCCCCGTGAGTCCCATAAAGGCGGCACCCATTGCGGTGCAGATGTTGCCGTAGCGTTTTGCGGTCTTTGTGTCTCCCGCGCCGAAGCTTCTGCCGACCAAGGTGGTCGCCGCGGAGCCGATACCGTAGCCCGGCATATAGCAAAGGCTCTCCGCCGTCACCGCAAAGGAGTTTGCGGCAATGGCAACGGTGCCGAGAGGCGCGATTATCGCGGTCGATACGACCATTGCGCCGTTCATCGCTATCTCCTGAACCGCAACGGGAGCACCGATGGTGAAGGCTTTTTTCAGAATACCGCCGTCAAAGTGACCCTTTTCGGAGTGCGGCAGATGAAGCGAGGGATTGCGCACACAGCAGCACCACATCATGGCAAGACTCACGACCGCACAGGCAAGAGCGGTGCCGATGCCCGCACCGAGCACGCCGTATATGGGGATGAATATCATGTTGAATATGACGTCGAGAACGCACATCACGGCGTTTAGAATACTGGGCGTCACCATGTCTCCCGTGCATTGCAGACACGAGGAGCACAGCGAATTGAGCTGCGAAAAGGGCAGCATGACCGCAAAGGTCATGAAATAGAGCGTCGCATCGCCGCATATCGCAGCCTTGCCGCCGAGTAAAACGGGCAGCGGCTTTGCGATAAGCAGTGCGATAAGGCACAGAAGCAGTGCGATACCGAGTCCGGTTGCGAGACCGTGCCGCAAAACGTTTCGCGCACCGTCGTTCTGCTTGCCGCCGATATGATGCGCGACCTGAACGGAGAAGCCCGCCGCAACCGCATAGGTCACGCCGTTTAAAAGCCATGTCGTCGACGCGACAAGACCGATCGATGCGGAGGCGTTCGCGCCCAAGGCACCGACCATTGCCGAGTCGATATACTGCATTGCTATCGTTGTTATCTGTGTAAGTATCGCGGGAAGGCTTAATCTGCAAACCTCCGCGATCTGCGGTTTCAGTTCTCTGATTTTAGTCATGGTTTCCTCTTATGCAAGTGGTATCTCGACGGTGATGCATCCCGTTGCCCCCGCACCGAGATAGTAGGTTGGGTAAAAAACAAAAACGCTTTCGCCGTCGTAATAAAAGTCAATGCTTGAGAAATCGTAATTTTTCACGATATCCTCCACATCATCGTAAAAGCCGGAATAGCCTTTTTCTTCAATGCTTTCGTTTATGAGTCTGAGCGTTGCGCGTATTATCTTTCGCTCCGCGGTGCGCTTGTTCGGAAACAGGTCATATACGTCTATTGCCCTGCCTGTGTTCATATCGAAATTCATGCCGTAGTAGTTGCGATTATGCACTCCGCCGCAAAACCAGTCCTCTTGCAGCTTTATGCTGACAAATTCGTCGTCTATGTACACGTCGTTGACATCCGTTGTACAGATATACGGTTGGCTCGGGAGATATTCCGAATAAGGCGAATTTTCGAGAGAATACAGGTATTGATCCCGCTCACATTCGCCTTCGTCATCCTCGTCGGTGTACATGAAGTCGTCACAGGCATCCTCAAGCGCGTCGTTGATTCTCGCAAGAGCATCATTTGGGTCTGTAAACACAAGCAATTCATAATGACAGTCACCGATTATTTCACCGTCGGAGTTTCTGTCGGGTTCACCGACGGTGACTATATCGTACTCAATGCTGACGTCATCATCTTGATTTAAGACGAAAAAGTATAATACAAGCATAGCCGCCAAGACAAATACAAGCACGGCGCAAAGTATAAAAACAAGCTTTTTGTCCATTTGCATCACTCCGTCGACTAAGCTATTTTCCCCAATCGGAGACGTCACATCTACCATCGCCATTATATCCGACAGCTACAACCGTGCCATCGGCTCGTAATCCTACCGTGTGTATTAAACTGGCAGATACAGCTACAATATCTGTCCATCCTGAAACATCACATTGTCCATATTCATTGTCGCCGTGGATTGGATCGAGCGCAATTGCAATAGTGCCGTCGGCGCGTAGTCCGACAATATAACCTGAACCGACATCAATAGCAACGATGTTCGACCACTCTGAAAGATCCAACCGATCATTAGCGGAAGTTACAGTGCCGTCAGTGTGCAGAACGGCAGCGGATTCATCTCCTGCGGCAGCCAAAGCAACGCCAGACCATTCGGAAACATTCCACCATGAAATGTCTTCCTGATAATGAAAACCGTATCCGGCAGCCAAGACACTTCCGTCCTCACAAACACCTACAACATATTCGGTACCGGCATACACGGCTATGACGTTTTTCCAACCCGTAATGTCATAGCTGTCATTCAAATACGGATGTGACATCCATGTTTCGAGCACTGTTCCGTCGGATTTAAGTGCAATGGTATGCTCATAGGCGGCAGAGACAGCGACAATGTCCGTCCAACCCGAAACATCACACGCTCCGCCATCATTGCTTCCAACAGCAATAACCGTGCCATCCGACTTTAAACCAACAGTATGACGCGCTCCTGCAGAAACAGCTATAATGTCAGTCCATTCTTCAACATCACATTGTCCATAACTGTTATTTCCGGTTGCGACAACGGTGCCGTCGGCACATAAACCTACCGTGTGCCAAGTACCTGCTGATATAGCAATGATTCTTTTAGGGTTGTCTTCCGAAGACTCGGCTTGAGTAGTGTGATTGTCAGGTGTAGTCGATTTGCTGCTTGTACTATTTGAATTAAAAGCATTAAAAGGAACAAACAGCAGGATACCTATTGCAATTATTACTACTATAATAGCTAATGTCACTGCAATAAAACGAGTTTTCCGTTTGAGCCTTTTTTCTTTGCCTACAGAAGTTTTAGAGACAGCACTTAGCTTGTGCTGAGAGTTAGGAATTTTGGTTGATTCCGAATGAGCACGATATTTTTCGACAACCTGTTTTCTCGATTGAATGTCGGTGGATGATAACGGAGCGATAGTTCGGAGGCTTACGAAATCGGTGCTCGTGTCATAGCCGCAATGCTTGCAAAATTTGCCTTTAATCGCGGTTGCACATATCGGGCACTTGATCATAGCCGCATCACCTCCGTTAAATCGTATCTGTATTATAACAAACAAGGAGACTTGCGGCAATACACTTTCAAGCAAAAAACGACGACATTCGACTCAAAGCGTGTTGACAGGTAAAAAATGCTTGTATATAATGAATATGGCAGAGACTACAACTGTTGAAAACGGAGGGATAGGGATGCCGGTTTGCCCAGTATGCGGAAACAGATGCGAGAGTTGGACTTGCCCCACTTGCGAATACGACATTAGCAATGAGGATGTCGACAAGAGAAATGCCGCAATATCAAGATACAAACATGAGCAGTACAAAAAGTCGTTTGAGCAGCAAAGAGCGCAGGATGACGCAAAAAGCGGCGGCGGTACGGTCGACCTTGACGGGGCTGTGTCGAAAATGAGCGGAACGACTCCTTTGGATGAGCAGCGTATGCGTGAGGCGGAGCTTGCACGTCAGCAGGAGATGGTGCGTCGTGAGGCGGAGCGCAAACGTCAAGCGGAGATTGAGCGTCAGCAGGAGATAGCGCGGCAGGAAGCCGAACGCAGGCGTCAAGCGGAGATTGAGCGTCAGCAGGAGATAGCGCGTCGTGAGGCGGAGCGCAAACGTTTGGCTGAGCTTGCACGTCAGCAGGAAATAACACGGCAGGAAGCCGAACGCAAACGTCAGGCGGAGATAGCACGCCGCGAAGCGGAGCGTAAGCATCAGGCGGAGCTCATGAGATTAAACGAGCAAAAAAACGGAGCCGCACAGACAGCCGCCCCGAAAAGGAAAAAGAGCAATTTGAAGATAATCATTCCCATCGTCATCGTCGCGGTGCTGCTGCTCGGTGCACTTATTGCGTATCTTGCGATTGACGGCAGCTTGGTCAAGACCGGCGATAAGGAGTACCGCTTCTTCGGCTCACTTGAGGAAATGCTTGACAGCGAACGCAGCATCATAGTCAGAGTCGACAAGGGCAACTACGTCGTCACCTGTGAGGACTTCACGATCGAGGCGGCAGACGGGATCGACGATTCCGTATCGAACACGACCCGCTATGCCGACGGCTGCGTCGAGACCTCCGACCGTTTCATGGAGGGCAGTGTCGTAGTTACCGACACCGACAGTGGACATAAGTATATTTTCGAGGTCGCGGCAGACGTCGAGACATGGATCGAAAACGGTTACAGAGGCTCAAAGGCGACAACGCCGTCCGGTTCATCGAACAATAAGAACAACGACTCCGAAAACGACCCCTCAAGCGATCCGGACGACAGCAAGAAGCCGAGCGGCGGCAGCTCCAGCACGATCTCCGGCGGTTCGAGCCATGGGCACACCTTCAACGATTCACTTTCGGCACAGGAGAGGGAGGACATCATCCTCACCATAACCGAACGCTTCAGCGCGACGCAAAGCAGGATCACCGCCGACGGTAAAGCCGTCAGAATCGACAGCAACACGGTTGCACATTATCTGGACGGCAATCTTGTCATCCTCAAGGAATACCCGACCACGACGAATACAAGCTCCGATTCCGTTTACGACGATCTCAAAAACTGCGTAAATTACTATTATTACGACGGCAACGAGGTCTACTTCATCTATCTGTACAACACCGAGAACAAGCATGAATACAGACTGTACTTCAAGGACGGTGAGCTCATCAGATGGAGAGACCCCGACGGTGTCGGCTATGACCACGGCGAAGGCATATGGGACACCTTGCAGGATTATTATGACAATGCGATAACCCGTTGCAGACTCTATGCGTAAAGATAGTTAAATCTGAATAAAAAGCAGACAATGCCCCGAAACGCATGAGGCATTGTCTGCTTTTCGCTTGAAAGGCGGTTTCGGTTGACGGGGAAAGAGGGCGGATATATAATGAAGAAAAACGGTGCGGAGGTGCGGAAATGCCCGAAAATACTGCGAATATTTTGAACCGAATGAGTGCGAAGGAGCTCCTTGACCTGTGTGAAGGTCGGGATTACTGGCACACGAGAGCCTATCCGGAATACGGGATAGAGTCCGTCATGATGTGCGACGGACCTCACGGCTTACGCCGTCAGCCGGAGGGTGCCGATAACCTCGGCATAAACATATCCTTGCCCGCGACCTGTTTCCCGTCTGCCGCCGCGACGGCGTGCAGTTGGGATACGGAGCTTTTGTACGAGATAGGAAAGGCAATAGGCGAGGAAGCCGCGGCAAACGGTGTGTCGCTTGTCCTCGGTCCCGGACTCAACATAAAGCGCAATCCTTTGTGCGGGCGCAATTTTGAATATTTCTCGGAGGATCCATATGCCTCGGGCAAGCTTGCTGCGGCATATGTGAAGGGTATGCAATCCGTCGGAGTGGGAAGCTGCCTAAAGCACTTTGTTGCGAACTCTCAGGAATACTGCCGCTTTTCCTCAAACAGCGTCATGGACGAGCGCACGCTGCGCGAGATATATCTTGCGGGCTTTGAGCTTGCCGTTCGTGAGAGCAAGCCCCGTGCCGTCATGTCGAGCTACAACCGATTAAACGGTGTGCATACGGGCGAATGCCGCAGACTGATAGGCGACATTCTGCGTAAAGAATGGGGCTTTGACGGTATGGTCGTTTCCGACTGGGGCGCGACCTTCGACAGGACGGCAGCCGTTGCCGCGGGCTGCGATCTCATGATGCCGGGCGGCAGTCGATACGGAAGAAAAAGGGCTCTTGCGGATCTTAAAAGCGGCAAGCTGAAAAGTCATGAGCTCAGAGCCTGTGCCGAGAGAGTACTGTCCTTCGTTTCCGAATCGCAAAAAACGAAATTCCGTCCCTGCGATATGCAGAAGCATCACGAGCTTTGCCGAAAAGCGGCGGCGGAAAGTGCGGTGTTGCTCAAAAATAACGGTGCCCTACCGATACGCGGCACCGCCTGCTTCATCGGGCACATGGCAAAGGAGCTGCGCTATCAGGGCGTCGGCTCAAGTCACATAAACCCGTCGAGACTTTCCAATCCGACCGACTGCGCCGATTACCCCTATGAGGAAGGTTGCTTTGCCGACGGCAGCACCGATGACGAGCTGCTGCGCCGTGCAATCGAGCTTGCCGAATCGGTAGACACTCCCGTCGTTTTTGCGGGACTGACGGACAATTACGAGTGTGAGGGACTTGACCGCACTCATATGCGTATGCCCGAAGGACACTGCCGCATGATAGAAGCCGTTGCCGCGGCGAATCCCAACACCGTTGTTGTACTGCTGTGCGGCAGTGCGGTCGAGCTGCCGTGGATTGATCGCATAAACGCGCTGCTGCATATGGGGCTTTCGGGTCAGGCAGGCGGTGAGGCGACAGTCGATTTGCTGACGGGCAAGGTAAATCCGAGCGGAAAGCTCTCCGAAAGTTGGGCAAAATGCTATGAGGACGTCGTCTGTTCCGAGCTTTACGGAAGCAAAAACGCGCTGTACGCCGAAGGCATATTCGTCGGCTACAGGTACTTTGACGCCGCCGAGGTAAAGCCGCGCTTCCCGTTCGGATACGGCTTGAGTTATACGGAGTTTGCCTATTCCGACATGAAGGTCGAAAAAAACAGCGTCTCCGTGACCGTACAGAACGTCGGCGCGAGAGACGGTGCGGAGGCTGTACTGCTGTTTGTCGAGCCGCCGCGCTGCTCCGTTCCGAGACCGAAGCGGGAGCTCAAGGGATTTACGAAGGTGTTTTTAAAAGCGGGCGAAAGCAAAACGGTTACACTGCCGCTTTGCGATCGCAGCTTTGCCGTTTGGCATGACGGCGCATGGGTCGTGCCGGAGGGAGAATATATTCTTCACATTGCGCAGCTCACCGCAGCCTATACGCCCGAAAACGGCATTGCCGTCACGGATGACGTGCTTTGCGGCACATGGTATGAAAAGCCCGAGGGCAAGCCGAACCTTGACGATTTCAGGCGGCTTACGGGGTACGAACACGAGGAAGCGGAAAATGGCCGCGGAAAATTTGACCTCGACAGCTCCGTCGACGAGATGATGCCGTACTCCGCCGTGATGCGCTTTTTGTACAAGGTCATTGCGGCTGTCATGAGCCGTGCCAACGGCTGCAAGCGCGATATGAACGACCCCACCTTCCGCATGATGATGAGCTCGGCAACGGGCAGTGCGATACGCAATCTGTGTATTTGCGGAGGCGTACCCGAGTGGGTCATAGAGCTGCTCATGAAGCTTGCAGATAAGTCAAAATAATATCGAAATTTACGCCTTCTTAACTCTTGATATTACGGCAAAATGTGAGTATAATCAGGTAATCGGAGGTGGCTTCCCTTGAGCGAAACTGAAATGAAGAATACGAAATACAATCGGGACTGGGCACAGGAGTTCAGTGACCGTGTTTGGTTTATAAAGGATATGCTCTCCCGTACGACGGCAAAGGGTATTATTTACGGCAATTCCGGCGGTAAGGATTCCGCACTTGTGGGCATACTGTGCAAGGCTGCCTGCGACAATACGGTCGGCGTCATAATGCCGAGCGCGGATCAGTCCTTCGAGCAGAATACCAAGGACGCATACGCACTCGGTGAGTTTTACGGTATTGAGACAAGATACGTCGACATTACCGAAGTCAAAGCCGCGGAGCTGAAGGCGATTGAAAACGTCGTCGAGCTGACGCCGGTTTCGGAGGCGCATATCGCACCGAGGCTGCGCATGACGACGCTGTATGCAATTGCCGCTGCGGAGCGGCGTCTTGTCGCGGGGACGGGCAACAGAAGCGAAAGATTCCTCGGCTTCTTCACCAAATGGGGCGACGGCGCATACGATTTCAATCCGATATCCGACCTCACGGCAACGGAGATATACGAGTTTTTGGACTATCTCAAAGCTCCCGATTTCATCGTCAAAAAAGCTCCGTCGACGGTTATTTACGACAATGAGACCGTCGAAGGCGGCATAAAATACAGCGAGCTTGACACCTATCTGCTGCACGGTGAAGTGTCCGACGAGGTCATGGAAAAGATCGGACGTATGCACGCAAAGAGCCAGCATAAGCGCGATCTCAGCAGAACTTATTCGTGACGGAGGATGCCGCGATGTTTAAAACAAATGAGCGTATTGACGCGTTTTTCGATGAGTATCTTCCCGAAGCAAAGACGGCGCAGACTGCGTTTGAGGCGTTGAAGCTCCTGTATGAGCTTATCGACGATAAGGGCTTTGAGCCGCCGAAATACGAAAAGCTCAACGACTTCGGCATTCTTGCCGACGATGTATACGATGAGCTTTACGAGCTTAATTATATGTGACAAAAATACACCGCAGTTGAATTGACTGCGGTGTATCATTTATCTTACGCCCTGTTTGCGGCGAAGGGACAGACAATCGGCTATCATGGCGATAAACTCCGAATTGGTGGGCTTGCCCTTTATGTTGGAGACGGTGTAGCCGAAGAACTTTTGCAGTACCTCAATATCACCTCTGTCCCATGCAACCTCAATCGCATGGCGTATCGCGCGTTCAACGCGACTCGGCGTCGTGTTGAACTTCTTCGCGACCGTCGGATACAGCACCTTGGTGACGGCGTTTATTATGTCCATGTCGTTTATCGTCAGGATTATCGCCTCGCGCA
>CAZWID010000015.1:0-17329 GCA_964634065.1 uncultured Oscillospiraceae bacterium | reverse complement strand
TGTACTCCGGCTTTTTGGAGTGTGGCGACTGCGGCAGTCCCATGTTCGCCATGAGTCGTCGGGACATGAAGCCTGCCTACACCTGTGGCACCTATCACCGCCGTGGTCTTTCCGGTTGCACCAGCCACCACATTCGGGTGGACAGGCTGGACGATCTACTGAAAGACTATGTGCGAAAGGTCATGGATAACTCCGCCGATATGTTGCAGCGGCTCAACGCCGATCTTGCCAGAGAAACCGATGACATTGCCCAAACCGAGCAGTCCGCCGACCATCTGGCGGAGGTGTTGGACGAGCTGCTGGAAGAAATGAAAGTCACCAAGCGGCAGCGGATTCGGGAAATTATGAAAAAGCCGGATCAGGAGGCACAAATCGAGGCCACCTATGACGAGCTGGAAGCCGACCTACAAAAGAAAATCGACGGCTTGAATCACCAGATTGATCTGCTGTCCGATAAGCGGAATACCATCATTCAGGTCAATCGTGTGAGCAAAACCGCCATGGATGTGTTCTCCGATGTTCTGAACAAGGAGAAGTTGGAGCGGACGGATCTGGAGCTGATCATTGACCGTATCCTTGTTTTTGAAGACCATCTGGAAATCAAATTGAAGCGTGACATTGACTGCCTCTTAAAAACCGGCAAACTGGAGGAAGCCGTAAATTTTAATTTTGGCATCGAAAATAGCTTAAATAGCCGAATCATCCAGTGTTCTCGGAACAAACCGGATAAGGTTTTCGATGTCCATGTTATCAGTAACGGCGACCCGTTGGAGATTTTCACGGATAAGGACGGGGAGGTCATTTTCAAAAAGTATTCACCCATCGGTGAGCTCGGTGACTTTGCCGCACAGATTTGCGACAGCCTGCATAAGAGCACGAACTCAATCGCCGCAGTCTGCGACCGCGATGCGGTGATCGCGGTCTCCGGTGGAGCAAAGCGTGAGCTTATGGACAAGCGCATAAGTGCGGAGCTTGAGCACATTATGGAGAACCGCACGATTTTCCGCCAGGAGGGTGCAAGCTGCATTGCGGTGTCCGATTCCGATGAGCACAACTGCATATCCGTTGCCGCACCGGTTATCTCCGAGGGCGACGTTATGGGCTGCGTCCTGTTTGTGACACCGAGAGGCAGTGCGCCGTCGTCGGAGCTTGAGTATAAGCTTGCGCAGACGGTTGCGACCTTCCTCGGCAAGCAGATGGAGAGCTGAAAAATGACGACATTCGATTCGCTTTGAGTCGAGTGCCGTCATTTTTTCGGCAAAAAGCCTGTCGCGTTTTGGGTATTGTGTTTTGCACAAGGATGAGATACAATATATTACAAGATGAAATAAAAGGATTCAGCTTAAGGAGATGATGCGATGGATTGCGCGATATGCGGAGCAAAGCGCGCCGGCAACGTGTGCCATAACTGCGGCTATGACGCAAGCTGCGATTTTGTCTCAAACCGAACGGTGTCGACCGTGCCGAAAAGCGATGCGGCACAGCGGAAATTTTTGTATTCCTACCATGAAACCGACCGTCGCAAAAATAATGTGAATGAAAAGCCGCCGCAGCCGATAAAGACCGTGACGCAGCCTCAACCCGAAGCACCGACCGCCGCAGAGAATAAAAAGCCGGAGAATAAATCGGACAGTCCTAAGCTCGGCAATAATACGATGATAACGATCTTTGCCGTTGCCGTGCTGATTTTCGCAGTCTTTGCAATTGCGGAAATGTTTTTCGGCTTAACATATGAAATTTACTATATAACGCTTATCGCCACCGTGCTGATAGCGATATTTGCGGTTGTTGTTATAGTGCGATGCGTTCGTCGACGGAGCGATGATGAACAAAAGCTCGATAGAAAAGACCGACTCATTACGGCGTTTGCCGTATTTGCGTTGCTCTTGGCGGCTTGTCTGCTTATAGCCTACAGCTTGGATAATCCGTGGGATAGAGAGCCTTTCGCTTATGCAGCACTTGCAATTGCTCCGTTGACTGCAATATTTGCGGTCATCATATTGCAAATTGTGCTCGAACGGAACAGCCAGGGCAATGAACAAAAGACGATGATTACGGTATTCTCCGTTGCTGCACTGATTTTTGCGATCTATGAAATTGTGTTAGCCTTTTCTTTGAGGACGTATATTATAACGCTTATCGCTGCCGTGCTGATAGCGATATTTGCGGTTGTTGTTATAGTGCGATGCGTTCGTCGTCGGAGCGATGAGGAAGAACCCAAGAGTAAAAACCCGCTGATTACGGTATTTGCCGTCATTGTGCTGATTTTTGCACTTTATTTGATCGTGGTCCACCTCGGAGTGATTTCGGGGACTGATGATTTCGAGTTGTACATTTGGGGTTGGTCGGGCAATTACCACTTTATTACATTCGCTTCCGCTCTGCTGATTGCGGCATTTGCATTTGCCGTAATGATTCATACATTTGTACACAAACCGAACGGTTCGGGCAATGAACAAAAGGCGGAGAATGCACGCAAACTGGTGACTACGATATTTGCCGTAATTGCACTGATTTTTGCATTTCATGTAATGGACTTGTTTGGAGATAGTTCAACATTTCGAGATTTTTACGACGATTATTCTACTTTTTGTATAATGACATTTGCTACCGGAGCTCTTAGCACAATGCTCGGAGTCGTTGTAATATGCATCACGCATACTCCGAAAAACAATGCGACCCAAAAGAAAGCTTTTAATGAAAAAACTTTGATTACCGTATTTGCGGCAGTTGTACAGCTTTTTGCGGTTTGCGCACTTGGAACATACAACTGGTGGTGGGGTTTGTTTATGGAAAATTTGCTTATATTTGCCTCCGTGTTGATTGCGATGTTTGCAAGTGTTATAATAATTTACAACACTTATACAACCGTGAGACAGCGGGCAAAGCAACGCGAAAGCTCCGTTTGACGATGACGGCATGAGCATTGCCTCTTGTGCGATGCTGTCTTTTGCGCGCTGTGCCTTGTTGCGGTGCCGATTTGAACGGCAGAGAACAAATTAGGTACTTGACTCTCCCTGTGGTAAAGCTGTCAAAATCGCAGATTTTGACTGAGAGGGCTTTTTTACAGAATTTTTTACCCTCTCCGTCGTCGGGCTACAAACATAAAAGGAGATGATGCGATGAAATGTGTGATATGCGGTACGGAACGCGGCGGCAATCTTTGCCCCAACTGCGGCTATGACGCAAGCTGCGATTTTGTCTCGCATCGCACGGTGAGCGTTGTTCCCGAGTTTGATGCGGGACTGCGGAAGTTCATACATTCGTATCACGAGACTTATAGTCGAAAACGTGAGGCGCAGTCTTCAGAGACTATAAAAAGCGGAATAGTGAAAATCTCGGCAGGAGATTATCACACTGTAGGACTGTACCACAACGGAACTGTTGTCGCAACAGGAAGAAATACCAATGGTCAATGTGACGTTGAGGCTTGGACGGATATAGTTGCAATATCGGCAGGGGCTTATCACACTGTAGGATTACGTTCGGATGAAACAGTGGTTGCAACAGGATCAAATGACTTCGGCGAATGTGATGTCGATGATTGGTCGGATATAGTGTCGATTTCGGCAGGTGCAGGTCATACAGTCGGATTACGTTCAGACGGAACGGTTATTGCGACCGGCTCAAATGATGACGGTCAATGTGACGTTGACACTTGGACGGATATAATTGCAATTTCTGTTGGAGCTTATCACACCGTCGGATTACGCTCCGATCGGACTGTTGTTGCAGCCGGTTCGAACGACTTCGACGAATGCAATGTCGACACTTGGACGGATATAATCGAGATTTCTTCGGGAAGTTTTCATACAGTCGGACTACGCTCCAACGGTACAGTCCTTGTAACCGGATCGAATGACTTCGGCGAATGCAATGTTAACACTTGGACAGACATAATTGAGCTGTCGGCAGGAGGCAGTCATACGGTTGGACTGCGTTCCGATGGAACAGTTGTTGCGACGGGATTGAATTTCTATGGTCAATGCAAAGCAAAAGCTTGGTCATATATAGTTACAATAACAGCAGGAGATAACCACACCATCGGGCTACGTTCGGACGGAACGATGGTTGCGGTTGGAGAAAACAAATACGGTCAATGCAACGTAGGTGATTGGTAAGCATTGAAGGAGAGTTTTATTATGTTTTGCGGAAAATGCGGAGCAAGCGTTCCCGACGGCGAGGAAATGTGCCCCTTTTGCGGTGAACGCGCAAGAGGCGGCGCGATAGTCGTTGCGGAGAAAACCGAAATCGAGGAAACGAAAAAGGACGGCAAGCTGTCAAAGCTGCTTGCGGGCTTGAGTACGAAGAAGCTGCGCATATTGCTCATTGCCGCTGCCGCGCTCGTCATCATAACGGTGCTTGCGATAGTTATCGCATCCTGCACTGCCGTCGACCCCGAGAGCATCGCAAGAGATGCCGTCGAAGCATATATGGACACGGATGCCGACGACTATTTTGAGCTCTACGACGAGGATTACCTTCGCCGCTACTATGAGTACAACTATGAGTTTTACCTTGCACTGTGCGAAAAACAGAACGTAAAGAGCGAGTGGGCAAGCTTTGATGATTTTTACGATGACCTCAAGGATGCCCGCGAGGACAACTTTGCACAGGACATTAAGCCCGACAAGGAAAAGATTGCGGACAAGCTCGACAGTGATTACACGAAGCTCGACTATGAGATAGACGGTGACAGCATCAAGATAACGGAGCTCGGCTCAAAGTCTCTCAAGAGCTGGCAGGAGAAATTCGATCTCGTGAATTTCCACGGTGAGCTGACCGAAGGCGTCAGGCTGCGCATGACGGTCGCCTTCATATCCGACGACGGCGATCAGAGCTACGACGTCAAGATGGACTTCGTCATATTGAAGGTGAACGGCGAATGGTACCTGTTCCGCTGCGATAAGCTCTACCGCGCACAGGACAGCAGCTTTATGTTCGATTGAAATTTCAAAGGTAATTGAAAATGCAGAGGAAAAGCTTCCTCTGCATTTTTGTATATTATCTCATTTGTCGAGGCAACGCTGCATGAACAGGACAACGTGCCAACGGGTGCAGGTCATATCGGGCTTAAATAAGTTGCCGCCGTAGCCCTGAGTTACGCCGTTCTCGTAAGCCCAGAGAATGGCGGGATAATAGGGGCTCTTTTCGCTTACGTCGTTGAAAATGTTCTTCGTGAGCGACGTATCCGGCTTGCCCTCGGCACGCCACAGGAAGGTCACGAACTGCGCTCTCGATACGGGATCGTTCGGGCGGAAGGTGCCGTCGTAGAAGCCGGTGGTTATTCCCTGCTCCGCCGCCCAGATTATCGCCTTGTAATAAACGCTGTTTTCGGAAACATCGGTAAAGGGGCAGTCGCCCTTCGGCTCGGGACAGCCGGAGGCACGCCACAGGAAGGTCACTACCTGACCTCTTACGCAGGAGTCGTCGGGCATAAACTCGGTGTCGGTGACGCCCTTGGTTATCTGCGGCTCATGGTAATATGCCCAAAGCACCGCATCGTAATAAACCGCGGTATCCTTAACATCGGTAAAGGGATTTGCGAGCGGAGTCGGATCGGGATCGGGTGTGGGCGTAGGCGTAGGTGTAGGTGTGGGATCGGGAGTAGGTGTAGGCGTAGGATCGGGGTCGGGAGTAGGTGTAGGCGTAGGATCGGGGTCGGGAGTAGGTGTAGGCGTGGGTGTGGGGTCGGGATCGGGTGTCGTAGTCTCACCTACGGTGAGGTAATAGTCCGTCGATGCCTTACCGAGAAGATAGAGGCTTACATCCATCTGATTGCTGGAATCGAGATAGGTCGTAAATCTCGGTGAGCTTGCGTTGTAGCGCAGAGAGCCGTTTGCGGAATTGCTGTGTGCGATACCGTCCGTGCTTACGGACCACAGGTAAGCGGAGTTATCGGCCGAAAATTCCGTGCCCATGCTCAGGCTCTTTACACCGCCGCTTTTAACATATTTGCCGTCACTGCTCTTTATCGCATAGTAGTCGCCGTATTTTTCAAGCGTAAAGTAATTGCGTTCCGCGGCATTGGTGACGGTATCGCCCGACACGATTGCGGAATCGGGGGTCAGATATGTACCCGAGCCTGCGACGTTCGACATCATGACATCGCCGCTTTTCGTCGTAACGGCTATAACGTAAGTGCCGCTCCAATCGTCGGGGGAGGCGGTGACCAAAGTCGCATTACCGCCGACGGTGCCGCTCTGTTCGGTTCTCGAATACAGGGCATAAAGCGTCGTGTCATTCAGGGGAGTAAATTCCGCTCCCGCTGCGTATACCGTGGGCTTAACATCGGTTTCGGCAGTGATCTCGCTCGTTGTCCAACCGACAAAGCTATAGCCCTCGACCGTTGCGGTGCAGTCGGGCAGAGTTATACTCTTTCCCTGCTGCACGCTTATCGGAGCTATGGTTTCGGGTGCGGAAAAGCTCACCGTTATCGTTGCCGCTCTTTCAAAACACACCTTGACGGTGCAGTCCGCAGTTACATTGCTCAGACGGAACACATTGCCGTCTCTCGTTATCGTTGCGGCGGTCGAGGGAATGACCTCCGCGCTCTTTACGACATATCCGTCTGCGGGTATCGCCGTCACCTTGTAGCCGTCGACGGTGACAAGACCGTGGGAGATATCATCGGAAACTGCGCTTATCTCATAGCTTGTCATATTGCCGCCCTCACCGGAGGGAGTGACGAGATCGGCAGGTACTTCCCTGCCGAAGATAAGCCATGCGTATTCGGGGTAATCGATGAAAACATTGCGGTTGCCCTGAATGTTCTCAATGCAGTCGTTGCGGCTCATTTCCCATGTGTCAACGGGGTCCTCGGCGCACCACTCAAGGAGGGTGTCGAGGTTCTTTATGACCGCAAGACCGTTGTTTGCGCTGTCGTCGGAATCGAATGCCGGAAGATTGCCGCTTGCAACGTTTTCGCAGAGGTTCGGCTGCTCCCAACGCACATAGACATACAGCAGTATGCGTGCGACATCGCCCTTTATGTTGTCGTTGACCTCAACGATATCGGCACTCGGCAGATAGTAGAGGACATTTTTGCCGTCATACTGATAGGTTTTGTAGCCGCTGTAAACGCCGACAACATCGCCCATGGTGTAGTTGGAGCGTGTCGAGTTGACATTGCTGTTTGTAGGACGGAGGTGGTGCAGGTCACTGCCGCCGTTTTTCTGATAAAAGCTTGCACGGCTCTTGGGCCATACGTGCTCTCTGTTTACATTGCTCGTACTCTCGACATCGCTGTAAAAAAGAATCTGACCTCCGTTTGCGGACGCATCGGTGCTCGTCCAGTAGTTTATCAGGTTCTTGTAGGTCACACTGTTTGTCATGGTGTCGCTCATGAGCTCGTTTAGGGCGTTATACAGCTCACCGTCCATCGCGGCAAGAGATGAATCGGTTTCAACGCCGTCAAGCAGGCTCAAGGTGTCCCAATCATATTCGCCGGTGTAATAGTCAAGTGCCTGTTCGCTGAGTGCAGCGCAGGTCTCGTGACGCACGCCGGTGTTTTTGCTTGTTGCCGCATCTGCCGTAAAGCCGAGACCGGCAAACAAACTCAGCACAAGGCACAGGCACAGCAGTGCCGAAAGTGTTCTTTTGATTGTTTTTTGCATCGTTACTTCTCCGTTTTTTATTATTGCCTAACCATTGTACCACGCTTTGCGCCGTTTTAACAGTTATTTTTCTTGAAAAGAAATATCAGTTGTGATTATAATAAAGAAAACTGTAAACGGAGGTTTAAAAATGGAAGCTCTTGAAATGCTCAAAAACAGACGCGCCGTCAGAAAATACAAGTCGGAGCAGGTCGATGCCGCTCTGCTCGATGCGGTGCTTGAGGCGGGTACCTTCGCCCCCACCGCAAAGGGTGCTCAGTCGCCGGTGATAATCGCGGTGCAAAACGCCGAAGACAGAAACGCCGTTGCGGCACTCAATGCAAAGGTCATCGGTGCCGATGTCGATCCCTATTACGGTGCACCCACGGTCATTTTGGTGCTTGCGACCGAAACGGCATATACCGAGGAGATCGGCATCCTTGACGGTGCCGCAGTGTGCACGAATATGCTGAACGCAGCCTACGCCGTCGGGCTCGGCTCCTGTTGGATTCACCGCTGCAAGGAAATGTTTGAGTTTTCCGAAGGCAAGGCTCTGCTAAAAAAGTGGGGGCTGAGTGAAAACTTAAGAGGCGTTGCCTCGATGGCCCTCGGCTATCCCGACTGCGAGCACCCCACTCCCATTCCCCGCAAGCCCGATTATATCGTGAAAGTGTAAAGTAAACATATGAAAATCCGACGGCAAACGCCGTCGGATTTTCAATATATGCGATTGTATCAGTCTATAACGCCGTAGAGCTTTAAAAGCTCTATGCGCTCGTTGCCGAGCTTTATGCTTTCCGCGGCGGAGCGGTCGCGGCGGTGAACATAGCGCACCGCCCTTGCCGTCCATGCGGCGGGCAGCAGCAGCGCACTTTTTTTGACCCACGGATAGTTCAGCTCCATGACCCTTCTGTTGGGGAGCAGGGCTTGCAGCAGCGGAGTTTTGCCGCTGCCGTTTCGCGATGCTTCGAGTGCGCCGAGGGTCATGCTGCCGCTGTGTTTTCTGTCCATATCGGCAGAGCCGTATATACCGCCGTCGAGGGCGTCGTTTATAAGCGCGGTCGAGTCGACCCTTTCCCATCCGTCGGGAAAGCTCATTCCGAAGTACCGCGCTCCCGCATCGAATATCGCCGCGCAGAGCTTTTCCGCTCCCGCATTTTTCGCCGTTGTGCGTACCCTGTTGAAATCGATGTCATACGCCTTTGCCCACTGCGCGATATCGCAAAGCTGGCGTATTCCGACACCGGAGTTCACAAAATGCTTATAGGCGTGGAGCAGCAGGAAGATGAAATGGTCGGTCGGCTCAAGCGTGCGAAGGCTTATCCCGTCCGACGTCACAGTCCGTGCGCGCTGCCAAAAGGCGTCGGTCAGCTCATTTAAGGAAAACAGGACGGAGTTGGTCTTGGGGAAAAGCTCCCAATGTCCCTCTATCAGCAAGCCGTTTCTCGTGTAGCGTTCCTCGTGACCGTTTTCGAGATCGGGCGTTTGTGCGGCAAAGCCGATACCGAGCATCGCTTCGTGAAAGCGCATATAATCGCCGTTCACATACAAATCCTCATCGGAGGACGAACGCATATCGGGCTTTTCGTAAACTGAACGGCAAACGATGCCCTTGACGACGAGCGGACAAAAGCCGAGACGCAAAAGCTCCGAATACGCCCTTTTAAATTCCTCGGTGCGGCGTATCTGAGCCGCGACCAGAAGCCGAGTTCTGCGCTTTGCCTCCGCGTATATCTCCGCCGGTGCACTTTTGCCTGCCGCATCGAACACCGCCGGCAAAAGCTTTTGCTCCTCCGAGAGTGAAATAAGCCGCCGCCAATCTGCATCGGATAGCGCAAGGTCGGCTTCTTCTCCACGCAAATACGCCGAGACAGCAATCAAAAACGCATCATTGACCGTCATTGCAAACGCTCTCCTTTGCACTTCTCAGCTCGGCAAGATTGCCCTCCTCACCGACGGATATATCACTGCGCACAAGCACCTTTTTCACCGTCAGCAGCACTATTTTGAGGTCAAGCAAAAAGCTTATGTTCTCAACATATTCGACATCGGTCTCGAGCCGTTTGTCCCACGCAAGCGAATTTCTTCCGCTGACCTGCGAAAGCCCGCTCAGTCCGGGGCGCACACTGTGCCGCAGGTGCTCGCGCTCCGTATAATACGGCAGGTAGGACGGCAAAAGCGGTCTGGGTCCTATGAAGCTCATGTCGCCCTTTAGTATGCACCAAAGCTCCGGAAGCTCGTCGAGACTGGTGCTGCGAAGAAGCTTACCGAATTTCGTAAGCCTTTGCTCATCCGGAAGCGGAGCTCCGTTTTCATCGACGGCATCCGTCATACTGCGGAATTTGCAAAGCTCGAATATCTTTTCGTCCTTGCCGGGTCGCCGCTGTCTGAAAACAACGGGACTGCCGAGCTTTACCCTTACCGCAACGGCAATTATCGCATACAGCCAACAAAACAGGGTCAAGCCCAAAACGGCGCACACAATGTCGAGTATACGTTTTATGTACCTTGCGTAAATACCCTCGCTCCTCATCGCCACATCATTCCTCCCAAGTGCGGTCGGATATGATATATCTCGGACGTGCCTTGGTCTCCATATATATCTTTCCTACGTATTCTCCGATTATGCCCATGCATATGAGCTGAACGCCGCTGACGAAGCAGACGATACAGGTGGTACTTGCCCAGCCCGCAACCGTGTCGCCGCAAAGGGCGGAGATTATCGCCCACAGGACGCCGATAAAGCTTATCATCGCGACGATGAGTCCGAAGCTCATTATGAGTCGCAGCGGCTTTACCGACAGACTCGTTATCCCGTCGACCGCAAGAGCGATCATCTTCTTTAGCGGATACTTGCTCTCTCCCGCAATGCGTTCGGAGCGACTGTACCGAACGCTTGTGCTCTTAAAGCCCACAAGAGGCACCATGCCGCGAAGGAATAGATTGACCTCTTTAAATTCCGAAAGCGCATTTAGTGCCTTTGAGGAAATGAGCCTGTAGTCGGCATGATTGTACACGACCTCCGCGCCCATCAGCGAAAGAAACTTGTAAAAGCCCTGAGCCGTTGTGCGTTTGAACGCGGTGTCTGTCTTGCGCTCGCTGCGAACGCCGTACACGACGTCGCAGCCCTGTGCATATGCTTCAACCATTTTGTCCATAGCGTTAATGTCGTCCTGACCGTCACAGTCTATGGATATGGTGATGTCGCAGTGTCCGCGCGCCTCCATGAGTCCCGCAAGCACGGCATTCTGATGACCCCTGTTTCGGCTTTGGCTTATGCCGATATAGTGCTCATCGCTTTTTGCAAGCGAGCTTATGACCTCCCATGTCTTGTCCTTGCTGCCGTCGTTCACGAACAGGACACGGCTCAGCGGCGATATTTTGCCCTGCCGAGACAGCGTCGTGATTTTTTCGAGGAACATGGGTGCCGTTATGGGCAGGACATCCTCCTCATTGTAGCACGGTATAACGATATACAGTATCGGCGCGCTCATTTCTCATCAGCCCTTCTTTTTATAAGCTTTTTATAAATATCTGAAACTCACCCGTTGCTGTGTGTACGCCCTCGTCGTTATAAACGTCCGTGTGCACGAATGCAACCGTTTTTCCTCTTTTCAGCAGCTTCCCTTCCGCTCGAAGCTTCTTGCCGACGGACGGTCGGAGATATTGCATATTCGAGCTCAGGGTGACTCCGCGACACTCCGTTTTGCTTATGAGTGCTCCCGCGGCAACGTCGCACAGCGAATAGACAAAGCCGCCGTGCGCCATGCCCCACGGGTTCATGCTCTGCTCTTTAAGCTCACCCTCGACAACGCAGAAATCGTCCCCTATATCGACGATTGTTATTCCGTTGTGCTTATTAAAAGAACTGCGATTGTTCGCAATTTCGATCAATTCATCCTTATCCATATATTTACTCCGTGTAGCTTGAATCTTAATAATTTAGTATACTACATGAATCTTTTCGCGTCAACATTGAGGCTTTTTTGTCAGTACGACGGTATTGCCGTCAAGCTTTGCGACAACGCCGTCGCCGCTTTGCAGTTCACCGTCCAGTAGCAGCTCCGCCGCCCTGTCCTCTATGACCGTTCTTATAACGCGGCGCAGCGGTCTCGCGCCGTACCTTTCGTCGTAGCCCTTTTCCGCTATCGTGTCGACCACTCCGTCGGAGAGCTCAAGCTCCATGCCGAGCTCCGTGAATCTCTCGGCAACACCGTCTATCATACGCTCCGTTACCCTGTGTATTTCCTCCCTTGAGAGACGGCGGAAGATTATCTTTTCATCGATGCGATTGAGAAATTCCGGTCGGAAGGTCGCGCGGAGCTCATCGTTTACGCGCTCGTCAAGCTCCGCGTCGCGGCTTGTGCAGTCGGATGAAAAGCCGAGTCTGTGCCTGCCTTCGGTGATAAGCTTTGCGCCGATGTTCGAGGTCATGACTATCACAGTGTTGCGGAAATCGACCTGTCTGCCTGCGGAATCGGTGAGGTGCCCGTCGTCGAGTATTTGCAGCAGTATGCCCCAAACGTCCTCATGCGCCTTTTCTATCTCGTCGAAAAGCACCACCGACCACGGATGACGACGCACCTTTTCGGTGAGCTGACCGCCGTCCTCATAGCCGACGTATCCTGGCGGAGAGCCGATGAGCTTCGACACGGCGTGCTTTTCCATATACTCCGACATATCGAGCCGTATCATGGCGTTTTCGTCACCGTACACCGCCTCGGACAGTGCCCTGCAAAGCTCCGTCTTTCCGACTCCCGTCGGACCGAGAAACAGAAAGCTGCCGACGGGTCTTTTCGGGTCGGAAAGTCCCATGCGCCCGCGCCGTATCGCCCGCGCCACCGCCTGAACCGCTGCGTCCTGACCGATAACACGGCGGTGCAGCAGCTCCTCCATGTGCCGCAGCCGCTCCTTTTCATCGGTGTCGAGAGCCGCAACGGGAACGCCCGTCCACAGTGACACGACCTCGGACACGTCCTCCGCCGTAACGAGTCGACCTCCCGCGACATGGGTCTTTGCGGCTGCCTCATCGACGAGGTCTATCGCCTTGTCGGGCAAAAAGCGATCCGTTATATACCTCTGCGAAAGCTCGAGTGCGGCAGTCAGTGCGGAGCGTCCTATCTTCAAATGATGGTGTGCCTCCAGTCCGTCCTTAATGCCGAGGAGCATCGACATCGTTTGCTCCTCCGTCGGCTCATCGACCTTGACAGGCTGAAAGCGACGCTCGAGTGCCGCATCCTTTTCGATGTGGCGGCGGTATTCCTCGGGTGTCGTCGCGCCGATTATCTGCACCTCCGCTCTGCCCAAAGCGGGCTTCAGAATGTTCGCCGCATCGATCGCGCCCTCCGCGGAGCCCGCTCCAATTATCGTGTGCAGCTCATCGATGAACAGTATGACGTCGCCCGCCTTTTTGACGTCTTTGAGCACCGCCTTGACCCGCTCCTCGAAATCGCCTCTGTACTTCGTCCCCGCCAAAAGCGCAGCCATATCGAGCGATACAAGCCTTTTCGAGGCGATATTCTCCGGAGCTTCGCCGCCGGAGAGATACACGGCGATCCCCTCCGCGATTGCCGTCTTGCCGACACCCGGCTCGCCTATTAAAACGGGATTGTTTTTCGTCCTGCGTGACAGTATTTGCACGCTGCGGCGTATTTCGTCGCCTCTGCCGATTATCGGCTCTATTTCACCGGACAGCGCAAGCTGTGTGAGGTCGCGGCTGTATTGGTCGAGGACTCTGGTCTCGGCGTGCTTTGTCGAAGGCTTTGTCGCTGTCTGCGTCTGCTTCGGCTTCGGCTGCGGGCTTCCGAAGATACCCAGAATATCGGTGTACAGCTCGTTGAGCTCACAGCCGCAGCGCGAAAGAGCCGCCGCACCGCCGCAATCGGGCTGACGCAGTATCCCGAGCAGAAGATGCTCCGTTCCGACGTATCGGTGCCCGAGTGACAGTGCATCCGTCGCCGCCTTTTCAATGGCGTTCCATGCGTGCTTTGTGAGCCCCTGCGCGGGTGTCCCCGGTGCCCCCGCACCGGAGGCGGCGCATATCGCGTCTTTGAGTCTTGCTTCGCTCACGCCCTTTTCACGCAGTATTCTCGCGCCGAGACCGGCTCCCTCCCGCACTATGCCGAGCAGAAGATGCTCGGTGCCCACATAGCTGTGCCCGAGAGCAAACGCGGCAAGGCGCGCCTGTTCGATTGCAGCCTCCGCCTTTTCGGTAAATTTTTCGTTATTCTTCAAGGAATCATTCCCCCTTGCACCTGCAATTTTAAACGAACGACGCATATTATCCTGCCGAAAAAGCGTGTCCGTACTCCGAATTATGGACAAATTTTCGCATTACTAACGCGGTCGGAGAAGTTTTGGTTTAAATTTTTCGCCGCCTATGCTACAATCGTGATAACAAACCCTACGGAGACATATCATGCCCACTTTTGAAGCACTATGGGACGGCGGTCCCCTTTTTATGCAGTCGGAGCATTTCAGACTCGGAACCGATTCCGTGCTCCTTGCCGATTTTGTGAATACCTCCGGCAGGAAACGCTGCATTGATCTCGGCTGCGGCTCGGGAATCCTGCCCTTGCTGCTCATGCACCGCAGCGACACTCTTTCGGTCACGGGACTTGAAATAAATCCCGATGCCGTCCGCATAGCGAAAGAAAACCTCTGCCGCAATTCTCTTGCGGACAGAGGCGAGATAGTTTGCGGCGATATCAGGGAGCACAGGCGGCTTTTCGCAACGGGAAGCTTTCCTCTTGTCGTTGCCAATCCGCCGTACTTTACGGCGGGCAGCGGCAAGGTATCGCCCGATGCGGATAAGGCTGCCGCAAGATCGGAGCTTGACTGTACTTTGCGCGATGTCGTTTCCGCCGCGGCATATCTTTGCCCGACGGGCGGAAGCTTTTATCTTGTATACAGGACGGAGCGGCTCTGTGAGCTCATATGCCTTCTGCACGAGTATTCGCTCGAACCGAAAAGGCTGCGCTTTGTGTCGCATAAAAAGGACTCCGCGCCGTCCGTCGTGCTCATCGAGGCAAAACGCGGTGCGGCACAGGGGACTAAGGTCTTGCCGCCGCTTATCCTTCGCAACGACGACGGCAGCGAGACCGAGGAAACACTCAGGATCTATCACAGGGAGGGACATAAATGAGCGGAAAGCTGTACCTTGTCGGTACGCCGATAGGCAATCTCGAGGACTTTTCTCCGAGAGCAAGGCGCATACTCTCGGAGGTCGATTTCATCGCCGCAGAGGACACGAGAGTAACGCTGAAGCTGCTCAATCACTTTGATATACGCAAGCCGCTTGTCAGCTATTTCGAGCACAACAAGTACGCTTCGGGACAGAAGATACTGTCCCGAATAATCGACGGCGAAAGCTGCGCTTTGGTCACGGATGCGGGTATGCCCGCGATATCCGATCCCGGAGAGGACATGGTTCGCCTCTGCGCCGAAAACGGCGTCGAGGTCGTTTCGGTCCCCGGTCCGACCGCGGTCTGCACCGCGCTTGCGCTCTCCGCTCTTCCGACGGGAAGATTCTGCTTCGAGGGCTTTTTGTCGACGGCAAACAAGTCTCGCCGTGAGCACCTCGAAGCACTGCGCGGCGAGCGTCGCACCATGATATTCTACGAGGCACCGCATAAGCTTTGCCGCACTCTCGAGGATATGCGAAACACCTTCGGCGGCGAGAGGAAAATCAGCCTTTGCAGGGAGCTTACAAAGCTGCATGAGGAGGCGTTGCGCACCGATCTTGACGGTGCGGTCGCGCATTTTGCCGAAACGCCGCCGAAAGGCGAATTTGTCCTCGTCATCGATGGCGCACCGGAAAAGACCTCTGAGCTTAGCCTCTGTGATGCATTAAAGCTTGTCGAGAGCTACAGAGCCGAAGGGCTGTCCCGAAAAGCCGCCTGCAAAAAGGTCGCGGAGCAGTCAGACTACGGCTCAAAGGAGCTGTACGACGCCTCTCTTTAGCTTAAGCAAAAACGCTTCCGAAAAAACGGAAGCGTTTTGTTGCATTATACTGAGTTTATACTCTCTCAAAAGTCAGAGGATAGAGCGGGGAATCGTCCTTTTCACCGTAGGTGTAGCTTGCGATGAGAGTAAGCTCGTCGCTGTCTACTTTAAATGTGGCGTAGGAGTCTTCATCGTCATCCATGTACAGCTTGTCACCGTCGAGCTTATAAGTGCCTCTCTGTGAATTGAAGTTTGCCATATCGCTTACATCTCCGAAAAGCTCCTCAACAAGTGCGTCGACAAGCTCATCCTCGGTCATGCCTTCCTCTGCTGCGGCATCGGCTATGCTTATTTCAAGTTCTTCCTCAATGAGCTTTACCATGCCTTCGCGCAAGACTTCCTCAATCTCGTCTTCATCGGCTTTCATAGACAACGTGTAATTGCCGTCCTCATCGAAGCTGAAAGACATAACATAGCTGACGGAATCAAAATCAAAGTACTCGACGATAATGTCAAGGTCTTCAACGCCTGCCATTTCCATTGCAACAAGCATACTGAACTTTGCTTCCCAATCGCCTACGATCAGCTCCTCGGCGGTGAGCTCTTTGTCCTTGTCGCCGTCTTTGTCTTTGCCGTTGCCCTTGTCGGAAACACCGACCTTGTCGTCCTTGTCGCTGTCCTTACCGTCGTCGCCGTCACCGCCGCAGGCGCAGAGCGCAAACACCATGCACATAGCAAGCAGCAGCGCAAGTATTTTCTTTACTTTTTTCATATCCGTTCTCCTTTTTTTAATCTTAATAGTCAAAGGGCAGCATCCATACACCGCCGACATAGAACCACTGTGCACTTGCTTCATAGGTATCGGCAGCACCGTTGTCGCCTTCGATGGTGAAAGTAAACTCGATTACGCAGGATGCCGTGCAGTTATAGCCGCACATATCGTATATGGTCTCGTTCCAATCTTCGACACTATACTGGGACACTTCTCTGATGTCGGTTATCTCGAAGGAATAGTACCAGCCTCCGCCGTACATTTCGCCGATGCTGTTGATTCCTTCCTGATAGTACGCTATCTGGTCGGTCTTTTTATCCGCAATGTTGCTTTTGCTCATCGTGCCGTTTTCAACGCAAGCACTGTACCAATACGACCAATTTGCCGCATCGAACATACCTTCCGCATCACCGCTCAAGTATGCGTTGAGGTAATCCTTGGTCTGTTGGACCGCTTCCGAGGTATCGGTCGCGACGCTGCTGCCGCCGTTATAGCCGACATCGTCATCGTCGTCGTAGTTTCCTGCGTTATAGCTGCTGCCGCCCTTGTTTATGCTCGATCCCTTGTCGTCATCCTTCTCGGAATCACCGCCGCCGCAGGCGCAAAGCACAAATACCATGCAAAGCGCAAGCAGCAGTGCGAGTATTCTTTTTTTCATATTTCTCTCCTTATTCTGTATTTTCTGTCAAATTACACTGACATTTTCAATAATAGGTCAATTCTCCATAATTGTCAAGCCGAAACGACGCCGAGACAGAGGCGGAAGATGAGGCGCGAACAATTGATTTTTCTTGCAGAGGATGAGGTGGGCTCCTGCCTTAAATGCGGTACGGTGATTGAAAAACACTTGACAAACAGCGAAAACGGTTACATAATGATTACACTGCGGCTTCAAGTGGGCTTTTTCGCACTTTTCGGCACTCCGCAAGAGGAAAAAACGTATAAAAACTCCCAATATTTTTTACACTTGCAAAAGTTTGTTGTTGAATTTATACACAGAGTGTGTTAAAATCCTACT
>CAZWID010000014.1:0-17565 GCA_964634065.1 uncultured Oscillospiraceae bacterium | reverse complement strand
CCATCTCGTTGTTGGTGCCGTAGGTGATGTCCGCATTGTAGGCAGCCTGCCTCTCCTCGGTCGTGAGCCCGTGGACTATAAGCCCGACATTCAGTCCCATGAAGCGGTGCACCTTGCCCATCCACTCACTGTCACGCCGTGCAAGGTAATCGTTGACGGTGACGATGTGGACGCCCTCGCCCGCAATTGCGTTGAGGTAAGCGGGAGCGACGGCGACAAGGGTCTTGCCTTCGCCGGTCTTCATTTCGGCAATACGTCCCTGATGCAAAACGATGCCGCCGATGAGCTGGACTCTGAAGGGCTTCATACCGAGCACTCGCCACGCCGCCTCTCTGACCGCGGCAAATGCCTCGGGCAGCATATCGTCAAGCTCCTCGCCCTGTGCATAACGGCTTTTAAATTCGTCGGTCTTTGCCCTCAGCTCCGCGTCGGAAAGCGACTGCATCGCAGGCTCGAGAGCCTCTATCTTGTCCACGATGGGATATATCTTTTTCAGTTCCTTGTCGGTATGACTGCCGAACAGTTTGTCAAATAAGCCCATAGTTTTGCCTTTCGTTGTAAGAATATTTCAATACAGAATACATTATAGCACATAAAAATGAATAAAAAAAGAGAAAAGCCGTATCCTCGGCAAAATCGCAAGCAATATTTTTCGAGTTTTTTCGGCTTTGCGTTGCAAAGCTTAAAAGGAGAGGCGTTTGCCTCTCCTTTTGGATTTGGTTAATTCAAGTATATTACTTGATGCTGCCCCGGTCACTAACTGCGGTGTTGGTGGTCGCGGGCATACTGCCTATACTGTCGGAGACGTAGAGGTCACCGTAATACAGAGCTTCGACGAGCTCGAGATAGTCCGATTTACCGAAACGGTCCGACCACTGTGTGCTGTCCATGGGAAGCTGTACATAGTTGAGCGAAACCGCCGCATAGCCTGCCATGTAGCCCGATATTTCTTCGGCGTAGGTCGCGCAGTAGACATTGCTTATATCCAAGTAGTCGTAAAGATTCCAATTGTCGGGATTGTAGTCATACCGTTCGCCGGCGGTACCTACCGCAGCCTCAAGCAAATCACCGAGGTTGACGTCAAGCGCGATGATATTATATCCGTCGAAAATGGCGTTTTCGGTAGCCTCCGCTCTTTCGTCGGTGCTGTGTTTTTATCTCCAGTCGCATCAGTCGCCCATTACTATCCAATCGCCGTTTATTTTCAAAACGTATATCACGGTTTCGTCCTTATCGCTGCCGAGAGAGCCCGAGTAGCTTATGGAGCAGGTGACCTTGACGCCCTCCGTGACCTCGATATCGCTGTCGATATTTTTGCCGTATTGCTCAAGCTCCGATTCCTTCATGTCCTCGGATTTTACGACATCGATCTCATAGCTCCAATCGTCGCCGTACTTTTCTTTACAGGCGTTTTGCAGCAGCTTACAGTTATCGTCGAAGCTTTTTACCATCTTTTCGGTTTCGGAGTCGGCGTTTTCATCCGTTACGTTTCCGGCATCGATGGCAAGCTCCAAGACGGCATCCATATTCATAACGTCCCAAACGTCCTGACCGTTGCCGCCGAATACCGCATCGAGATAATCGACTGCCATATCCTCGGGATCGCTCCTGAGACAGAGCAGCAGTATGACGGCTGCGACAATAAGCAGCACGGCAGCGGCAATGATGAGCTGTCGCTTGTTAAGCTTCACGGCGAGACCTCTTTTGCGCCTTTTCTTTGCGGAAATGTGTCTACCCTGTTTTTTCATAAGTACACCTCGAGTATACGGTTTTACAACATTATACTTTCAAATTCATCCAATTGCAAGGAAAAATAATGCAGCGGAGAATTTCCGCTGCATTGAAACCGGTATTAACTGCTTTACTTAAGATCGGAGGTGAATATTATCCATTCGCCGTTGGCTTTGATAACGATAACCTCGCCTTTTTCGCTTTCGTCATCGATGGTCGCTTTGTACTTGACGGTGTAGCCTTCTTCGACCTCGACATCTTCACCCAGAGACTCTTCATAATCCCTGAGCTCACTGTTTTTAAGCTCCTTGGATCTCATGATCTCTACGTCGAAGTCGTAATCGTCGCCGTACTCGTCCTCAAGAGCATCCTGAGTAGACTCGCAAAGTTCGTCCATCAAATCAACGAAATAGTCTCTTGCTTCCTCGACCTCGTCATCGTCGAGATCGTTTTCCTCCGCAAGTATGTCCAAAAGTGCGTCAAAGTTCATGGCGGCAAGAACCTCCTCACCGTCACCGGTGCACAGTGCGGTGATATAATCCTCAACCATGCTCTCGTAGCTGCTGCCGCAGGCTGTCAGGCTCAGTACGCAGAACAGCATTACGACGCACAGAGCCAGACTAAAAAGTCTTTTCTTCATTTGTCTTCTCCTTAAAAGTTGTTTTGGTTTTGGTGCTTTTCATGCATATTATACTATCATGCGACATATATTGCAACAAAAATGCATTGAAAAATGCAGAGGAGAATTTTCCTCTGCATTTTTCGGTTTATTTCGTTGTGAAAATCAGTCTGCGTACCAGTAACCCCAGTACAGGCAATCCGCGAGAACCCATTTGCCGTTTATCTTCAGCACATCGACCTCGGCTCTGCCCTTATCGTCACCGTCTTCGCCTTCAAGGGTGTACTTAAACTTGACGGTGAAGCCTTCCTCGATATCTACCTCGATATCATAGTAGTTCTCGATCGTGTCCTCATAATCCTTGAGGTCACTGTTCTTGAGCTCCTTGGTCTTGGTTATCTCGATATCAAGAGTCCAGTCGTCGCCGTATTCGTCCTCGCAGTCGTCACGATTGTCATCGCAGTAGTCATCGTATTTGTCAATGATATTCTCTCTGACATCCTCGAGATCGTCCTTGTCCCATTCGCCTTCCTCAACGAGCAAATCGAATAGTGCCTCGATATTCGATGCATCGTAAACATCCTCGCCGGTGCCATTAAAGAGAGCATCATAATAATCCTCGACAACGCTCTCGGGACCGCCGCAGGAGGTCAGGAGGACGATAACAAGCACGATGACGGCGATAACGCCGACTGCCGCGCCGATTATTCCCCAATTGATATTGGGCTTCTTGCCGGGACCGCCCTGAACGGGGGCAGCACCCGTGGGAGTTCCGCAGACGGGGCAAACCGCCGCGCCTTCGGGAACGTTGCTTCCGCATTTTCCGCAAAACATTTTCTTATTTCTCCTTTTTGATTCTGTTTATATAAAATTGTATTTGCCTGTTTTATTCGACCTTTGTTCCGCAGGAATAGCAGAACATTGCGTCCGCATCAAGCTCCGTTCCGCACATCGGGCAGGTCTTGTTTTTAAACACAAATTCGACCTCGGGCGGTTCCGGCTCGGGAGCGGCAAGACTTGCACCGCAGTTAAAGCAGAACATTGCATCCGCGTCAAGCATCGCACCGCACTTGGGGCAGACCTTGCCTTCGGGAGCTGCGGGCACTTCGGGCTCAACGGGCTCCTCATAAACGGGCTCGGTGAATACGGGAGCCTCGGGCACTTCGGGTTGACCGTAAGCAAGCTCGGCGTTTTCAAGCTTCACTCCGCAGGCGTAGCAGAACACTGCGTCCTTATCAAGCATTTCGCCGCATCTCGGGCAAAGCTTGCCCTCGGGAGCTGCGGGCATTTCGGGTTCAACGGGCGAAGTATAAACGGGTTCGGTGAATACGGGAGCCTCGGGTACTTCGGGCTTTACCTCGGGAGCGGGCTCAAAGCCGAGCTTCGCGCCGCAGTTAAAGCAGAACATTGCATCCGCATCGAGCATCGCACCGCACTTGGGGCAGACCTTGCCTTCGGGAGCTGCGGGCACTTCGGGCTCAACGGGCTCCTCATAAACGGGCTCGGTGAATACTGGAGCTTCGGGCTTTACCTCGGGAGCGGGCTCAAAGCCGAGCTTTGCGCCGCAGGCAAAGCAGAAGGCAGCATCCGCGTCAAGCACCGTACCGCAGGTGGGACAGGTCTTACTGCGAACGACCTGAGCCGCGGCGTTTTCGGGGATCTTGGTTCCGCAGGAATTGCAGAACACATTGCCCTCGGCTATCGGTGCTCCGCAGGTGGGGCAGCGACCGACCTGAGCTTTGGGTGCGGTTCTTATCGAGGCGGGAGGCATCTTCGTTCCGCAGTTGTTGCAGAACTGGGAGCCGCGGGCGACATCCGCTCCGCAGGTGGGGCACTTCTCGACACCCTTGAGGGTCTTAATCTGCTCACGGCAGACATCGATTTTGTCAAGTGCGTCATTGACGGCGGCGATGCGCTCAAGCTCCTCGGCGGCGGGGTCATCCCTGTGACGCTCGTAATAGCTTTGTCCGATTTCAAAATACAGTCTCGAAATGCGCTTCTCGTGATCAGATATAACGCCGTTTAAACGACCGATTTCCGTAATATTCTTTGCTTTTTCTGCAGCAGCCTGACCGGTTGCCGAGACCTTGCTGCCTATACTATCAAAAAATGACATGGCTCATCCTCCTTTATTTATACGAAAGTGTAGGATAAACTGATTTTATCACAACTGTATTGTACTTTTCAAGTATAATATTAACATTAACTCTATTGAAAACTCGATTGAATCACGCGGTGTCGTGTGGTATAATATATCAAAGAGACTCGGGAGGGGTATTATGGAATTTTTAAAACTGCTTGAGAGTATAAGAACTCCGCTGCTCGATTCGATCATGTCCGTCGTGACCTATCTCGGCAGCGAAATATGCTTCATGGCTCTTGCGCTCATAATCTTCTGGTGCGTCAATAAGCGTCAGGGCTACTATCTCTTTGCCGTCGGACTGTCGGGTATAGTCGTGAATCAGTTTTTAAAGCTCTGGTTCCGTATACCGAGGCCGTGGGTGCTCGATAAGGATTTCACCATCGTCGAATCGGCAAGAGCCGAGGCAACGGGGTATTCCTTCCCGTCGGGACATACGCAGAATATCGTCGGCACTCTCGGTGTTATTGCCGCATCCAATCGGCAGAAGTGGGTCAGAATACTGTGTGCCGTGTTCATCATTCTCGTTCCGTTTTCGAGAATGTACCTCGGTGTACATACGCCGCTTGACGTCGGCGTGTCCTTCGGCGTCGCGATAGTGCTTTGCCTCCTGTTTTATCCCTGCTTCAAGACCGAGGAACGCTCCGAGCGCGCAATGCCCCTTATTCTTGCTCTGCTTGTTCTGCTGACCGCAGCCTACGCCGCCTTTGTCCTGCTCTACGATTTTCCCGCAGACGTCGACGAAGCAAACCTTGCCAGCGGTGTGCACAACGCATTTGTCATGGGCGGTGCCGTTTTGGGTCTCGTCGTAGCTTATTATTTCGACAAAAAGGTGCTGCACTTCAAGACCGAGGCTCCGCTTTTGGGTCAGGTGCTCAAGCTCCTTATCGGTCTCGGACTTTTGGTCGCCGTTCGCAGTGTCCTCAAGGCTCCGCTGCTTGCGCTGTTTAACGGCAGCGAGATAGCAAGTCTCGTGCGCTATTTCATCATGGTCGTATTCGCAGGCTGCGTCTGGCCGCTGACCTTCCCGTTCTTTGCCGAGATAGGAAGGAGAAAGGAGCATGACGGTGGCAGATAAAAAACTGAAAAATCTTTTCGGTATCTTCGACGGTGTCGAGGAAAAAACCGTCGGCACCACCTATCGCGGCGGCAGCGGCGGCAAAAGCGTTTGGGTATTCGGTCGCAGCCCGCAGTGCGATGTCGTGTGCTCGGGCGCAAAGGTGTCACGCGAGCACTGCCGCATAGAGCTCCAAGAGGGTCATTTTTACATCAGAGATCTGGGGTCGACAAACGGCACCTATCTAAACGGCAAGAGGATACAACGCCTGGAGCGGCTTTTCTCCGGCGACGTCATCGGCATCGGTGACAGCGACATCGTCTTTTCAAAAAATATGCTGAAATAATTAAAATAATAAAGGCAATGCATCCGAAACGGTTGCATTGCCTTTTGCTTTGCACAGATTTTACCACTCGGTCTTGCCGCCGAGATGCTTGCACTCGGTTATGACGTTGTGCGTGTCGAGCATCTTGAGAGCCTTCATGAGGCTGCCCTTGAGCTTTATTTTGCCGGAGGTCAGAGCCTTGACGGTGCTAAGCTCACCGGTCATCGTCTGCACAAAGGGTTCATAGTCGCAGTCGGAGGTGTAGTCCGCGGCGGGTGCGGTGTCGCGCCCTTCGCCGCGCTCGAGACTCAGCAAAACGCCGTCTTTGAGCGTATACATGAACCACACCGTGCCGCCGCCGAACTGCGGCACCTTATTGTAACATTCGCAAAGGGTGAGGGTAAGCTTGGAAGGGGTCTTTTCCGGTGAAAAGGTGTCTTTTAGCAGGACTTCAAAATCCTTGCCCCATTCTTCGGTCAGAAATTTCATCGTCTTATCTCCTGTCTGATTTTATTACCACTTATTTTCGACCTTCTCGGCAAAGCCGGGGAAGTCTTTTATTTCGATGACCTTGCCGTCGTCGAGTATCGCCTTGCCGGTGAACAGACCGAACACCTGATGCTGATCGCTCTTTAAGACCTTCGCGTCGGTGCAGGACGCTCTGTCCAAAACGGGGACAAAGTCCATTTCGAATCTGCCGTCGTCGGAGGTGAACGTCCACGGTGACATGAAATCCTTTTCGTCGCCCGGTATGTTGAACTTCACCTGACTGAGCTTGTGTGCCTTGCCGCCGTAAAACAGCATATTTTCGCTTGCGGCGTCGGTATTGCCGAAGCCGTAGCCGATGTTCCAACCGAAGGGCACACCGCCGACCTCTCCGGAGGCGGAGCCCCAGTACCATGTGTTGCTGTACGTCCAAACGCCTCTGCCCCAGTCGAGAACGCCGAAGCTGTCCTCGGGCTCGAAAACGTATGTTCTGCCGTCGTAGGTCACTTCGCCGCGTGCCCTCATGCAGTTTATTTTCTGATTGAAATAAAAGTGCTTTTTCTTGTCAAAGGGAGTGCAGATTACCATGCTTTCCTCCGGCTCGTCGAAAAGCTCCACCTTGGCATAGAGCGAGCCTGCGGGTCCGAACTTTTTCATCTGCGCAATGAGTGTGCGGTGACCCGTGCCGTCGTTTTTAAAGCAGATGTCGTAATTTTTCGTTCCGCTGTGAACGTCACCGACGACGCTGGTCTCCGGCAGATTCTTTTTTCCGTTGGGCATGATGCTCATGGGACTTGTGGTTATCTCCCAACCCTCCTCGAAGTTCAGGAGACTTATCGAGTCGAGTCCCATATAGCTGTTGTCCGCTACGGTGAGTGCCAGTGCGAATCTTCCGTTGTTTACAAGATAGTAGTCCCATTCCTTGATACGGAGTCCGTTCGCCTTTATCGCCGCTCTCTCGTACACGGGCAAAAGCTTCTTTGCATAGCCGGGCTCAAGAAGGTTGCCGTCTGCATCAAGCAGAGGTCTCACGGTCGTTATCTCGTGCTGCTTTGTCATTGTGCATCTCTCCTTTTCATGGTTCTTATATCACGACCCTTAAAGGGCAATTTTATATATTCACCGTCTATTCTGGAGCATATCTGATCACCGTAGCGGCGGCGAAGCTCGTCACTGCCGCAGTTGGTGCTGATTATGGTCTTTTTGCCGTTTACAAGTCTCGTATTTATCAGCGTATACAGCGCGCTGACCGCCATCGGCGTGGGCATCTCGGTACCCAGATCGTCGAGTATCATGAGGTCGCAGTCTATCATGCGCTCCGTCTTTTCCGTCGCGGCGGCGGCGGTTTCCGCGTCTCTTGCGAATTTTTTGAGCTCAAAGGCGTCGAGTGCGGACGACGCCGTGTCATAGCAAACGGAAAAGCCGTTCCCCGCGACAGTCCTTGCGATGCAGGCGGAAAGATAGGTTTTGCCGAGTCCCGTACCGCCGACAAAAAGCAGGTTCAAAGAGCCCTTGCCGAAGTTTTTCGCATATTCACGGCAGGTGTTATACACGATCTCCATGCCCGCTGCGGCATCACCGTACAGCGACAGATCGAATTTTTCAAAGCTTTCGTCGCCGTTTTTAAGCAGTACGCCGAGCTCCTTTGTTATCTCACGCTTATACAGCGTTTTGAGGCAGCGGCACATTCTGCCGCCGATATAGCCGCTGTCACGGCAGTCGGGGCAGGAAAATATTTCGTCGAGATAATTCTCGGGATAGCCGTTTTTTATGAGCAGCTCCTTTTTTCGGAGTTGGAGCGCAAGGCTTTCCTCCTCCAACCTTCCGATGTCGGGAAGGGGAGAGCGATCCTTCTTCAGCGTGAGCCCGACAAGCTCCGCCATCTGAGCGCGAAGTCTTGAGTCGATGCTCTCTATTTCGGGCACACGGTGATATATGCGCCTTACTCTTGCGTCATGCTCCGCCGCATTGTCGGTGCGGAGCTTTTCCAATTCGTCTCTGGCTCTTGCCAGCAGCTTTCCGTCGACAGCCATGTTTCACCTCAGCCCTTTTTGACTATGTCGTATATCGAGCGCAGTCTGTTCAGCTCATCGCCCGACAGTGCGTCATCGCCGCTTTTTTCGGCGGCGGGACGCGGTGTGCGCCTGTCCTTTTCCTCGATATCCCGCAGGGTATGTATGCCCTTTTGGTGCCATGAAGAAACTATCTTATTCATGTAATTCCACTTGAGAGAGCCGGTGTTCGTAACGGTGCGGTCATATGCGACGGCAAGCGTCTCCGCGTCAAAGCCCATATCCATCCACGCATAGACGTATTTGCGCTCCGTTGCCGTCAGCTCTCTGCCCCGTATGCCGAGAGCGGACTTGATGCTCTCCGCGACAGAGCGGCGGTTTTTCCTGTCCGCAACATATTCCTCCGCCTGCTCCATGGTGAGTATCTCGTTGTTGACCCAAGTGTACGCCTCTTTTTCGATGCTGCGCATCGACGGCAATCTGCCGGGACCGTACTTTTCGCGGAACAGCTCGACGCAGTAGTTCAAAAGCAGGAATATGACCTCGGGGGGCAGGGCAAGGTAATCGTATATTCCGAACAGTGTTTTCATGTCCGTACCCGAAAGCGACCTTCCGAGCAGACGCTCCGCCTCGTGCAGCACCGCCTTAAAGGAGCCGTCCGTCGACGAACGCTTCAGCACATCGTTTACCGTATATTGAGGGAGCTCATCGGGCGGCGGCGTGACGTTCCGTGCGGGAGCGGGCTTGTTAAGTCCCATGCGGCACAGCTTTTCGTATGCCGTGTCGACCTCACCGAGAGTGCGGCAAAGATCGGCTGCGGCACGGTCGCCGTCAAACGTACCCTCTCTGCAAAGCCAAAGCCAAAGCAGGGCAACGTCGCCGTCATGCGCCGATATAAGCTTGTCCCTTATCGAAGCGTCGGGAAAATTAGACACTGCGGATACCTCTTTCATAGATTGTTTACACAGTATCACATTATAACATCAATTTTGACTTGTAGCAATAGGCGATTGTGTGCTATAATCCGTTTATTAAGGATGGAGAGGTATGTCTATGCTTGAGTTATTATCCCCCGCAGGTTCGCCGGAGGCGGTCATTGCCGCGGTACAGAACGGTGCGGATGCCGTATATATGGGTCTCGGTGACTTTAACGCACGGCGCGGTGCGAAGAACTTCGGTCTCGACGAATTTGAAAAGGCGGTGCGCTACTGCCGCATAAGAGGCTGCAAGGTGTACGTCACCATGAACACTCTCGTTTCCGACAGGGAGCTCGAGAACGCACTGTCTTTGGCACGGGATATTTCCGACATAGGCGCGGACGCGATACTTGTCCAGGACCTCGGTCTGCTCTCCGTTTTGAAAAGAGCGGTGCCGGACATACCGCTGCACGCAAGCACCCAGATGAGCATACACAATCTCGAAGGCGTCAAGGCAGCCGCCGCAATGGGACTTTCCCGTGCGGTGCTTGCAAGAGAGCTGAGTCTCGAGCAGATACGGCACATAAGCCGAAACTCACCGATCGAGACGGAGGTTTTCGTTCACGGCGCACTGTGCTTTTCACATTCGGGGCAGTGCTATATGTCATCGCTCATCGGTCGCCGCAGCGGAAACAGGGGAATGTGCGCTCAGCCGTGCAGAATGGAATACAGCTTGGGAAGCCGCATGGAGGATCCGCATCCGCTGTCCTTGAAGGACAATTGCCTTGTCGACCGTCTTGAGGAGCTTGACGCCGCAGGCGTTGCCTGTGTTAAAATAGAGGGTCGCATGAAGCGTCCCGAGTATACCGCCGTCGTCACCAAGGTCTATGCCGACGTTTTGCGTGAGCACAGGAAGCCGACGCCGGAGGAATATGCCGCTCTCGAGACCGCGTTTTCGAGAGACGGATTTACTCAGGGATATTTCGACGGCGACAAAAAGGATATGTTCGGCACGCGACCGGACAAGCCGAGTGCCGAAGCCGAAAAGCTTTTTGCCGAGGCAAGGCGCAATTACATGGATTCCGAAATGAGACGCGTCCCGATAAGGATAGCCGCGGTCGTCGAGGCAAAGCAGGCTGTACGTGTCGCCGCGGAGGACTGTGACGGAAACAGGGCGATCGCCGTAGGCAGAGAGCCGGAGGGCGCGGTGCGCCAGTCGGTGGACGAAGAATTTATAAACCGTCAGATGCGCAAAACGGGCGGTACTCCGTATATATGCAGTGAAGTGCAGAGCCGTGTCGAGCAGGGTCTCTTTTTGAACGCGTCGACGGTGAACGATTTGCGGCGCAGACTTTTAAGCGAGCTTACGGAAAAGAGAGCGTCGGCACCCGAAAGACGCAATCTGCCGATGCCGAAGGCACCGGTCGGCATTGCCCCGATAAGCGACCCCGTCACGATATATCACGTTTTGAAGGCGGAGCAGCTCTCTCCCGAGCTTGCGGAGCTGAAGCCGGAATTTATATACGTCCCGGTCACGGAGCTGTATGAGAGCTTTGACGCGGTGCGACCCTTCCTCGACAACGGCTGCTGCGTCGTCGCGGTACTGCCGAGAGTCATAACCGATGATAAATACGGCGAGATCGCGGATATGCTCAAGGAGCTTTTTCGCCGCGGCATAACGCAGGCACTTGTCGGCAACATTGGTCATGTGAGACTTGCCGCCGCAGCGGGAATGAAGCTCCGTGCCGACTTCGGTATGAATATGTTTAACTCCTACGGCTTGGAGCTTGTCAAAAAGCTCGGCTTTTTATCCGCCACCGCGTCCTTCGAGCTGCGACTTGCGCAGGTGCGCGATATGCAAAAGTGCATTGATACGGAGCTCATTGTATACGGCAGACTGCCGCTCATGGTTTCGGATCAGTGCGTCGTTAGCCATGCCTACGGTAAGTGCTGCTGTAACAGCGGTATAATGCTGTCCGACAGGAAGGGCTCGATGTTCCCCGTCTTGCGAGAGTATGAGCACCGCAACGCGATATACAATGCGCACAAGCTTTTCATGGCGGACAAGAAAGAGGATCTCTATTCTACGGGACTTTGGGGGCTCAGGCTTCTGTTTACGACAGAGAGTGCCCGTGAGGTCACCGAGATCGCAAAATGCTACAAGGGCGTCGGCAGCTATAAGCCGAACGTGCTCACAAGAGGATTATATTACAGAGGCGTTGATTAAAATGAAGATCATACTTGCATCGGGCTCTCCGAGACGCAGAGAGCTGCTCGGAATGCTCGGTGCCGAATTTGAAATATGCCCCGCCGTCGGGGAGGAGAAGGTCGAATCGGGTCTGACGCCGAGTGAGACCGTATGCTCACTTGCGACCGCAAAGGCAAAGGAGGTCGCACTCCGATACCCCGAGGACGCACTCATAATCGCGGCGGATACGGTCGTGAGTCTTGACGGCGAAATACTCGGCAAACCGCATTCGGATGCCGATGCCGCGGCAATGCTGCGCAAGCTGTCGGGCAGAATGCACGCAGTCTATACCGGGCTGTGCCTTATCCGCGGTGGCGAGACGCTTTGCGAAGCGGAGGAAACATCGGTGCGCTTTAAAGAGCTTTCCGATGAGGAGATAGCCGCCTATGTCGCAACGGGCGAAGCCTCGGATAAGGCGGGAGCCTACGGGATACAGGGCAAGGCATCCCTTTTCGTTGAGGGTATAGACGGCGATTTTTACAATGTTGTCGGTCTGCCGCTGTGCAGGCTGAACGGAATGCTTAAAGCAATGGGAGTCACTTTGTTATGAAGCAATATCTCAAAAAGAACGGCGTTAAGCTCGGTGTGATAGTGCTCATCGTTGCGGTGATGGCGGGAGCGGGAACCTACTTTCTGAAGGGCAATGCCGGCTTTTTCACGGATCTGACTGGTGCGGTAAAGGCACCCGTGCAGAGGATAGTCAGCTCACTGAGCGAATGGCTTGAGGGCGTGTACGGCTATGTGTACGAATACGATGAGCTCAAAGCCGAGAACGAACGCCTGCGCTCGGAGCTGACCGAAGCAAAGCAGGAGGCAAAGGACGGCGAAGCCGCCATCGAGGAAAACGAGCGTCTGCGTGAGCTTTTGGGCTTTGCCAAGAAGCACAGCGATATGGATCTCGAATCCGCCAAGATCGTTTCGTGGACCTCCTCCAATTGGGCGCATTCGTTTACGATAAGCAAGGGCTCGGATGCGGGTATTGAGGTCGGTGACTGTGTTATCACGGAGTACGGCGTCCTCGTCGGTCAGGTGACGGAGCTCGGTACCACATGGGCGGTCGTCAGCACGGTCATAGACATCAACACCGATATCGGTGCCTTCGTCTCCAATAACGGCAGCTCGGGTCTCATCGTAGGAGACTTTGCCCTGATGCAGGACGGCTATGCGAAGCTCACCTATCTTGCGGACGGCACACAGATATTCTCCGGTGACGAGGTCGTGACCTCGGGCTCGGGCGGTGCCTTCCCGCAGGGACTTGTCATAGGCACGGTCGAAGCGGTACAGGCGGAGGCGGGAGGTCAGATAGAGTACGGACTCGTAAAGCCCGGCTGTGACCTAAACTCTCTGGTTCAGGTATTTATAGTAAAAGATTTTGAAGTGGTGGAATAAGTGTTAGATCGCCTTATCGAATGGAAAAAGCTGCGAAGTATACTTACCTTTGCGGCATATATAATACTTGCTCTGTTTATCCAAAGCCTTTTGTTTTCGCGGGTGAGCATAGCGGGCTACAGAGGGCTTATCCTGCCTGCCGCGGCGGTTGCCGCCGGAATATATACCGACGGTGTCAGAGGTGCGGTGTTCGGTCTGTTTCTCGGTATTTTTTCGGACATGAGCTTTTCCGAAAACGTCGTTCTGTTCACCGTGCTGTTCCCGCTCATAGGCTTTGCATCGGGCATAGCCTCGATGTTTTACATCAACAAAAGCTTTTTCGCCTTTTTCGTTTTCACGCTTGCGGCTCTGCTGCTGACGGCAACGGCGCAGGCACTTTCAACGGTGATACTGAGCGGAGCGGAGATATTGCCCGCACTGTTCACCGCGCTTATGCAGACGGTGATATCCGTACTTCCCGCTCTGCTGCTGTACATCCCTTTCAGGCACAAACAATGAGGAACTTCGCATGAGAACTATTAAAAAAGAAAGACTTATCGCACTCGGTTCGGTTTTGGCACTGCTGCTTGTGATATACGTTGTATCGCTGTACAAGCTGCAGATAATCGAAGGCAATGCCTATTACGAGGAAAACCGTAACTATACGACGACCACGACAACGGTCGTTGCCGCACGAGGCAATATTCTCGACCGCTACGGCAGAGTTTTGGTCACGAATAAATCGTGCTACAATCTGATAATCGACACAAACGAGCTGTTTCCCTCGGATAACAGTGTCGATTCCAACGCAATGATACTCGAGCTCATAAACATGGTGCGCGAATACGGCGACGATTATATCGACGATCTGCCGATAACAACTCAGCCGCCGTTTGAGTATACGGAGATGTCATCGGTCGACAAGGCAAAGCTCGATGCCTACAAATCCAACAGAGGGCTTGACGCGAATGCAAGTGCCGTCGAGGTTCTGTCCGATATGCGCACGAGGTATAATGTCGACTCCAACTATACGGCGGAGGAAGCAAGAGCGATAATCGCCGTCAGATATGCGGTGAATGTGCGCTACCTTATAAATACCTCCGACTATGTTTTCGTCGAGGACGCCGATATGGAGCTGATATCGAGAATACTCGAAAACAACGTCGTCGGCGTTTCCGTCAAGGAATCCTATGTCCGTGAGTACAACACCGAGTATGCCGCACATATTCTCGGCTATGTCAACTGGATAAGCGATGAACAGTACGACGAATATGTGCTGAACAGAGGCTATGACGCCGATACCAAGATCGGTCAGGAGGGTGCGGAGCTCGCCTTTGAAAAGTATCTGCACGGCACAAACGGCGTTGTTCAGACCGTCACCGCTCCCGACGGTACGGTGGTCAGCACCGAGTATATAAAGGAACCCGAGCCGGGCAACAATGTCTATCTGACGATAGACTGTCAGCTCCAGGAGGTTGCGGAAAGAGCACTGCAAAACGGCGTCGTCGCAATCAGGGAAAAGCTCGACAAGGAAAAAGAGGAGGACATGGCAAACGGCGATTACGTCGAAAAGGAGGACGAGATCACCGGTGCGGCTGTCGTCGTTGTCGACGTCAAGACCGGCGAACCGCTTGCGATAGCAAGCTGGCCGTCCTATGAGGCCGGCACTCTGCTCGACAATTATGCGGAGCTGCTTGCCGATCCTCAGAATCCGCTGTTCAACCGTGCACTTCAGGGTACCTATGCACCGGGCTCGACCTTCAAGCCCGCAACCGCACTTGCGGCACTGTCGGAGAGCATCATAAATACCGCGACGGTCATAAAGTGTGAAGGTCAGTACACCCGTTACGAGGAACAGGGCTACGCACCGTGGTGCTGGAACAATTACGGTCACGATTCGGAGACCATAGTCACCGCACTGCGCGACTCATGCAACATATTCTTCTATGAAACGGGACACAATCTCGGCATCGACAAGATGGGCGAATATGCCGCACTTCTCGGTCTCGGCGAGGAAACGGGCATAGAGCTGCCCGAAAGCAAGGGAAATATGTCGAGTCCCGACAACCACTTCGATCTCGTCGGAGAGGACTGGACGATAGGCGATACGATGCAGGCGGCGATCGGTCAGTCGGACAGTATATTTACGCCGTTGCAGCTTGCCGAGTACTGCGCCGCCATCGCAAACTGCGGTGAGCGTCACACGGCATCGATACTGAAAAGCGTCAGAAGCTTTGACTACAGCGAAAACGTCTATGAGCGTGAGGATGAGGTGCTCAGCTCCGTGGATGACTGCGAGCAGTATAATTGGGACGCGATACATCAGGGAATGTACCTTGTCGCAAACGACTACAACGGTTCGGGCTATAAGACCTTCTTGGGCTACACGGCATCGACCGTTGCGTGTAAGACCGGTACCGCGCAGAAGGGCGAAAAGGTCGTTAACGACGGCATATTCATCTGCTACGCACCGTATGAGGACCCGCAGATAGCGATAGCGGTCGTCGTGGAACGCGGCGGAGCGGGTGCAAACTGCGGCTCAATAGCGCGTGAGATACTCGAAGCCTACTTCAGTATCCAGAGTGCGACCGATATAACCGAAACGGAAGGCTCATTGCTGAAATAAATCCGATAAAAAAAGATTGAAACACGGCGAGAAAACGTATATAATAAAACATTATTGAAGAAGCGGAGGATAACTATGAATATTGCACTCATGGCACACGACAGAAAAAAAGAGCTGATGGTTCAGTTTTGCATAGCCTATTGCGGTATTCTTGCCGAACATTCGGTGTGTGCAACGAACACCACGGGCAAGCTGGTATCCGAAGCGACGGGACTTCCCGTTACGCTGTATCTCCATGCCGATCAGGGCGGTGCCCAGCAGATAGGCGCAAGGATAGCATATAACGAGATCGACCTCGTTTTGTTTTTCTGTGACCACGCAAACCCCAACGGCTTTGACGATATAAACAGGATAGAGCGTCTGTGCGACCAGTATCAGATACCCTTTGCGACCAATGCGGCAACGGCGGAGGTGCTTGTTCAGGGACTGCGCCGCGGCGACCTCGACTGGCGCAATATCGTCAATCCCAAGCGCAGATAAGCGCGAAAAAGAAAATATCATGCTGCCGACCCTTATCTCCGGTTTCGGCAGCATTTTAAAGTATGCGATATCGGATGCGCCCCTGTGCCGCAAAGGGGAGTGCCGCACCGATACCGACGTTGTTTTGCGGCAGATTGGAAATGCTATGGCTAAAATCGAACCCCGCACCCTATCGGGCTTTATGGAGCTGCTTCCTCAGGCTCAGATGAAAATGGAAAAAATGAAGGACACCCTGTCATGCTGCTATTCGCTCTACGGCTTCACTCCGCTTGACACTCCCGTTATCGAGTCTGCGGAGGTGCTGCTTGCAAAGGGCGGCGGTGAGACGGAAAAGCAGATATACCGCTTTTCCAAAGGCGACAGCGACCTTGCACTGCGCTTTGACCTCACCGTTCCGCTTGCAAAGTATGTGGCACTTAACTATGCGAAGCTCTCTTTCCCGTTCCGCCGCTATCAGATAGGTAAGGTGTACAGAGGCGAAAGAGCGCAGAGAGGCCGCTTCCGTGAGTTTTATCAGGCGGATATCGACATTATCGGTGACGGTAAGCTCGACATTATAAACGAAGCGGAGATACCGGCGATAATCTATCGCAGCTTTACGGAGCTGGGACTGCATCGTTTTAAAATAAAGGTAAACAACCGCAAGCTGTTAAACGGATTCTTCTCCCTTGCGGGTATGAGCGAAAAGGCGCAGGACATTATGCACGCCATCGACAAGATGGACAAGATCGGTGCAAACGCCGTCCGCAGGATACTCATGGACGATCTCAAGATGTTCAGCCATAAGGCGGACGATGTTATGGACTTCATGGCGATAAACGGCACCGTTGCCGAGGTCATGGAGGGGCTTTCCCGCTATAGGGGCATGGACGAGACCTTCGACGTCGGCTTTTCGGAGCTTGAGACGGTCGTCAAATACCTTTCCGACTTCGGCGTTCCCGAGGAGAATTTCGCGATCGACCTTTCCATCGCAAGAGGACTCGACTATTACACCGGTACGGTCTACGAAACCGAAATGCTCGATCATCCCGAGATAGGCTCGGTGTGCTCCGGCGGAAGATACGACAATCTTGCGGAGTATTACACCGACCGTTCACTCCCCGGTGTAGGTATCTCCATAGGTCTGACAAGGCTTTTCTATGTACTTAACGAGCAGGGACTTTTATCCGATGAGACGGTAACGGCTCCGGCGGACGTCTTGGTCATTCCGATGACCGACGATCCCTCCTCCGCAATAGCCTCCGCTACCGTGCTTCGGAACGCCGGTATCCGCACACAGATCTATTGCGAGAAGAAAAAGTTCAAGGCGAAGATGAGCTATGCCGATAAGATTGCCGTTCCCTATGTGATCTTCATCGGTGAGGATGAGATAAAAAGCGGCACGGTGTCGCTCAAGGACATGAAATCGGGAGAGCAGAGTATGCTCGGTATTAAAGACGCAGCCGAGCTCATAGCAAAGGAAACCCAAAGGCTGAGCTCGATCCCCGTTATCAAGGAGGATAAATGATATGACACAGATGCGTACACATAACTGCGGCGAGCTGAGACTCGAAAAC
>CAZWID010000013.1:0-19021 GCA_964634065.1 uncultured Oscillospiraceae bacterium | reverse complement strand
TCTCTTATGTGATCCGTGCCGTAGAATCTGTATCCCGCAAGCTGCTCCGTCGGCTTATACACATGGAAGCCGCCGCCTTCAGTCTTGTTCTCCCCTGCGTATTCCCGAACGGCATTTACCGTCTTGCCGCCGTGTGCGTTTGCTCTGTAGGTAAATCCCAAATAATATTTGCTTTCCGTATCCTCCGTGCCCGTCAGGTATCCGCCTTCGTAGCTGTACTTCGCTTTTGTCGAATCCGGGTATTCTATCTCCGCAAGATTCTCCTCGCTGTAACCGAGCTCGGTCTCGTTGCCGCGGCAGTCCGTCACTTTTGTAAGCTTCTCGCCCGTGTAGTTCAGCGTTGCGACCGTCACCGTGCTGCCGCCATCCGCTTTCGCCGTCACGCTTGTTATTTTGCCGTCTGTGTAATTCACATTGACGACGTTGCCGCGGCAGTCCGTTATCTTCGTCAGCTTTCCGCCCGTGAAGGTCAGCGTATTGTTCGCATCCGCATCCGTCATCGTATAGCCGCTGCCGCTTTTTACAACGGTCAGTCCCAAGCCGTCCTCGTCTTTATACGTATTTGTCGCGGTTTGGAGAAAATAATGCTCCGTTCCGTCGGCATCGGTGTATATGAGGTTCCCGTCCTTTTCACTCACCGTCTGCGTCACGCTCAGCTTCCAACCGGCTCCCGTACCGTCCGTGCTCACTCCCGCATTTGCCGTGTTATACACAAGTCCCACGCTTGCACTCACGGCTCCGCTCTCGTAGCTCGCCAAAGTATTTACCAGTGTTACCTGATTCGTGTAGTCGCCTATATACACGGTTCCCGCATTCCCTGCCGTCACCGTTTGGTAGGTGTAATACCCTTCTATCCCCACCGTGTTTCGGTAGCTTATGATCAGCACCGGTCCGCTGCTTCCCGTGCTATAGCCTTGCAGCTTTGCATACACGGCATCGTTATCCGCAAGGTCTATTTGCCTTAGCTGCAGCATTTTCGTATCGCTGCCGTTTGCATACCACTTTGCGACCGTTCCCGTTATGTCAAGGCTCAAATACTTTTCCGAGGTCGATGTACTGCAGCTCACATAGTCCAAAAGCTCCGGTGCTATGTTAAGTCCTTCCGACTGATTCCATGTGAGATTCGTAAGCCATGTGCCGAAATTTGTGCCCCCGTACTGTGTGCCGACCTCATACACCCCGACCGTAACGTCGCTTCTTCCGCCTGTACCGTAGCTCAATCCCGTCTGCTTTATGCGGATTTGCGCATCCGTCATCACGCTGTTTGCCGGAAGCTCAGGAAGTGTGTCCACTCCCATGTATATTTTACATTCGCCGTAGCTTCCCATTCCGACAGCCAAGTCGCTTTGATTCGTATATGCCGTATTCGGAGTATCCTCGACCACATAGGTGCTATACAGCTTGTTATTCTCGCTGTTCATGTAAGCCTCAACCGTCAGTGTCGGGTCGATCACCACCGGAAAGCTTCTCTCGCTTGAGTTCACCCATGTCTTATCCGCCGTGAGCGTCAGCACCCATCCGTCGTTTACCGCCGTCAGTGTATAGCTCGCGGCAGTGCTCGTCGCACCGTTTGCGTCCACCATGTACGGTGCGGGGATACGGAACACCTCCGTGCCCTCCGCATTCTTCAGCGTCACCGCTTCTCCGTCCATGCTTGCCGTCAGTCCTACGGTTTTAAGCATAAAAGCATAGTCGTACTTCGCTTGCGCGCTCCTTACGACTATGCTTTCCTTTATGTTATATCCTTCGTTTTCGTAGACTATATCCGTACCGTCCAGAATGTCCTCATAGAGAAGCTCCGAGTGATTCTTCGGCGGTGTTCCGAGCTCCGAAAACTTGAGTCCGAGCTCGCCTTCGTTTGTTGGATTTTCTATTACGGCTTCGATGCCGCTCTCCGGCTCGAGACTCATCGTCTCCACGTCGCCCGGCTGCTCCGGTATCTCCGCATCCGCCGCTTCTTGCAGCGTCATACTCACGGTATAGCCGTCTACGCTTACCGAAAACAGCTCTCCGCTCTCCGCATCCGCCGCAAAGCTCTTTTGCAGTCTCCCTATCCGCGCGGTATACCGTTCCTTCCCGCCGTCAACTTCGAGAGTCAGGCTGTTGTCTATTTCCGCCCACGCTCCGTTTTGCGTGAGATAGTGGACATCCGTGTCGTACTGCACCGCCGCATAGCTGCCGTCGCTCATGCGATAGTGCTTTACATTCGCTTCCCTAAGCTCCGTCAGCTCGCTGACGGCTGTCGTTTCCGTTTCCGGCAAAGGTGAGGCTTCGCTGATCTCCGCCGTTTCCGCTTCCGTCGCTTCAACGGCTTCACTTCCTTGGGCATACGTCTGCATCGGCAAGAGCTGTACCGTCAGCATAACCGCTAAAACCGTACTCAGCACCCGACTCATCCGGCTTCCCATTCGCCTCCCCCCTCTCCTTATACTATTATTGTTGCATTATGCGTTGAATTTATTATACCATACGCATTTTTTTGCGTCAATATTTTATCTCACTACCCATTTTTCGGAATAATTCAATATATAAAATGCACAGGTCACCCGACCCGTGCATTTCAGCTTGCCAAAAAGTCCCTTCGGGCTTTTTGGCAAGCTGAAAAAGCCGCCGGTCATTTTGAATGCTCAAAATGACGCTTTGCTAAAAGCCTTGATTCTCAAGGCTTTTTTGCGGCGGCGATCCAATTCGAGGTGGGTCTTAACCCCCTCGAGCTCCCCCGCTACTCTGTCGGTTTTCCTGTGTATCATAGTTTTTTGACAGTCTAAAATGCACAGGTCACCCGACCTGTGCATTTTAGTGCCTACAGCGTATTATTCTTCGACGGGTTCCTCTGCGGGAGCGTCGGCGTCGGGGGCGGGCTCAAAATCACCGTCGGTATCGACATCGACGACCTCGACCTCAAGATCTCTTTCTCTTGCGGCGGCGACGCTTGCCTTTGCCTCGTAAAGCTCCGTGCGCAGAGCTTCGATCTTCTCATCCATAGCCTTGAGCTCATCAAACAGCGGAACAAAGTAATCCTCGGGATCGTTGCGATGCTGATCGAAATACAGTCTGCCGATCTCGACGAACACCTTCTTCTGCTCCTCAAGCTCACCGTTTATACGGACATTGAGCTTCGCGATATTTGCATAGCATTTTGCGGTGGTGCTGCCTCTGTCGTAAACGTCACGGACTTTGCCGGACTGTGCCACGGTTTTGATTTTTTCCTTTGCCTTGTTGCCTATGGCACTTGCCGTGCCTTTGATCATGCTTCTGTAGTTTGCCATTACTCAGACTCCTTTTTATTGATATTTACATACATTTTTTCGGGATCGGGCTTTTTGCGTGCCACAACGATCATCGCAACAAGTGCACAAACGGCACTGACCGCTGCCAAAAGCTGCGACACTCTTATGTCGGTATTGCCTATGTAAAGGCTGTCGGTGCGAAGTCCCTCAATCCATGCTCTGCCGAGACCGTACCAAAATACATAGAGCAGAAAGACTTGCCCGTCGTATTTTCGCTTACCCTTTTTAGTCCAAATATGCAGGAAAATAAGCCCCACAAGATTCCACAGACTTTCATACAAAAATGTAGGGTGGACATATATCGTGCGCCCGCTCGGATATGTAAGTCCCATGCGGCAGAATATATCGGTGTCGGCACCGAACGCCTCTCTGTTCATGAAATTGCCCCAACGACCTATCGCCTGACCTATGAGCAAGCCGAGAGCGGTGAGGTCTGCCATAGCAAAGAAGGGTATCTTCTTGAGCTTGCACCACACGATGCCGACGATAAGTCCCGCGATTATGCCGCCGTAAATCGCCAAACCGCCGTTCCAAATCTGAATGATCTCGGACGGAAACATGGAATAGTAGTCCCAACGGAAGGCGACATAGTACAGTCTTGCGCCGACTATGCACAGCGGGATGACCCACAAAAGCAAATCGAAAAGCTCATCCGAGGTCACGCCGAAGGACGGAGCGCGTTTTGCACAGTAGAGTGCGGCAAGTATCATGCCGAGTGCGATTATAACACCGTAAAAATATATGTCTCTGCCGAAAAGCTGAAAGCTTGCGGGAGGATTTATCGTGAGATCACCGAACATCGGGAAGCTGATCTCCGCATCCCTCAAAATAGCTGCCGTAACGAAGTTCATGCTTTCACCTCAAAGGGCAGAAGAACGCTCAAAGCAAGCTTTTCTTCGGTCATATTGTCGCAAATGAAGCGTTCGCACTCATCCTTTTCTATGCCGTCAAGCAGTGCGAAGGCGTCGAGAGCGCAGTAGCCCTTAAAGCAGCTCGACGCAAGAGCGACACACATACTGTCAAAATCCTCGAGCCCGCGAAGCCGCGCACCGTAGGATGCACGCTTTGCACGCAAAAAGGCATCACCGTCAAGTCCGTGCTCTCGAACGCCGCCGACGGCTTCAAGCAGCTTTTCGAGGACATATTTCGGCTGCGGACTTTCGCCGCCTACCATGACGGTCGCCGTGCCCGCCGAGTAATCGACCTCGTAATCGTAATCGCGATTCAGCATCGACTCCTTGTACAGACCATTGTAAAAATCGCCGGAGGTACCCAAAAGAGTGCGCAGTGCAAGGGATGCAACAAGCTTCTGCCGCTGCAGTGCCGCGCCCTTTTCGGGAACAAAGGAGCAGCCGATCAGAAATTGCGGTGCGGAAAGCTCCATGTGTTCCTCGTGATAGTTTTTTGCGGGACGGTCGCCGCCGCGGGAAAGCTCCACCGTCGGAACATCGGCGGCACGAATCTTTCCGACGACGCTCTCGACTGCCGCGAAGACCTCGGCGGGGTCAAAATCTCCCGCGGCGCAAAAGGCCATGTTGTTCGGACGGTAAAAGGCATGATAGCAGTCATAAAGTGTCGTATCGCTTATCTCGGCAATACTGTCGACCGTGCCGGCAATCTGTTCACTGACGGGATGGTCGGGATAGAGCATACGCATGAGACGGTTATATACGGCATAGGCAGGCATATCGTCATACATGATTATCTCCTGCGCGATGATGCCCTGCTCCTTTTCGACGGTCTGCGGCGTGAAATACGGCGTCGTCACAAGCTCCGCCAAAAGGCGCAACCCGTCGATAAAACCGTCGGTACAGTCGAAATGATAGACGGTGGTTTCATTTGATGTTGCGGCATTGGGAGACGCACCCGTTTCGGAAAATGCAGTCAAAGCATCGCTGCCGTCGGGCATATCGAAAAGCTTGTGCTCCAAAAAATGAGCGACACCTGCGGGAGTTATGACTTCTTTGCCGTCGAGAGTAAAGCTGCGGTATGCTCCGCCGTATTTGACGGATATCATGGCAAAGCTTACGCGAAAACCCTTCTTCGGGACGGCAAACATACGGAAACCGTTCGGAAGCGTTTCCTCATACAGCGTTTCGCCTATTGAATCAAATTTCCTTATCTTCATCGGATTCTCCTTCCTCACCGTTTGAACGGAGGAAATACACGGCATCGAGCACGGCACTTTGCGCTACGGCGCAAACCTCCTGCGCCGTAACGTTCTCGGCAAGCTCCGCAAGAGCCATGGGGTCGCAGTCGACACCGTCGACCGCGTTTGCGAGATAAAAGCCTTCGAGTGCACCCTGTGAGTCTGCGACGGAACGCAGATCGGATGCGACACAGCTTCTTGCGGAGATGAGCTCCGACTCGGTGAAATCGCCGCTTCTTATAGCGTCGAGCTGGCGAAGTATCTCGTCTCGAACAAGCTCGTACTTATCAAAATCAATGCCGGAATCGGCTATGAGCAGACCCTTATGCGTATCGACAAGGGACGCCGCATAATAGCAGAGAGAGAGCCTTTCGCGAACCTCGGCAAACAGCTTGCTCGTCACACCGCCGCCGAAAAGCGCGTTGAAAACATAGAGCGACGGAAGGTCGGGCTCCTCCATGCACTCTCCCAAGCGGAAGCCCATGACAAGCTTACCCTGAGAAACAGCCATTTCATCGGAAAATTCGCGAACCTTATCCTCGACGGCGTTCATTCTGATATCGGTGCCGATATCGTAGTTGATTTCGCCTCTCGGCAGTGTGCAAAGAGCATCACGCAAAATATTCTCAAGCTCCGAGGCAGATCTGCTGCCGCAGTAGAAAAGCTCAATGGGTGAGGAGGCAAGGAGATTGCGGTAATGCTTTGTCAGGCGACGGTAATAAATACCCTCCGCCGTCGCCTCCGTACCGAAGCGCGGTGTCGCAAAATCCTCATAGCAGCACATTTGCTCAAGCAGACGTTGGAGCGCGTAGCCGCGTTTGTTGTTGACTTTGCCGCGTATTATATCGAGCAGCTTTTCCTTTTCGCTCTCGACATAATCGGGCAGCAGCAAACCGCCTTTTGTGTTCGGGTACAGCAGCATTTCCGCAGTGAGTGACGCTATGCTGCTTGTGATATCGCTGCCGTCGGGCAAAAAGCGTTCATCGGGAAAGCTTGCGAAAAAGCCGATGCTCTGTATCTCACCGATACGGCGAACAACGGGTTCAATGCAGCTTCCGTAAAGCGAATCAAGCTCTCCGGAAAGAGACTGCATATCGGGATGCCGTGTCGTACCTCTTTGCAGGACAAACGGGATGAGAGCATTGAGCGATGCGGTTTCGCGCTCAAGTTGGGTAAGAAGGTTGAGACTGAGACAGCCTGTCTTGAATTTATCCGACCGCAAAGCGGTGAGCCATACGCCGGAGAGTATCTCCGATCTGGTACATTCCATTTGTAAGCCTCCTTGGTATATCACGTTAATAATACATTATAACACATTATTTGAAATATGGTATACCTTTTCCGTCGTATTTTTCGCCGTCAAGCAGAATTTCTTCGCCGTTTATGCAAATATCGTGCCCCGCAAAGCGTATTCGACACGGTGCGGCGCCGTCCGGAAGCCGAGGTCTTATATAAAGCCTGCCCGCATACAGCCTGAGTCCGAAAAGCTCCTCAATGACCACCCTAAGATACCAAGCCGCCGAACCGGTGTACCATGTCCAACCCGCTTCGCCCTCATGCCCTTTTGCCGAATATACGTCCGCAGGCAAAACAAACGGCTCCGCCTCATAGCGCATAGTGTCGTGATTTTCCGGCAACAGCTCAAGCAATATTGTCAAGCCCTCCTTTTCGCGACCTCGACGCAGACAGGCTGCCGCAAGCCAAACGGCGGCATGGGTATACTGACCGCCGTTCTCACGGAAGCCCGCACCGTATGAGGCGATATAGCCGGGATCTCGCTCGGGCTCGAAAAACGGCGGTGTGAAAAGCTTCGTTATTCCGAGAGCGGAATCGTGCAAAGCCTCCAAAGCGGAATCGAGTGCCATGTCAACGCGGCTGTTTGACGCGTCACTGCAAAATGCCGCCCAACTTTGCGACACGGAGTCGATGCGGCACTGACCGTCTGCGACGGAGCCCAGAGGACTGCCGTCCTTCCAGTAGCCTCTCAGATACCATGCGCCGTCCCAGGCTGCGTTTGCGGCATTGCCGATGCGCTCCGCTTCGGCGCGATAACGGTCGGGCTCAAGTTTACATAACGACAGCAAAAGCTCGGAAAAACGGCGTACCGTATGAGCGAAAAACCAACTTAGCCAGACGCTTTCGCCGTCCACCTTATCCATGCCGTCATTCCAGTCACCGCTACCGAAAAGCAGCAGCCCGTGAGAGCCCGTACCGCGCCGTATAACAAGGTCGACAGCGCGCTTTGCATGAAGCAAAACGCTGTCCGACCACTCCGCTCTCTGCGGCTTTTCATAGCGATCTGACTCGACGTCGGAAAGCGGAGATGAGTTTACATAATATTCTGCAACCTCGCATATCGAGAGATCGCCGGTTTTCTCGGTGTATTCGCAAAGTGCCCAGGGTAGCCACAGAAGATCATCCGAACAACGGGTGCGGACGCCTCTGTCACCGTCGGGCAGAGGGTGCCACCAGTGCATGACGTCACCCTCAAGATACTGGTGCGCACAGCTTGTGATTATCTGCCGTCGCGCGAGAGAAGGGTCGGAAAATATGAGATTTACGGCATCCTGAAGCTGATCTCGGAAGCCTATCGCGCCGCCGCTTTGATATAACGAACAGCGACCCATGATGCGGCAGGCAAGACTTTGATACAGTCCGTGACCGTTCATATAGTGATCGAGTGCGGTAAAACCGCTTTTCTGCTTAAATACCGATAGTGTGCTTTGCCAGTGACGCTTTGTGTGCTCCAATGCGGCAAAAGCGGCATCGGGTTTACATAACTCCTTGAGCGCGTCGGGCTCACAGGTACCGCAGGCAATGACTGTTACTACTGTCGCCGGTAGCGATACTGCAAATACAGGATACGAGCCGATGCCTTCGTTTTCATTCGTCCGACGCAGCCAAGCATACAGGTCGGTACAGCACAAAAGCGGCGTTTCACCGAAGGCGGCACGAAGCGTATGCGGAAAGGACGGAGCGATGCTTTTCGCTTCGAGCATTGAGTTTACATAACTTGCAGAGACCGAGTTTTTCGCCTCATCGGAGGCTCCGAGGCAAAGCGGCATTTTCCACTCAAAGCTACCCTGCACCGTACCGCACAATTCCAATAGGAACACTCTTGCGTCGGTCTCCGGAGGAATAAATGCCGTGCAGCGAACGCTGGTCTCACCGAAGGAACGTTGCCAACGGGCATAGCCGAAGCCGTAGACGATATGACAGCCGAAGCCGTCGTCGCAGGCAAAAAGACTGTGTCTTTCCCCGTTTGAGACATACTCGATAGTCTCGGCGGGATATGCACCCGAAGGATCGTTTTGCCATGGGCTTATTCGCATTTCGCGTGCGTTGCAGAACCACATATTGCCGCAGCCGTTGTCGGCTGCGATATAGCCGAGACGACCGTTTGTGAGCATATGCGTCCACGCTCTTGGAGGCATGGAGTTAACATAATATTTAAACGCGCCGTCGTCAGAGAAGTCGTATTCAATGGGCTCGGTGCCGTTTCTGCCGTGTCTCTGCGGAAGTGTCAGCTTTCCTTCGTGTCGCGTGTAATCGGCATCGGAACCGCATATCACGGTCGCACGGGAGAGCAAAAGCTCCCGTGCCTCTGCGGGCACAATGTGCACACTGCCGCCGTCCGCCATAAGCGGCTCAAGACCCTTGGCGCAAAGCGTATCGCGCACTGCACTGTACACCGGTCTGAAATAGTCGCCGCCTTCGTCGGAGAGCAGAACGAGATCGTGCTCCAAACCGCAGGCAAAGAGGAGACAGTGCCGCAAAACGGCATTTGCAATTTCCGAACGCGCAACATCGAGCGGCACCAAAACTATCGGTCTGTCGCCGGAAATACCGTATTTCCAGAGCAATTCCTTTGCCGCAAACACGTTTTTGCGCATAAAGAAGTGCAGCGGCGTTACCTGCGACATAGCCTCCGCAAGCTCCTTTGCTCCTATTTCCAAGGCACAGGCGTAAGCCGATACCATGGCGGCATAGTCCGACGGTCCCGAAGCAAGCATGAGCTGAGAAGCATCGTATGCGGTCTTTTTGCTTTCGGCAACGCAGATACAAAAGCGCAGTGAAAGAGTCTGCTTAGCCTTGAGTTTTACGCGATGCCGCAGGGTAACAAGCGGCTTTGATATCGCACCGACACCGCCGTTTCTGTCCGCTGAGAAGCTGATTTCACGGTCACAGGCAAGACACATATGCATTTCGCCTTGCCGACCTCGCGGCAGCCGCTTCAGCATGAGACAGCCGTTCTCACTTTCGGCACACATACCCAGTCGCCAATACGCAGGATGGTTTACATAATCTTTTGCGCTTGCAAGCACGGGCTCTAAACGCAGCACTATCTCACCGTCATCGATATCGTGCTTTGCGCAAAGCTCGATAAAGCGCAGCTCGCCGTTTGCGGCAGCGGATACCGCAAGAGTCGTCTTGACCGAAAAGTCCTCGGTTTCAAGCGAATATGAGCATGAGCTCTCCGAAAGCTCCCACATGGACGAAAGATAGTCGACATTAGGCTCCGGCAGGAGCGACAGCTCGTTGCCGCCGTCGCAAAGCACAAGCTCGACGCCGCGACCTTCAGCGACGGGACACCGCGGTGAGGCGTAGACAGTCATGCTGCCGCAGCTTGCAGCGGAAATGCCGCCTTCGGTTGACATAATGTTATATGCGCCGTTGCTGAGCAAACAGGCAGCAGGGTGTAAAAAGTCGAAGCTTTCGCCTCGTTTTTCAAAGCTTTGACGCTTTTCGGCGTTTGTCGGCGTGCTGTCGCAAAGCTCCAATACGACGGGAGACAGTGGCAGCTTTTCGGCAAGAAGTCCCCTGTATGCGCGCACATAGGGCTCTTTCAACAGCATCGAAACGATACTGTCCTCTGTAAGGAGTGAGGAGATCGCGACAAGACTCATGCCCAAATGATGCGCCATATAGCAGCGCACGGGCTCACCCTCATTGCGGCTGCACCTTGAGGGCGTAAGATCGAGTGCTTCGATAAAGCCGTATTCGGAGCGCAGCACATGAGCCTCCATGCGCCTTATATTGCGCAGTGCCGCGGCGGTATCGACACCGAGCGCGAGAAATGTCGAATATGGAGATATGACAAGCTCCCTATCCTGCCCTCTTTTGAGTGCGAGAGCGGAGCAGCCGTGCGCCTTATAGCGGTAAGCGAGCGAGGGATCGAGAGAAAAAAAGCAGCTTTCGGATATGCCCCATATGCCGGAAGGCGTGCGTCTGTGCTTTTGCACATAGACGCAGTATTTTGCGGTCTCGTAGATGAGTCCGTTGCCGTACATCGGCAAGAAAAGCTCCGGCATGAGGTATTCAAACATCGTACCTGTCCAGCTTGCCATACCGGTATAGCCGCGATACCGCCGCATTACGCGGCTGAGTGCCTCCCAGTGCTTCTTCGGAACGTCACCCTTTGCGACCGCGAGATAGCTTGTAAGTCTTGCTTCGCTTGCGAAAAGATCGTAGTGTGCAGGCGTGGGGACATCCTTTTCCGCATCGATGCCTATATACATGAGCTTCCGCTTCGGGTCGTAAAACACGGAGAGATCCATCGGCGCGATAATCGCTTCAAGCCTTTTTGCGGCGGCAAAAAAGCGATGCTTTATAAGACCGTTTTTCACGGCGATAAGACAGGCAAGCAGATTGCCGCAGTCGACGGAGGACAGGTATTTCGGATGCAGCGGACGCAGTGAGCGTGTGTCGTACCAATTGTAAAAGTGCCCGAACTTTTTGGGCATACGTTCAAGCGTGCCGAGCATATTTTCGATGAACCGTATGCCCATTCCGCCGTCGATACCGAGCTCTGCGGCACAAAGTGCGGAACAGAGCGCGAGTCCGATATCGGTCGGAGAGGTACGGTGCGCAACGCCGACGGGCGGCTGCACCTGAAAATTGTCCGGCGGCAGATAGTTTTCCTCCGCCGTACAGAAGGTCGCAAAGTATTTCCAAATATCCTTTGCAATGCCCAAAAGATAGTTTCTGTCGTTTGCCGAAAGCTTGCGCTCTCTGCGACAGGGCATCGACAGTGCATACAGGCAAAGCGGCGAAACGAGCCACATAAGTCCCGCGGTCTTGGCGATTATTGACGGTGAGAGCAAAACGAGTGCAAGACCCGTTACGGGTGCAAACCACATATTTTTAAAATAGGAAAGTGCATCATGCCGCTTGTTGCCGCTTTGTGCGGCAGTCTCCCACTGCAAGAGACCTTTCCTTGAGACGAGCATACGCCACAGTGCGGTGACGCTTGCGGAAAAGCATATCCATGCTTCATACGGCAGCAGCCACAGCCGAATCAGACTACGCAGCAGTGATGACGAAACACCGTACAAAACACTGCTGTGATAGCGAATATTGCGGCGACTTTCGCACAGTGCTTCGGTCATGGATATAAGTGCGCCGACGGCAAGAGACAGCACCGCCGCAATGAGTGCGAGTGTCAGCCCCTTTGCGGAAAGCAGCAGACCGAGAAATATCGAGACAAAGCTCAATACGGGCACGAGAGAACGGCGCAGACTGTCCGAAAGCTTAAAGCGGTCAATGTCGGAAATGCCGCTGTTGTGCGAAAATATCCACGCCGCATTTTGCCAGTCGCCTCTTATCCAACGGTGAGAGCGGCGGTAATAGGCAAGAGGCGTTGAGGGAAACGCATCGCAAAATTCGATGTCGCTCACAAAGCCGCCGCGAAGGTACGCTCCCTCCAAAGCATCGTGAGACAGCACCTTGCCGTCCGGTATATGCGTCTTCGAGCAAATGAGCAGAGCCTTGGCGTCGATAAGACCTTTGCCGTAGAAGCCTCCGCTGTCGAAAAGATCGAAATATACTTCGCCGGAGAGCCCGCAATACGGCTCCGTACCGCCTACTCCGCCGAATATTCGCGAAAAATCGTTTGCATACACGCTCTCAAGCTCCGTGCCTATGCGCGGATGCAAAATGCCGTAGCCGGAGACTATGGTGTGAGTTGCTTCATTTACGACACAGCGGTTTTCGGGATGCAGTGCGGCACCGATGAGCACCTTGATCGAGTCGGGCGCGGGAAGGGTATCGCCGTCAAGCGTCACGATGTAGCGTGTGCCGCAAAGCGCATCCGCATTGCCGACCGCAATCTGCAGCTCGGAAGGTTTACCGTACAAAAGCGATGCAAGAGCAAGTACCGCACCGCGCTTCCTCTCAAAACCGCAAAAGCCGCCGTCAGCCGTTTCATGCCGCGGACGTGTGAACAGGAAAAAACCGCCGCCGTATTTGCCGTTTAACGCACAAAGCTCCGCTTTCAAAACGGCAAGTACTGCGGCATCCTTGTCCGTGACGGCGGTTTTTGCCTCGGGAAAATCCGCAAGCAGACCGAAAGTGAGATTGCCGCTGCCGTCGCGGTTTAGCAAATATATTTCCTCGAGCCGCTTTGCGTATTCGACTGCGGCATCGGCAGAGCCTATGAGTACCGACAAAACACATATGCAGCGACCTTCATTGGGTATCCCGTCGGAAAGGTCAAGCTTTAAAACGGGTCTCGGCTCCGTTATGAGCAGAAGCAGGTAATCGAGAAGCGACTTTGTGAGCTCCGACAACGGTAAAAGCAGCAAAAATGCAGCCGCGACACTGTGGGACAGAAAGCCGCAAAGCACCGACAGAAAAAGCGTCAGCAAAAGATTTGCGGCGATATACGGCAATGCACTGCGCCGCTTATTCCCGAAAAGCAGCGTACCGATGTGAACGTTTTTTTCGCGCGCACACTTTATAAGCTCGGAGGCGCACTCATACTCCGTTTTGCCGCTGCGCCGTGCAAGCAGCACAATGCGGCGTCGGTATTCGTTGCGGGTACTCTCGTCACACTTGCCGTAAACTCCTGTCGGATCAGACAAAAGCAAGCGTTCGGTGAGGTCGACCGAGTCGCAAAGTGCCTTCATGTCGAAATCGGAGAGTGCGGAAAGTGAGGTGAAAACCGCGGCAAATGCGTCACCGAACTTCTCCGGCTCGCTGCTTTTTAAAAGCTCGTCGCACAGCACGGACAGTCGCAGCAGCAGTGCACGACGCAGTGCGACGGGAAAGAGCATGAGCTCGGAGTGCGTCAGCACGGTGACTGTCTGAAAGCCGCCGAGAAACTCAAGGCATCGCTTTTCCGTGACAACGCCTTCGCCGGATGCGACAAGCCTGCCGCACAAAACAAAGAGCAGCGCACCTTCGTTGCAGGAGCGCAGCGACCTTACTTCGGATAGTGCGCGCCTGACCGTTTTCGCCTCCCTGACAGCGGCGTATCTGTTATCCAAAAGCCATTCGCAGGCAGCGGGAATTGCGGACGAGCTGCCGAAACGCCGCAGGATATGCTCATATGCGCGCCCAATGCTCTGCATTGCTTTTTGCAGCTCTGCCGACACCGATGCAGCCTTTATGACACCGGTATCGCGATAGAGCCGAGCCGATTGCGCACCGAGCGAAAATAGCCTGTCAAGCGGTGTGAAACTGTTATTTGCATCCATGCGAAAGCCTCCGTAAGTGATGATTTCAATACATTTTTTCCGCAAAAATATGCACTTATGCAAAATTTAAAAATGACAACCGAAAATACTTGACAGACGGGGATGGAGGGTGTATAATCCGTCAAGTCGAAAAGCTTTACAGGAGGTCGTCGCCGTGAAGGACGGTTTTGTGCAAAATACAATGCTGTTTGATTTTTACGGTGAATTGCTGACGGAGAAGCAGCGCGAGTATTACGACCTGCATTATAATGAGGATCTTTCGCTTGCGGAGATAGCGGAGCAAAGCGGTATCTCGAGGCAGGGCGTGTGGGACATGATCCGCAGAGCCGATGCGGCAATGCGCGAGATCGAAGAAAAGACGGGGCTTATCCGCCGCTTTGAGGAGCGTAACGAGCTCATTGACGGGATCGAAAAGGAGCTTTCCGATTTGGGAGCACTTACGGATACGGTAAAGGATAAGCTCTCGAAACTCAGATTTTAGGAGGCAACGCCATGGCATTCGAATCACTGTCAGACAAGCTGTCCGCTGCCTTTAAGAAGCTTCGAGGCAAGGGCAGACTCACCGCTTCCGACGTTAAGGAAGCGATGAAGGAAGTACGCATGGCACTGCTTGAGGCGGACGTAAGCTACAAGGTGGTAAAGGAATTTACCAAGAGCGTCACCGAAAGAGCAAGCGGAGCGGATGTCCTCGAAGCTCTTTCTCCCGCCCAGCAGGTCATAAAGATCGTCAACGAAGAACTCGTAAAGCTCATGGGCAGCGAGAATCAGAGATTGACGATAGGCAGCAGCTCTCCCAGCATCGTCATGTTGGTAGGTCTTCAAGGTGCCGGTAAGACAACGAACGGTGCAAAGCTTGCGGCTTACATGAGAAAGCAGGGCAAGCGTCCTCTGCTTGTCGCCTGCGACATTTACCGTCCCGCCGCAATAAAGCAGCTTGAGACGGTCGGCAAGCAGCTTGACATTCCGGTGTTCCAGATGGGAACGGCAAATCCGGTGGATATTGCAAAGGCGGCAGTCGAGCACGCCAAAAAGCACGGTAACGACCTTGTGTTCCTCGACACCGCAGGCAGACTGCATATCGATGAGGAGCTCATGCAGGAGCTTTGCAATATCCGTGATGAGGTAAAGCCCGCGGAGATACTTCTCGTCGTCGATGCGATGACAGGTCAGGATGCCGTAAATGCCGCAAACGCATTTAACGATGCTCTCGGCGTCACGGGCGTAATGCTCACGAAGCTTGACGGTGACGCAAGAGGCGGCGCGGCACTGTCCATAAAGGCAAGCACCGGCAAGCCGATAAAATTCATCGGCGTAGGCGAAAAGCTCGACCAGATTGAGCCGTTCTACCCCGACCGTATGGCGTCGAGGATACTCGGCATGGGCGATATGCTGACGCTTATCGAAAAGGCGGAGCAGAGCTTTGACGAAAAGAAGGCTCTTGAGCTTGCCGAAAAGATGAAGGCAAATCGCTTTACGCTTCAGGATTATATGGAGCAGATGCAGCAGCTTCGCGGCATGGGCGACATAGGCGACCTTGCGGGTATGATCCCCGGCATGGATGCCAAGGCACTGAAGGGTGCCAAGGTTGACGAGAAGAGCATGGCGCGCACCGAAGCGATAATTCTCTCGATGACGCCGTCGGAGAGGGACAATCCCTCGATGCTCAACTCAAGCCGCAAAAAGCGTATAGCGGCAGGCTCGGGAACGAGTGTCGTCGATGTCAACAGATTGCTCAAGCAGTTTGATGCTATGCAGCAGCTCATGAAGCAGATGAGCGGCAAAAACATGAAAAAGCTCCAACGGAAGCTCGGCGCGGGCGGAGGCAAAGGTCTCGGCGGTTTGGGCGGACTTTTCTAATTGCTTACCGGCACAAATGTGCTTGTAATATAAATCAAAGCTTTTTACACATAAAAAATGGAGGTGAAACATAAATGGTTAAGATCAGACTTCGCAGAATGGGCGCAAAGAAGGCTCCCTACTACCGTATCGTCGTTGCTGACTCCCGCAGTCCCCGTGACGGTCGCTTTATCGAGGAGATAGGCACTTACGATCCCATGGCAGACGGTGCCGCAAAGATCAAGGTCGACATGGACCGTGCAAAGTACTGGATAGCAAACGGAGCACAGCCCACCGATACCGTTCGCGGCCTGCTCAAGAAGGCAGAGGCCTAATAAGGAGATACTACCGGCATGAAAGAACTATTGACCTATATTGTGCAGAGTCTTGTCGATCATCCCGACGAGGTCTCTGTGACCGAGCGCCTCTCCGGCGGCGAGACCGTATTTGAAGTACGGGTAGCCGACGGTGACATGGGCAAGGTCATTGGCCGGCAGGGCAGAATCGTAAAAGAGATTCGTATACTCATGCGGGCTGTCGCCCAGAGAAAGGGCAAAAAGGTCTCCGTCGATATCCTCGACTGAGAATGAAAACCGAGCGTTACTTTGATGAACGCTCGGTTTTTAATTTAACATTATATTCGCTTGTTTAATCCGATTTAATGTGCTAAGATGGTGTAAACTGATTGTAGGAGAACGGTATGAAAAACACCGAGTTTATAGAGGCGGGAAAAATCGTCAACACCCACGGCGTAAAGGGTGAGCTGAAAATCGCAGTCTGGCTTGACAGTGCGGAGTTTTTTTGCGGCTTTAAGACTCTGTATGCGGACAATACTGCGCTGAAAGTCGTATCCGCAAGACCACACAAGGGCTTTGCCATCGTAAAGGTCGAGGGCATTGACGATATAAACGCCGCAATGTGCATGAAAAATAAAACGGTTAGCATCAGCCGCGGTGATGCTAAGCTTCCCAAGGGCGGATACTTTTTGCAGGATATAATCGGAGCGGAGGTCGTGACCGAAGGCGGCGATACCGTCGGTGTGCTCAAGGATATTTTGGAAACACCTGCGTCTCTCATATATATCGTTTCGGGCGAAACGGAGCATATGATACCGGCAGTACCGGAGTTTGTGCTCAAAACCGATGCCGAAAACAGCAGAATAACCGTGCGCCTTATCGAGGGAATGTGACATGAGAATCGACATTTTAACCCTTTTCCCCGACAGTATGAATGCCATGCTGCACGAAAGCATACTCGGCAGAGCGGCGAAAAAGGGACTTATCGAAATAAATTGTATACAAATCAGGGATTTCACCGACAATAAACAGTGTCAGGTGGACGATTACCCCTACGGCGGAGGAAGGGGCTGTGTTATGATGGCACAGCCCCTCAAAAGCTGTCTTGAGGAGGTACGCCGTCGGGCAGGCGAGCGTAAAAGCCGCGTTATTTACATGACACCGCAGGGAAAGCCATACGATCAGGAGACGGCGAAACGCCTTAAAAACGACTATGATCACCTTGTTCTGGTCTGCGGTCACTATGAGGGCATCGACGAAAGATTCATCGATGAGTGCGTCGATGAGGAGATCTCGGTGGGTGACTTTGTGCTCACCGGAGGTGAGATTGCGGCAATGGCGGTGACGGACTCCGTTTGCAGGCTTGTCCCCGGTGTCCTGTCGGATGAGGAGTGTTTCACCGGAGAGAGCCACTGGAGCGGCGTTTTGGAATATCCGCAATATACCCGACCTGAGACATGGGAGGGCAGAAAGGTGCCGCCCGTACTGTTAAAGGGCGACCATGCCGAGGTCGACCGTTGGCGCAGGAAAATGAGCCTCAAGCGCACTATGGAAAAGCGACCGGATATGTTCTCGAAACTTGAGCTTACGGAGAGCGACAAAAAGCTCGTCGATGAGCTTAAAAAGGACGAGAAAAGACTTGTTCTTACCGAGCCCTCGGCGGTGCGTAAGGCAACGGAGGACGATCTTGAAAGTATTATGCTCATCGTACGTCAGGCAAAAAACAGTCTCAAAAAGCACAGAGTCGATCAGTGGCAGGGCAATTATCCCGACGAAGCGGTGTTTTGCGACGATATCGACAGAGGCGAATGCTTCATGCTCATGTACGGCAAAAGAGTTGCGGGATTTTTCGTTCTCTCGACAAAGCAGGATGAGCATTACGAGAGCATAAGAGACGGCAAATGGAGTCTTGCGGAGCCCTATTGTGTCCTGCACCGAGCTGCGGTCGCAGCGGAGTTTCGCGGCAGCGGCATATCCTCGGAGCTTATTGACCATGTAAAACGCTGCACGCTCGATTTCGGCAGAGCTTACGTTCGCACCGACACGCACCGCAAAAACAAGGCAATGCAAAAGCTGCTGCGCTCAAGCGGCTTCGGCTACCGCGGCAATGTGACCGTCCCCATTGAGGATGGGCACGACGGCGAAAGGCAGTGCTACGATTTTATCATCAAGGATAGGAAACTATGAACTTAACGGATATCAATGATATAAAAAAACTGCTTTCCGAAGAAGGTTTTCGCTTTTCAAAGTCCATGGGACAAAATTTCTTGACCGCCGCATGGGTACCGGAGCGCATTGCCGAGGAAGCGGAGCTTAAGGACGACTGCGGCGTTTTGGAGATAGGTCCGGGCATAGGCTGTCTCACGGAGCAGCTTTCGATGAGAGCGGGAAAGGTCGTGTCCTTGGAGCTTGACAAAGCTTTAGAGCCTGTGTTAAAGCGTACACTGAAAGGCAGAAACAATGTTGAAATAGTGTTTTGCGATGCTATGAAAACCGACCTTGCGGCACTGTGCGCAGAGCACTTTGACGGTATGCGAGTCAAAGCCTGTGCCAATCTTCCGTATAACATCACGAGCCCCGTCATAACATCTCTTTTGGAGTGCTCATGCTTTGAGAGCATAACCGTGATGATACAAAAAGAGGTTGCAAAGCGTATCTGCGCCAAGGCGGGCACGGCGGATTACGGTGCGTTTTCCGTTTTGGTGCAGTGGTATTCCGAACCCGAAATGCTGTTTGACGTAGGTCCCGAATGTTTCATTCCGAGACCTAAAGTCACAAGCTCCGTTATAAACTTGAAGCTTAGAAAAGCACCGCCCGTAACGGTCAAAAACGAGGCTTTGTTTTTCCGTACCGTAAGGGCTGCATTTGCCATGAGACGCAAGACGCTTACCAATGCGCTGTCTGCCGCCTTTGGTGAACTTGACAAAGAAACGGTACAAAAAATCATAGTTTCCTGCGGTTTTGATGACAAAA